>JBILMQ010000279.1:0-4722 GCA_044375455.1 Caulobacterales bacterium | reverse complement strand
GAGGACCAGGACGTTGCGATGCTCGCGGCGCGCGGATGCGATCTTGTCTTCGCGCCCGGGATTGATGAGATGTACCCGGAGGGTTTCGCGACGGTGGTGTCGGTGGCCGGTGTCTCTGCCCCGCTTGAGGGCGAAGCGCGGCCGCACTTCTTCGCCGGCGTTGCGACCGTCGTGGCCAAGCTGCTGATCCAGGTTCAGCCCGACGTCGCAGTGTTCGGGGAGAAGGACTATCAGCAATTACTGGTGATCCGCCGACTGGCCCGCGACCTCGATCTGCCAGTCGAGATCCTTGGCGGTCCTACCCTGCGCGAACCGGACGGGCTCGCAATGTCCTCGCGCAACCGTTATCTGACGGCCAGCGAGCGCGCACGCGCTGCAGTGCTGCCAAGCGTGCTTGCGGCCTGTGTGGAGGCATTGGAGGCGGGCGGACGGGCCGACATCACGCTGGATGCGGCGCGCTCGGCGCTTGCCGGCGCGGGTTTCGATCCGATCGACTATGTCAGCGTTCATGACGCAGAGACGCTGGCGCCCGTTGGGCCCGGTCCTATTGACCGGCCTGCGCGGGTGATGGCGGCGGCGCGCCTCGGGCGCACGCGGCTCATCGACAATTGGCCGGCGCGCCCGCCCGTTCTGGTCGGCGCGTGTTCGCAAGGGCCTGCTTAGGCGCCGAGGATCCAGCCCTCCTCAGCCTCCACTGTGTCTGCAAAGTCGGGCCTGATCCGCGGGCCGAAGGCGGCGGCGAGCCGACCCTCGGCGTCGAGCCGGGCGATATGCTCCGCCATGGCGCGTACCTGGGCGGCGTCCTTGACCTCGCCTGCGCCCGGCTTGCCGGTAACGAGCGAGGGATAGACTTCCGCCATCACTACCTGGACGCCATCCAGGTCGTCGCGCGACAGGCTTCGCCAGCCGGTTTCGAAAGGCCAGATTCGCGCCGCATCGCCGCGCGACGCCTTGAGGCGCGCGACCATCGGGATGCCCACCAGAGACTGCCCGCCGACCGCGCCTGCGCCATAAAGTTTCCAGATCGCCTGGGCGCCCTTGGCGGCAAGGTCGGTGTGGCGATGTTCGGGCGGGTCGCTGGGACCGTGGGGGCGCGCCTTTGTGGAGGACAGTGTGGTGAGGACATCCTTGGGCGGACAGCCCCAGAAGGGAAATGCCTCGCCTGACATCAGCCGGTTGATTTTTGCCGCGACCTGAAACCGGTTGTTAGCGTTGTCTGGCCGATCTTTGATCTCTGCCGCGAGGAAGTCGAACATGGCCCGCCAGGCAGGGTCGCCTTTCAGCTTCAGGCGGGTTGCGGTTCCGCGCGGAAAGCCGAGGGAAAAATCAAAACCGATGAAGACACGATCGCCGCGCTTGGTCAGCTCGCTGAGCGCGGCGTCGATGATCTTTTCAGCCTGCGCCCGCGTGGGGGGATTGTCGAGTTTCGGCTCGAGGGCGAAGCGCACGTTTTTCTTCAGCGTGCAAATCCAGACGGAATTGGCGCCCGTCGCGGGCTTAGCGCCCGAGTGCCAATCCACCACGACATAGGCGTCGAACAGCTTGGTCATGTATCATCCGTATGGGGTTCAGCTCTTGGGCCAGAGAATGAGCTGGGTGCAGCGGAACAGGGCGATGACGGCGGTGTCATCCTCCCGCAGAACCCGCGCATCCCAGACCTGCGTGGTGCGGCCGCGATGCATTGGCTCTGCGAACGCGCGCACCCCGCCGGAGCGTGCGGTTGCGAGAAAATTCGACTTCAACTCGGCCGTGGTGAAGCCGACCGCCCCTTTCGGTAGGCTGACGCCGGCGGCGTAGCCGCACAGGGTGTCGGCAAGCGCGATCACGCTCGCGGCATGCAGATATCCATTTGGCGCAAGATGACGTTCGGTCACGTCGAACCGGCACTCGAAGCGGTCGGGTGCGGCGGACACAAGTTCAAGACCGAGCAGTCCGGGCAGTTTGCCTTCGCCCATGGCCTGAAACTGGCGTACGGCGATGGTCGCAGTGTCGTCAGCCATGGCCCGTCACCGCTGCACAGCTGTGCGGAACTCCGCGCTCGCCACGCCATCAGCGCCATAGACGGGTTCGGCGGCGTCAACCCGGTATTTCCGGGTGTTGGCTGCCCTGATGCCGAAGCCCCGCATATGACCGAGCATGCCGAAATAGGCAGGACCCTTGAGGTGACGCGCAAGATCATCCTGGTCGTCCCATTCCTCGAAGACGTGGATCCGGTTCGCGTCAAACGGATCAGCCGTCCAGGCGTAATGCCGGCATCCGGGCTGGGCGAGCGCGGCGTCGATGTGGGCGCGCGCGCCCGCGAGCGCCGCCTCGCGCTGTCCAGGCTCCAGGTCGATTTCTCCGGCGATGACGACGCGCATTGTTTTTCCTCCGCGGCTTATGCGAGTTTGACAAGCATCTTGCCGGTATTGGCGCCGCTGAACAGGCCAAGAAAAGCGGCCGGCGCATTGGCGACGCCGTGAAGGACGGTCTCTTCAAAAGCAAGCGCGCCGCTGGCGAGCCAGCCCTTCATGTCAGACAGGAACCGCGGGCGCAGATGCGCGTATTGGGAAACGATAAATCCCTGGATCGTCAGTGCTTTGCCGATGACGTAGACAAGGTTGGACGGGCCGGGCGCGGGCGTGGTGTTGTTATACTGCGAGATCATGCCGCACTCGACCAGACGCCCGAAGGGACGCGCGAGTTCAAGCGCCGCCTCGAGGTGATCGCCGCCGACATTGTCAAAATAGATGTCGACGCCGTTCGGCGCGGCTTTGCGCAGCGCCGCGAGGAGGTCGCCGCAGGTCTTGTAGTTGATGACCTCATCCACGCCGCGGCGCCTCAGCCACGTCGCCTTGGCGTCAGACCCGACCGACGCCACCACCGTGCATCCTTTGATCTTGGCGATCTGGCACACCACGGCGCCAACGGCGCCGGCCGCGCCGGACACAAAAACTGTATCGCCAGGCTTGGGTTTGCCAATCTCCAACAGGCCAGCATAGGCGGTCAGGCCGGGCATGCCGAGCACGCCCAGAAACGCTTCCGGGGGCGCGCCCGCCGGATCAATGCGCTCGAGTGCAGCGGCCGGCGCGGTGAACGCTTCACGCCAGCCAAACATTGAGCTGACAAGATCGCCTGGCTGCACAGACGGATCGCCTGACGCGATGACTTCGCCAATGGCGCCGCCCTGAAGGGGCTTGTTCAGCTGAAAAGGCGGCACGTAGCTTGGGCGGTCATACATACGTCCGCGCATATAGGGATCGACGGACATCCACAAATTGCGCACCTGCGCTTCACCGTCCCGCGGCGCCGGCGCCGTTGTCGCGACCACGGCAAAATCAGACGCCTCAGGCATGCCGATGGGGCGAGAGACCAAATGGATTTCACGCGATGCGATCTCAGGCATGGCGACCTCCGGCCTGGGTAGCGCCTGGGTTGTGAGCAGGCGCGCGTGCCTAGCCCTGCTGGCGCGTGCACGCAAGCCGCATGCGGGCGCTTCCCAGCGTCAAGAGACAGGGTGGAAAGACGGCGTGCCTGGAATCGGGACGCTAAGAAACAGGGCACAAAGAAACAGGGGCCCCGCGGGTCGGCGCGGCGCGGGTTGCGGTCAGCCGGGAGTGGCCTCGAAGCTTGGCGGCGGGCGTATTTGGGCCTAAGGCCGCCTTATGGAACCAAAGATCAGAACCGGGGTGATCGGTGCGGGCGTATTCGGCGGCCACCACGCTGGCAAGCTCGCCGCGGCGCCTTCGTCGGCCCTGCAGGGCGTGTACGACCCCGATGCGGGGCGCGCACGTTCGCTGGCGGACAGGTACGGGTGCGCCGTGTTCGCCGACGCGCCAAGCCTCATCGCAGCGGTCGATGCGTTGACCATTGCGTCACCGGCGAGCACGCATGGCGGATTGGTGCGCGCCGCGCTCGAGGCGGGCCGGCACGTGTACGTCGAAAAGCCGCTCGCCGAGACCGAAGCGGAGGCGCGCGCGCTTGCCGGGCTTGCGCGCGCGCGCGGGCTGGTGCTCCAGGTCGGCCATCAGGAGCGCACGCAGTTCGCCGCCATGGGTCTGTTCTCCGCACCCCCGCCGCGCCGTGTCGTGGCCGTGCGGGCTGGACCTTTCTCCGGTCGGGCTGATGATGTGAGCGTCACCAGTGATCTGATGGTTCACGATATTGATCTGGTGCTGTCGCTGATGGGGTCAGATCCGATCCATGTCGCTGCGCGCGGCCGCAAGGCGCACACACGCCATTGGGATGAGATAGAGGCTGAGTTGACGTTCATTGGCGGCGCCACGGCGTCATTGCATGCGAGCCGGATGCGCGAAACGCGCGAGCGGCAGATGTCGCTTGCCTGGGTCCATGGCCGCCTCGAGATCGATTTCCTGGCCCGTCGCTTCGACAATGCGACGCCATTGCAGCTCGATCGAGACTATGCCGGCAAAATTCCCGATCCGCTCGGCGCCTGGGTGAGCGCCTTTTTGGCGGCCGTGCGAGGCGAGGGCCCGGCGCCGATGGATCCCGTTGACGCCGCGCGCGCGGTCGCGGTCGTCGCCGAGATCGATCGCTGCGCCGTTTGACACACGGGCGCGCGGGGACCCGCTCACAGCGGCGGCGGGGCTGGGCTTTGGGTGAGCAGCGCGGGATCGAGTTGGCGTCCGCGCCAGCGAAGACGCCAGCACAGATGTGGCCCGGTTGCGCGGCCGCGCATGCCGACTGCGCCGAGCTCTGCGCCCTGAGCGACAACATCCCCCG
>JBILMQ010000278.1:0-4736 GCA_044375455.1 Caulobacterales bacterium | reverse complement strand
ACTGACACGCAACGCGCTGCAGGAAGTCGTCGATTGCTGCGGTCGATTTGAAAAGATACGTCGGATCGAACGGTGCGTAGATCTCGGTCGTGCTGACATCGGGGCTCCTGTGGCCGAGCTGCGCGGCGACTTCCCAGGCCGGAACGCTGCTCTTGCGCAGCCAGCGCGCCATCGTGTGCCGGATGCCATAGGGCTGAACCTGATCGTCCATTTCCAGCTTCGCCCGAACCGTGCGCCAGGCCGTGCGAATGCTCGCCACGGGCGCACCCCGAAACTCGATGACGCGGCCCGACCGCGACCGCCTCGACTGTGCTTGGAGCCACGGCTTCAGACCGGGTGGCAGCTTGATCGTCGGACGGAACTTCAGGGTCTGTTCCCGCTTATCCGGATTAAGGTGGATCAGGTCGTTGGCAAAATCGACCTGATCGAAGGTCAGGCTGAGGACGGCTTCGTTCCTGCCTGTCGTTGCGATCATCAGGATGATGAAAGCCTGAAGGTGATACTCCGACGCCTCGATCAGCCTCGCGACTTCCGGAATATCGAGGGGGCGCCCCTTTGGCGGCGGCTTCGGCACCTTGACCAGTTCGATATAGGGTACAGATGCAATCTCTCCGCGTTTCCACGTCCAGTTCAGCGCCGCCTTGCCGATCGTGAGCACCTGCCGCGTTGTGCTGGGCCCAAGCCGGCGCTCGCTGCGCAGATACTTCTGAAAGGCTTGCTGGCGAGGCATCTGGCAGGCCTCTTCGACCGTCGCAGCGCCGTGAAAGTCGAGCCAGAAACTCAAAGCGCGTTGGATGTTTCCGCTGCTCCGGATTGTTGAACCATAGTGTTCGAAGTATCGCGCGAAGACTTCTGCCAGCGTCGCGTCGGCGGGCTTTTCATCCTTCTTCGCGTGGTTCAGCACGAACCAGTCGGTCAGCGCCTGACGGGCTTCGTTATGATCCGTTGTGCCGAGGCTAACGCGCTTTGTCTGTCGATCCTCGAGATCAAACCAGGTGCGGCACCACGCTTGGGAGCCGCGCCGTTTGGAAAGCCAGAAGTCTCCGAGCTGGAATTCCCGGTCATTTGAGTATCGGGGCATGATTTTTCCTCCACGGCCTGCAGCAGGAAATCGATGAGCTGATAGCCGAAAAATCCGATCTTGCGTGGCGAGATACGGACAAAGGCGATGCGCCTATCTGCACGCAAACGGCGCAAAGACACAAGCGACGTGTTCAAGGTGGCGGCCGCATCGGTTTCGGAATAACGACCAAAAAGCGAAATGCCGTGCGCCTCAGCAATCGCTTTGTGGAACTCCGAAAAAACCGGCGGCTCGCTCATCTGATCTGCAAGCGCCCTTCCCCGCGTTTCCCGGAGCCGCCTCGCGCCCGAAGAGTGATCCTGGACGGCGGGTCTGGCAAGGGACGCCCCGGCTTCTGCCCCTGCCAGACCCGCCGTCCAGGATCAGGCGCGCGCAAGGAGGCGGCGCCGGAAACGTGTTTCCCGGTGAGCGGAGCACGCTTCATCGTGCAGTGCCCGGAAGGGTCTCAGCCTGCGCCGCTTGTGGCTTTGCGAAATCATCCTCGCTGAAGATCGCATCGGCGAGCGCCTCGCCGAGAAGCTTGCGCCCCGGCGCAAGGCGGCGTTCGAGCTGGCTTCGATAGAACTCGAAGGCAGGCGTTGTTTCGGCGACGGCCTGGTTCATCGCTGCTGGCGAGAGTCGTGGGCCGTAGGCGATCTGATAGCGCATCGCGAGATCGCAGAGCTCCATCAGCGACTGCTGGTCGCGCTCCATGCGCGCGAGGCGCCGGTTCATCTCATCGAGGCGCTTGATGAGCAGCGCGTCGCGCTCATGCTCGATGGCAGAGGAGAAGAAGTATTTGAGCGCCGCTTCGATGACGGAAGATTTTGACCAGCCTTTCTTCGCCCCGGCTGCAGAGACCTTGGCGTCAAGCGTGGCATCGAGATAACAGATCGCGCGGGACTTCATGAGGCGCCTTTCTGGCGATGGACGCCATCAGAAAATGCGCGTCTTCACGGCTTGTCAAATCAGCGCCGCGCGAGTGGCTTTGCCCATTTTCGTGCGTCATGACTGTCAAGTATGTGTACAGGCAATTGCCAGCAAGGCCGTGCATTTCGCGGCGCAATCCGGCATAATTTCTTCTTTGAAGATTTTTTTTGACCGCTTTGGCCTTCAATGCGCAGCGGGTCGCAAAAGGTCTCCGATTTCGAGAACGCAGGCGAAATCGGGCGTGCGATTTCGCCTGAGAGGCGCCGTTCTCAGCGGCCAAGACCGAGGCTGCGCTGCCTCAGGCGGCTGACCGACAAGTCACGCTCGATGGTCATCGCGATTTGAGTGCAGCGCCGGTGTTCGAACTCCGGCTTCCAGGGCACAAGCGAAAACTCCCGGTCTCGCTCCACGACGGCGAAGCGGCCGGCCTGGCTCGTGACCTCGCGCTCGAAGTATCCCTCAAGCTCCTCTCCCGGCTTCGCGGGCTGATAGGCCATGCGCATCTCTGCCGCGATGCGCGCGCCTTCGGTGTGCATGGCTTCCCAATCGAGCTTCGCGAGCAATTGCGCGTCCGGAATCTCGCGAGGCTGAACGAGCCCGCGCCGGACAAGCTCGGCGTGGCGGTCGCGGGCGGCTGACAGGAACTCCGCCCCGAGGCCTGCGCGTGAGGCGTCGTACGTTTGCTTCCCGGCCAGCCACTCATCGAGCATCGTTCGCCCGGCTGCTTTGACCTGCTCGCCGAGCGGCGGGACCGCACCCAGCCGTCCGATCGAGTCAGGTTTCATTCTCACCCATTCCCCGGTCTTCAGATCCTTATCGCCAGCGAGCTGGAAATGATGCACGCGGCCATCGAGACCATCGACCAGCGCGTAGACGCTGCCGGTGTGCTCATTGGCGAGGCCCATCGCAAACACCCGGCCGACGACATCCCGGCGTTTCGCCTGCGGATCAAAAAAGAAACCTTCGGCGCGGTTCGGTCCTGCTTCGCGCAGATGCACCCGGATGCGCGCCTGCGCGACGTCCTGCTGCTCCAGTCTCGAGAGGGAATCGAGCAGGCCCGGTTTGAGCTGCCAGCGCCCGGCGCCTGCGCGCTCGGCGAGGCCAAGGCGTTCCAGAACTTGCAGCCTGGCGCGATAGTGCATCCGGCGGCGCTGAACATCGTCGAGTTTGATGATGCCGCCGGCACCGCTCTGCCTCAACATTTGCCGGTCGAGATTTGTCACACGACGGGACGGGATCGCGCGGTTGATTTTGAGCTCGATTTCCTCGGCCGTTTCGAGGCCAAGCTCGCGGGTGAGGATCAGGCCCGCGCGGGCGCGGATGCCGGACGAAATATAGTCCCGGTCGATGACGAGGTCGCGGCCATCGCCGCGCACGCCGCGTACCACAACATGCGAATGCGGATGATCAGTGTTGTGATGATCGACCGCGATCCAGTCAAGCCGCGTGCCTAGGTCGGCTTCCATGTCCTTGACCAGGGCACGAATGAATGGCTTCAGGTCTGACAGCTGCTCGCCATCTTCCGCTGAGACGATGAACCGGAAATGGTGGCGGTCTCCAGCGCCGGCCTTGAGCCAGTCCTTGCCATCCACGCCATCACTTGTCCCATCGTAGAACGCGGCGCGCTCGCCGCTGCGCCCAGCGCCTTCGCGCTGGAGATAAGCCAGGTGCGCGCGCTGCAGTGCGATCCCTTTGCCGCCGAGCCGCACCACACGCGCCTTGACGATGGCGCGGCGCGTGCCCTGCCAGCCTTGAACCCTCGGTGCCGATCGCCTTCGCGCTGTGCTGCCGGATCTGCGCCCCTTGCGCAGCGAGGACGCAAGACTGCGCGGGGGCTTCGCGCGGTCCTGGCCGACGCGGCCAAGCCTCGGCCGAAAGTCATCGCTCGTCTCGTTCAAAGGGCGCCTGCCTCCCCTGCCCATGCGTAGACTGAAGGGCCGCTTGCACGCATGCAACAGGGCGCCAATGCGCCAAGCCAAACGACTCGCGCGTGTTCTGCAGTATCTGCCGTGCAAAGATTTTTTTCGGCGACTCGCGCCGAAGTCGTCAACGACTCGCACGGTCCTGAAGCGGCGTCACCAGAAAGCGAGCCCACAGGGCACAGCTTCTTTATCTTGCATTACGCCGCTTCTCTTTCTGCACCCCCTGGCACCGCCTTTGACGCCTCAGAGACCAGAGCGCAGTTCCTGTGCGATGCGCAACGCTTTGAAGCCGGCGGCATCATAAGCATCGGGCTCGATATTCTGCTCGATGCAGAGGTGCAAATGCCGCCAGTAATCGGGGGCGATATCGGGCAATTCATGCTGCTTCTTGAGGGCGTCGATCATCGTCAGCGCGCGCACCACCCGGGTCTTTCCGAAGGCATGCAGGAGCAAATCCGCCGCCGGTTCGACGCCCGGAATCTTCGTCAATTCAGTGCCCGTGTCGGCCGCTTCGCAGACCACAAGCCGCCAGGTCTGCGTGCCATATCCATCACCGCGCCAGCGTAAAAAGCCGAATACCTGACCCGGAACGAAGCAGACAAGCTCACAGCCCGGCGCAAACGGAGACCGTTTCACCGGCACGCCAAACACCAGCCGGTCACGCGCCTTGAGCTTTGCTTCTCGCAGGCGAACGCGCGTCAAAGGGCACAACGGAACAGGGCCGGTTTCCATGTGGGGCGGTGTGCAAGTCTTGAGCCGTTGCACGAGCAATTCAGGCCCCAAAAAGTTCGCCAGTTTGAAGCGCCACCCCTGTTTGCTGCAAG
>JBILMQ010000277.1:0-4737 GCA_044375455.1 Caulobacterales bacterium | reverse complement strand
CACAAGGGATGCGATCTCCTGCGCCGCGCGGCGAAGCGTGGCGCGAGGCGCAGGAGATCGCATCCCTTGTGATCCAGGGACTTGCTCCGAAAATTGTTGCGCAATCAACGCATTACCATACGGTTGACATTTCGCCCTACTGGTCTGCGAGTTTGGTGCGCACAGCTGTGGTCGGCGCCCATGTCTTCTATCGCTTCCCCAATCGCGCGGAGCGAGCCACCTTGGCTGCGGCTCAGGCCGCGGCGCTTGCAGAGCTGGAGACCGTCGAGGCTGTCTCGCAGGCTGATGCGGACGGTGCTGAGGGCAGTATGATCGCTGCGGCGGCGCAGGCTCCGGTTGAGGGGGGTGTTGGCTCTTCAGGACCGCTCCCGGTTGAGCCTGCGGAGCTGGCAGCTGCGAGTGCGGCGCCAGCCATCCCGCCAGCGCCGGCGGGACAGCCGTCTGTTGCGCCCTCGCTGTCGCAGCTGCCGGCCAATGAGCCTGGGCCGCCAACAAACCCATCCGGCGCCGCCCTCTAGAACGCGTCCAGGCCAATGTCGAGCCGGCCGGCGGCGTGGGTGATTGCGCCGACCGATATGTAGTCGACGCCTGTGTCGGCGATGTCACGAACCGTTTCGAGCCGCACGCCGCCGGACGCTTCAAGAATGACGCCGCCGCGCGCCATGTCTGCGGCAGTCCGCAGATCTGCTGTGCTCATATTGTCGAGCAGCACGCAATCTGGGTGCAATGGCAGGGCCTCACAAAACTGCGCCAGCGTATCGACCTCGATCTCGATCACGCGCATGTGGCCAGCCTGCGCCTTCGCCCGGCGCAGCGCCTCTGCCACGCCGCCCGCCGCAGCGATGTGATTGTCCTTGATCAGTATGGCGTCCGCGAGGCTGAAGCGGTGGTTTGTCGCCCCGCCAAGCCTGGCGGCCCGCTTCTCCAGCGCGCGAAGGCCAGGGGTTGTTTTGCGCGTGCAGGTGATTTTGGCGCGCGCGTGTATGACGGCATTCACATATGCGCGTGCGCGCGTTGCGATGCCGGAACAGTGTCCAATAAAGTTCAGCATCGTGCGTTCCGCCATCAAGATGGAGCGCGCTGGCCCGTCGAGTTGAAGGATGTCCTCGCCGGCTTCAACATCTGCGCCGTCGCCCTTGCAGACATCTGTGCGCACTGAAGGGTCGATCATCCGCAAGCTCAACAGGCCCGCGTCGATGCCGGCCACGATGCCCGGCTGCCTGGCCCGAACGCGCGCCTTGAGGCGTTCGCCCGGCGCGATCACGGCGTCGACAGTCACATCTCCGGCCGGCTGCAGGTCTTCCTGCAGCGCCAGGCGGACAATCGGCTCCAAAACGATATCAGGCAGTGGTGGGTGGTTCATTTTGTGGCTCCGCGTTTTCGATGATGATCGAACCATCATGCCCGCGCCGCAGGAAGCTGCGCCTCGCCGGGTGCTGTGCGAACGGATGATCGCTTCTGTGGTGCGCGCCGCGACTTTCTCTTCGCGCGAGCGCAGGGGCGACAATGAGCTCGGCGGCGATGAGAGCATTGGCGTCGCCAACCTGCAGACGCGTCGTGACGATCCAGTCCAAAAGATTGCTGAGCCCGCGTTCGTTTCGAACGACGCCGCAATCGCGCGTCATTCGGGTGCGCAAATCGTCGATAAGATGCGCGGGCATGAGCGGCGGTTGTGTGGCTTGTGCTGCAGCCAGCTCCGGCAGCGTATCGTCTTTAAGTCTTGTCGCGACCCTATGCGCGAAGACAACCGCCTCCAGGAGGGAATTTGATGCAAGTCTGTTCGCACCGTGCGCCCCGGTAGATGCGCATTCACCGCAGGCAGACAATCCATCGATGCTCGTTGCGCCAAAAATGTCTGTCGAAACGCCACCCATGTGATAGTGGGCCGCTGGGGCTACGGGGATCATGTCCCGTCTGGGATCGATGCCAGCATTGATGCATGCGCCAAAAACCGTTGGAAAGGCCGTTGGAAACTGTTCTCCGACAGCGGCGCGGCAGTCGAGAAACGCCCCGCGGCCCGCGCCGATCTCACTCGCGATCGCGCGCGATGCGGCGTCTCGAGGGGCGAGGTCAGCGCGTGGATGGTAGTCCGCCATAAAGGCTCGCCCGGTTCGGTCGCGCAGGACGGCGCCCTCTCCCCGCAAGGCTTCAGTCGCGAGTGGCGCTGGGTCGCAGCCGATGTCAATGGCGGTCGGGTGGAACTGCACAAACTCGGTGTCTGCAATGCATGCGCCCGCACGAAAGGCCAGCGCAATGGCGTCGCCCCGCGTTTGGGCGGGATTTGTCGTGACCCGGAACAAACCGCCACTTCCCCCCGACGCCAGAACCACGTGCCTTGCCGTGATCGTCGCGCTGCGGTTCTCGGCGGTGGAGAATTGCGCGCCCGCAACGCGCCCGGTTGCGGTGCGTAACAAGGCGCCCGCATGGACGCCCTCAAGCAGGGTAATGTGCCCATGCGTTCGCGCCGTTGCCGCCAGCGTGGCCATGATTGCTTTGCCAGCGAGATCTCCGCCCACCCGCGCGACGCGCGCATGAGAATGCGCCGCCTCGCGGGAAAGTGCGAGGCCGCCATCGGGCAGGCGATCAAATGGCGCCCCAAGGTTGATCAGTTCGAAGACCCGTTCGCGCGCCTCTTCGGCAATGAGCCTCGCGACCACGGGGTCAGTCAGTCCCGCCCCGGCTGCAAGTGTATCTGCCGCATGATGTGCGGGGCTGTCCCCGGGCCCCAGGGCCACAGCAAGCCCGCCTTGCGCCCAGGCGCTTGACGTCTGCTCGCCAAGGGGCGTGGCGGACAGCAAGAGGCACGGCCGCGGCGCCAGCTTGATCGCAAGGAGGAGGCCGGCAAGGCCGGCCCCCACAATCAGAATGTCTGTCTGCAGATGGTCGCTCATGATCTTCCCGCCGCTGGCGAATGGATGACTTCAGCATGCGTCTTCGGGCGTGCGCTGCAGGGACTCTGGCTTCGCTGCGTGAGCCCCCCCTGAGTGGATATCTGAGTCGATATCTGAGCCGGGTCCCGAGCCGGGCCCCGAGCCCGGACTTCAGCCGCGACCTGCATACCTTTGGTCTAATGGCGCTTCCTCGCTGGCGCTGAACCTGCATCGGGCGTCTTCGCGCCGCTGCAGGCGTCGTGTGGGTCTTGTCTGTTCGCCCAAGGCGCGGAGCAACCGCCTTTCGGGGCGAGGCCGCATGTGCGCCGCCCGCGCTGTGCGTCGTCTGTGCCGGGGCTGCGCTGTGGCGCGGCGCCTGGGGTGCTTGTGTGCGGGGCGCGCACCATGTGTCAGATTACGCGAACGGATGCGGCAGGCTGTCCGACTGCAAAATCAGTGCGCGCGGTGTGTTGCGGCAGGCTTAGCATCCGCTCAATCGCGGTGCGCCCGCGTTGAGCCACATCTTCAGACAGGGTTATTTCGTGGCGCATATGGACCAGGGCATCGTAAATGGAGGCCAAACTTATGGCCTTCATGTGCCGGCAGAGGTTGCATGGGCGGATGAAGTCAACTGTCGGATTTTCAATCGCAACGTTGTCTGACATCGAGCATTCCGTCAAAAGAACGACCTGCCTTGGCTGTCGTTCCTGGACAAAAGAGGCTAAGGCGGACGTTGATCCGGCATAGTCCGCAGCTGCAACTACATCTGGAGGGCATTCGGGATGTGCGAGTATGAGCGCGCCTGGGTATGACTCCCGGATTTCAGCAATGTCTTTGATCGAAAAGTTTTCGTGAACCTCACACCGGCCGCGCCAACTGATGATGTTGAGTTTCGTCATGGTCGCGACATTTTTCGCAAGGAATTCGTCCGGCAATAGAATGACCGTGTCTGTGCCCCAGTGATTGGCGGCCCATTCGCACACCTGGACGGCATTTGATGACGTGCAGCACACGTCACTTTGAGCTTTTACCTGGGCGCAGGTGTTGACATAGGTCACGACAGGTATTCCAGGATAGGCGTCTTTGATCAAAGCCACGTCCCGCGCCGTGATCGACGCTGCCAGAGAACAGCCCGCCCGCAGGTCAGGGAGCAGCACAGTCTTGTCCATGTTGAGCATCTTCGAGGTCTCAGCCATGAAGTGGACCCCAGCCTGGACGATCGTGCGGGCGGTGGTGCGCGCTGCTTCGCGGGCGAGCTGAAGGCTGTCCCCGCGGATGTCGCTGATGCAGGCGAAAATATCCGGGGTCATGTAATTGTGGGCAAGCACAACCGCGTCGCGCTCCCGCTTGAGCGTCTCGATGGCATGGATGAAGGGCGCCATGGCCGGCCACTCGACAGGGGGCACAACATCGCGGACGCGCTCGTAGTGGTGAGCGGTCGCTTCTGCGATTTGAGGGGTAAACGTCAGGCCGCGCTGTCTGCCTGCGGAGGCCAGGCTCTCGCTCTTGAACGGGTCGAACCCGGCGCCGGCCTGAGCTGATGCCGATCCGGTTGCGGTTCTTGGCCCGCGGGCGGTCAGATCGATGATACGGGACATGCTGCTCTCCATTTTGCTCTCTGCGAGCATTTCTGGGATGCGATCTGCTGCGTGGAGCACCATGGGTGCTCTGTGCGTCATGACGGGCGACCTCAGACCTTATGCTTAATCTGAGTATAAGAACGGCACAATAAACCCTCCAGGCATTGTGAGCAAGGCCCAGAAGCAAGGCCCAGAAGCAAGGCCAGTCGCAAGGCCCGGTTGCAACTTAAGGCGGCAACATCCAGTCGCAAGGTTCAGACTTAACGCCCCTCTGTCCGGCGCCTGTA
>JBILMQ010000051.1:0-16188 GCA_044375455.1 Caulobacterales bacterium | reverse complement strand
TGTCTTGCGCGTTGGACGAGCGGATCATGTTGCGGATCGCATCCCATTCCGGTTCGCCCAGTTTGCGCAGGCCGGAGAAGTTTCCGCCGGTCGCCTGGTACATCGCGCCATCGATGGCGATGGTTTGTCCGTTCACATATTCCGCACCCGGAGCCATCAGGAAGACGGCGAGATTGCACAATTCGTGCATCTTGCCGACCCGGCCCATCGGATTGCCGTCGCGCCCGCCCTCGCCGTCGGCGGCCGCATCCGGGCTTTGGCCGGGCGACAGACGCTCCCAGGCGCCTTTCGTCGGGAACGGGCCGGGGGCGATGTTGTTGAACCGGATGCCGTAGCGGCCCCATTCCACCGCGAGCGACTCAGCCATGGCGCGGACGCCGGACTTCGACATTGCGGAGGGCACCGTGAAGGGCGAGCCATTCCACACCCAGGTGGTCAGGATATTGATCACAGACCCGCTCCTGCCCTCGGCGATCCAGCGCTTGCCGATATCCAGCGTGGTGTAGAAGGTGCCGTGAAACACGATGTTGGCGATTGCATCGAACCCGCGCGGCGAGAGATCCTGCGTGCGGGAAATGAAGTTGCCGGCGGCGTTGTTGACGAGCCCGGTGAGAGGGCCGCGCGCCGCCCAGATATGATCGAGGTTCTCTTTGATGACCTCCGGCTGGCGAATGTCGCACGGCTGGGGGATGATCACCCCGCCATGCTTGTCGGTGAGTTCCTTCGCGGTTTCTTCCAGCACGCCGCCGCGCCGGCCCCAGATGATCACCTCTGCGCCGAGCTTCAGAAAGGCCTCGGCCATCTCCTTGCCAAGTCCGGTGCCGCCGCCCGTCACCAGGATGCGCTGACCTGCCATCAGGCCGTCTTTGAACATCAGATTGTCTGCCGCCATGGCCGTTTCTCCCATTGAATCGCTGCGCTCACATATAGGCTGGGCCGGGCTTGGCGCCATGGGCGGCGCAGCAGCGCGGCCTCAGTCCTCATCCTGCGCCAGGGGATGTGCGCCCCGCGCCAGGGGATGGGCGCTTTCGAGGGTGCGGCGCAGATGGCCGTCGGCCACATGGGTGTAGATCTGGGTCGTTGCGATATCGGCGTGTCCGAGCAGCGTCTGCACGAGGCGCAGGTCCGCGCCGCCGCCGAGCAGATGGGTGGCGAAGGCGTGGCGCAGGATATGCGGCGTCAGCGCCGCGGGATCGAGGCCAGCCTCGCGCGCAAGCTCGTCCAGCAGCTGTGCGAAGCGGCGCCGGGTCAGATGACCGGCGCCGGCGCGCGAGGGAAACAGAAATTTCTGCGCCCGATCGCGCGCGGGTCCGGGCGGCGGCAAAAAGGCCTCGCGCACCTGAAGGTAGGCCTTTAGCGCCGTCCGCGCCGCACTGCCGATCGGCGCCAGGCGCACTTTGCCGCCTTTGCCTCTTACAGTGATCGCCGCCTCGCCTGGGCGCGGCGCGGCGGACAGGGGCAGGCCAACGAGTTCTGACACGCGCAACCCGGCGCCATAGGCGAGTTCCAGGAGACAGATCAGTCGCACTGCGCGTGCGCCGCCGCCGGCCGCTGCGGCGAGCAGGCGTTCGATGTCTGACGGGGGCAGTGTCTTGGGCAGGGCGCGGCTGCGCCGCGGGCTTTCCAGGCGCGCTGTCGGATCGTCCTGGCGCCACCCCTCGCTCAGCGTGAAGCGGTAGAACTGACGCACCGCCGACAGGCGGCGCGCGCAGGTGGCGGGGCTGAGCCCCGCGCCCGCAAGCGCCTGCAGATATCCTGCAAGGTCATCGCCGCCCGCCTGCTCGAGGCTTGTCGCATGGCGATCGAGCCAGACCTGCGCGTCGACGAGATCGCGGCGGTAGGCGGCCAGCGTGTTGGCTGCAGCCGCGCGCTCGGCGGCCTGCATCTCCAGGAAAGCCTCAATCCAGCGGCCTGACTTGCCTGACATGGCCGACCCCCCAGCCCTGTTTCCATCTGCTGGACGTCATTGTGAATGGCGCGCCGCCAGCATCGCCTCAATCGCCAGCTGCCGTGCGTCATCCTCCAGATCAACCTCGCGCAGCGCACGGATCAGCTGCGCCGCGTCGATCGGATCGAGCCGTCCGACGCCGCCGTTCTGCAGCATCAGCGCCGCCAGCAGCGCCGTCTCCGCAACGGCGGCGCGTCGCGAGGTCATCACGAGATTGGCGAGCAGTGACAGGTCGACCCGCGCGCCGGGCGCGACTTCGTTCTGGATCATGAAGCGCTGCACGGTGGAAGTCTGCGGCATCCCGAGGGCCAGGCCCAGCATGACGTCGCGCATGGCCGCGCGGTGCTGGGCGGGCGTCGCGGCGACGGCGAGGCGGTTCTCCAGGGCGGTCGCAGCGAGATCGTCCGTCAGACCGGACAGCGCCGCCACTGCAAGGTCGATCTGCGCGGCGATCTGCGGATCAAGGTTCGCCGCGACCCGCCGCCACGCCAGGGCGCCTGGCGGATCATAGGTGGCGAGGGCGGCCTCCGCGAAGATCCGGGCGTGGGCCGACAGCGCCTCGCTTGGCGCGATGGACTGCAGGTCGGCGCGGTACAGACGTGCGGCGGCGGCGAAGCCGGCGTAGCTGGTCGTGGCCTCCAGCGCGGCTGCGATGAGCGCCGCTTTGGAGTCTGCTTCGGTCGCGGTGGCCGCGCCAGGCGCATCGCGTACGGCGGCGAAGCTGGCCGCCGGCCCCGGAATGACGGGCGCCGGCGTTAAGCCGGCAAGCCCTGCAAGCCCTGCGGTCAGAGCTTCGGCGTGCCGTGCGGGACCGATCACGTCGAGCGCCGCAGCGCGCTGGGCCGCCTCGATGCGCAGTCCCGGCGCAGTATCCGGGTGTGTGGCGAGCGCGCTGAGGGCGAGCCCGGGCGCCGCGGCGAGCGCCCTCATATCCGGTGCGAGGCCCGCGTAACTGGAGATCGCCGCCTCAAGCGCGGTTCGATAGCGCCCGGCGGGGGGACGCCCGGCATAGGCGCCAGTCCTGCCGCCGAGGGCCTGGCTGAACCACGCGTCCGCGCCGTCTGCTGCGCGTGCGATGTCCAGGTTGAGATTGGCGGCGGCGACATCGCCGGCGCGCGCGAAGCAATAGGCGCGCAGCTTCAGAAAATAGGACGCAGCGTCAGCCCCGGACGCGAAGCGGGCGGCGCGCGTGCAGGCTGCATCCTGCCGCGCGGCGGCGATCAGGCCTTCGGCGGCGGCGATGGCGACGGTTGGCGCACGGTCGATGCCCGGGTAGCGGTCAGCGAGCGCGACGATCATCTCGGGGGTTGCGAAGGCGGCTGCCCGGTCGACCCGGAGGAGCGCCAGGTCCGGCGCCGCATTCGCAGGCGCGCCCCCGCCGGAGAGAAGGGTCCGGCGGGCAAGGGAGAGTGCGGTTGGCGAGCCTGGCTGCGCCTTCAGCCGCTGCAAGGCCGGAGCGATCACCCCAGCATCGGAGCCGCGCCACAGATCGGGGCGCAGCCCGCCCTCGCCAGGCGTCATGCCGGCAGCGGTCCATGGGTCGATGGCGGCCGATAATTCACCGACCGAGATGGTTTGTGCGCTGGCGGCTGCGCCTGCGGCAAGGACGACGACCGCCAGCGCCGCGCGTAAGCCGCCCCGCCGGTGGCGGCAGGCGGCCTGAGAGGGGATCCTGGTGCGTGTCATGGTGCTTCCGTTGGGCCGCGCGGGCGGCTGACAAAGACGACAGATAAGACCCTGCCAGTTTGGCGAAATCCCGCCAAGCGGAAGAACTGTGCGCCGCCGGCTGCGTTTCTTGCCGGCCCGGGCGCGAGCGGGCAGTGTGGCGCGATGGGCGATGACCATGGATCTGGATCCCTTGGCGGGCGTCGCGGTCGACTGCGGCGTACGGTGGCGCTTGTCGGTCTGATGGGCGCCGGCAAGACTACGGTCGGACGCGCTCTGGCGCGCCGCCTCGCGGTGCCGTTTCGCGACGCCGACGCTGAGATCGAGAAGGCGGCGGATCTGAGCGTCACCGAGATTTTCCAGCGCCTGGGCGAGGGGGAGTTCCGCAAGGGCGAACGGCGGGTCATCGCGCGTCTTCTGGAACAGCAGGCTTTCGTGCTGGCCACTGGCGGCGGCGCCTACATGAACACGGACACGCGCGCTTTGCTGAAGCAGCGGGCGATCACCATCTGGCTGCGTGCGGATCTTGATCTGCTGATGCGCCGGGTGCTGCGCCGCAACACCCGGCCATTGCTGCAGACGGGCGATCCCCGCGCCACCATGAGCCGCTTGATGGCGGAGCGCCATCCCGTCTATGCGGAGGCCGATCTGGTGGTGGATGTTCATGAGGGCGCGGCGGCAGACATCGCCCGCACGATCATTGAGCAGCTGCCTGACGAGGTTTTCGGATGACACTTGCCCGCGCCGTTCCCGTCCTGCTGGGCTCGCGCAGTTATGAGGTGGTGATCGGGCCCGGCGTGATCCGCAGCGCCGGCGCGCGCATCGCGCCGTTCGCCCGGCGCGGGCGGGTGCTGGTGGCGGCCGACGAGACGGTTTGGGAGCTTCATGGCGACAGTCTGGCCGCTGGTCTGGCGGAGCATGGGGTGCGCCATGACCTGGTGCTGATCCCGCCCGGCGAGGCGGCCAAGAGTTTTGCCCGTCTGGAGCGGCTGTGCGACGAGCTTCTGGCGGCCGGCGTCGACAGGACGGATGTGATTGTTGCGTTTGGCGGCGGGGTGATCGGAGATCTTGTCGGGTTCGCCGCCGGCGTCATCAAGCGCGGGGTCGACTTCATTCAGATCCCGACCACGCTGCTTGCCCAGGTGGATTCGTCGGTTGGCGGCAAGACCGCCATCAACACGCGCGCCGGCAAGAATCTGGTCGGGCTGTTCCATCAGCCGCGCCTCGTCCTGGCTGACATCGGGCTGCTGGCGAGCCTGCCGATCCGCGAGCGCCGCGCCGGCCTCGCCGAAGTCATCAAATACGGTCTGATCGATGATGCGGAGTTCTTCGTATGGGTTGAGCGGCATGCGACGGCGCTCAGCGCCGGGGACCCGGATCTGATCGCCGAAGCGGTCGCCCGATCCGTGGCGGCCAAGGCCCGCATCGTGGCGATGGACGAACGCGAGGAGGGTCTGCGCGCGTTGCTCAATCTTGGGCACACCTTCGCGCATGCGCTGGAGGCCGAGGCCGGGATGGAGGGGCTTCTTCTGCATGGCGAGGCGGTCGGCTGCGGTCTGTCGCTGGCCCACGACTTCTCCGAACGGGCCGGTTTTGCGCCGCGCGGAACGGCCGCGCGGGTTGATGCGGCTCTGCTGGGCCTTGGCCTTGAGATCGACCCGCGTCGCCTGCCCGGCGCACCCTTTGCGGTTGACCGACTGATGGCGTCGATCCGGCATGACAAAAAGTCAGTCGGCGGACGTCTGGTGTTCGTTCTCAGTCGCGGCGTGGGCGAGGCGTTTCTCGCCCGGGACGTTGCGGCGGGTGAGATTGAGGAGTTCTGGCGCGAACGGGCGGGCTGACGCGGTCCGCCGCGTCTCACACGGCGCCGAACACCTTGCGCAGGATCGCTGAGGTGCGTCGGACGGGATCGCGGCGGATCGCGCGTTCTTCCTCCGCGATGTAATAGAAGAGGCCATCCATGGCCTTGCCGACGGCGAAGGCCGTGAGGCTGTCGCGCGCGCTGCGGGCCTCTGCCCGCGAGACATAACGGGTCGCCACGCGTTCAAAGGCGGACAGGGCGCCCGCATCGCGCAGCGCGCTCGTTATGATCGGCTGGAACGCTTTCTTTAAGCCGGTCTCCGTCTTGGCGCGCAGGAAGCGCGTGGCCGAATCATCGCCGCCCCGCAGAATGGTCATGGCGTCTTCGATGGTGAAGTCCCGGATGACGGACACGAAAAGATCGCGCGCTTTGGGCGCTGCCTGTTCTGCGCCGCGGTTCATGCGCAGCTGCAGGTCGTCGAGCGGCCCTGACAGCCCGATCGGTCGCAGCGTTTCCTGCACGCGGTGCAAGGCGGTGGGCAATGGGATCTGGACTTTCAGGTCCTTAAAGTAGCCGTCCGTCCGACCAAGCCGCGTGACGGCGGCGATGGCGCCGTTGGTCAGGGCCTGACGCATGCCCTGATCTGCCTCGAGTTGCGTCGGCCCCCGCCCGGCGATCACGCCGCGCACCACATCCTCGACGGTCTGCGCCGCGGCGGCCTGCGGCTGGAGCATGGACGCGCCGGTAATGATCAGCCCCGCCAGGAGCATTCGCCGATGCGGCCACGGACCTGTGACGCCAGGCCCTGTCAGGCCAGCTTCGGTCTGGCCGCCATCAGCTTCCGCGCCCTCGACTTGCCCGGCCGGTCTGGTGGATGCCGTCTCCAACTGTCTGCGCGCCATAGCACCCGCTCCACGTTTTGCCTGACGGGCCCACCCTGCCAGATGCCGCCTGCCAGATGCCGCCTGCCAGATGCCGCCTGCCAGACGCCGCCTGCCAGATGCCCGCTGCCGGATCTGGCGTCGCGGACCCGGCGCGCCGGACCGATCTGGCGCGCCGGATCTGGCCTGCGCGCAGGAAGCGACGATGTGGCGACCCCGGCCCTGCCTGCATGCAGCCGGGGCGTCAGGCCACCTCGGACATCTTGGACACGATCTTGCCGACGAGACCATAGGCGAGGGCCTCGTCGGCAAGCATCCAGTAGTCCCGGTCGGTGTCGTCCTTGATGCGTTCGATCGGCTGGCCGGTCGCGGCCGCGAAGATGCGGTTGAGGCGCTCGCGCATCCGCAGGATCTCGCGCGCCTGGATCTGCACGTCCGACGCCTGGCCGCCGACGCCGCCGCGCGGTTCGTGCAGCAGGAAACGGGTGTTGGGGGTCGCAAAGCGATGTTCGCGCGGCGCCGCACAATAAATCAGCGCTCCGGCGGAGGCCACCCATCCCGATCCCAGAATGCGGACCGGCGCCTCAATGAAGCGAACCATGTCGTGGATCATGTCGCCGCTCTCCACGTGGCCGCCGGGAGAGGAGATGACGAGGGTGATCGGCTTGCGCGGGTCTTCCGCGTTCAACGCCAGAAGCTGGTCGCAGACGCGTTTGGCCTGACGGTCATTGATCTCGCCGGTCAATGAGATCAGGCGGGCGCGGAAGAGCGCCTTTTCGACCAGCGGCTGGGCCGGCCCCTCGGCGGATTGTTTGTCCTGGTCTTCATCCAACCGGGGCATGGAGGTCCTTTCTGAAAGGCTGGACGGCCGATCGCCGCGCCAGGCAGTGCGCCGAGATGTCGGACGGCGCGCCGGATTGCGCAAGAGGCAAGCGCGCTTCCGGACCCCGGGCGCGCTGTATTGCCTCTGCCCGCACGGGGCCGGGGCCTCCGCGCCGGGCAGGCCCGCCGATCTCTCAGCGTTGCGTGAACACGCGGGCCGCCGCGAGGCCAGCGCCGAGGGCGATCAGGATGCTGGCGAGCCCGTACAGCAGCGGGCGTTCATGGGCGAATCGCCACACCGCGCGCTCGAAGCCGACCTTCGTCACCTGCAGCAGTGACGTGTCGCGCCCGATCAGCCGGCCGTCGCGAAACAGAAAAGCTTCCACCCGATAGACGCCCGTGGGCGCATTGGCTGGAAGGACGACCTTGGCGCGAAACAAGCCGGGTCGTGGAAAGTCCACCCCATGAGGGTCAAGCACATAGAGACCGTCGGCGGCCTTCAGGCGCTTCAGGGCTGCGCGGTACTCCGTCACATCCCCGCCGGCGGCCTGGTTGACCACCCACGGCGCCCCGTCGGCAGGATCAAGACCGAGACGCAGCTGCGTTGCGGGGTCTGTGATGTCGTTGAGCGGGCGTGTGCTGAGCGTGGACAAAAAAGCCGGCGCGCCGGCGAAACGCACCGGGTCAGCCGGAAACCAGAACCCCATAATGCGTTTCTGGCGGCGCACCGTCACCGTGACTGGGGCGCTCGCCACGGCGACCACGACGTCGAGATTTCCTGCCAATGTTGGACCGCGCTGGTCATTGACGGCGCCGAACACAGTCACGGTCGCGCCGGTGAAGCGGCTGGTCACTTCCACCACGTCCTGTGTGATGGCTGCGGCGAAGGGTTGCGCCCGTGCCGTTGCACACATCAGGAGTGACAGGGCGAGGCCCAGGAGCGCGTGTCTCATGGCGTCGTTGTCAGGCTGAAGAGCTCGGAGCGCGGGCCCAGAAGACTCCAGGCCATGACCGCGGCCACCGCGAGCACGATCGCGCCGAGGATCGCGCGCAGATGTTCGGAGGGCATGCGTCCGCCCATGCGCGCGCCGATCTGGGCGCCAACGACGCCGCCGAGGATCAGCAGGCCGGCAAGAATGATGTCGACGGTCTGCGTGCGCCAGGCCTGCAGCAGGACGGTGTAGCCGGTCACGAAGATGATTTGCAGAAGCGAGGTGCCGATCACCACATTGGTGGGCATCCGCAGCACATAGATCATCGCCGGGACCAGCAGAAAGCCGCCGCCGACGCCCAGTATGGCGGCCAGCACCCCGACCCCGAAGCCGATGACCAGCGGTGGCAAGACTGAAATATAGAGGCGGCTGGCGGCGAAGCGCATCCGCAGCGGCAGTTTCTGCGCCAGGCTGCGCTGAGCTCTGGGTGCGGGCGCGCCGACGCCGGTGCGGCGCAGCCGCATGGCGGCAAGGCTTTCGCGCAGCATCAAGGATCCAACCCCGCCCAGCAGGACGACGTAAAGCAGCGAAATGACGAAATCGATCTGACCGATCGCCAGCAGGGCGACGAACAGCTGCACGCCCAGCGTGGATCCGGCCAGACCGCCTGCGGTCAGCACCAGCGCCATGGGCACATCAATGGCGCGACGCCGTGAGTGGGCGATGGCGCCGGAGACTGACGACGCCAGGATGTGGTTGGCTTCGCTGGCGGCTGCGACCGCCGGGGGGATGCCGAGAAAAATCAGGAGCGGCGTCGCCAGAAAGCCGCCGCCGACACCCACCAGGCCGGCCAGGAATCCGATGCCGGCGCCGAGCGTCACGATCAACAGCAGGTTGACCGTCGTCTCGGCTATGGGGAGGTAAATGTCCATGGGCCCCGCAAATCGCGGCATCGGGTTTGTGTGCGGTTATGCCGCCGCACATTCGATGACGGCAACCCCGCGGGATGGAATTCGCCGTCTGGTCGCGGTCTGGTCGGCCCCTGGCCGGGCTGTGGCCGGGCTCTGGGTTGAGATTCCGGGCCTGGGTCCGTCGCTGGGCCGATCGATGGGCGGTGGCGGGCGCAGGATGGCCGCTTGATCGATCGCGCGGGCTCCGTCATATCTTCCGCAACGTTTTTGGGATAAGCATCGCCGGGTGCGCTTCAGCCCCCGGCCCAGAAACGCACCTGACCCGATGGCCGCCACAGGAGAGTGAGCATAGTCCGCCGACCCCAAGCCGCGCCGCCGACCAAGAATGATGGTCCGCGCGTGAACGAAGACATCCGCGCCTACCGGGTGCTTCTGATCGATGAAAATGGTGAAAAGCAGGGCGAAATGCCCATAGCCGCCGCCCTGGAAGCTGCGCGTGAAGCGGGCCTCGACCTTGTCGAAGTGTCGCCGACGGCCAATCCGCCGGTCTGCAAGATCCTCGACTTCGGCAAGTTCAAGTTCCAGGAACAGAAGAAGAAGGCGGAG
Source organism: Caulobacterales bacterium (assembly GCA_044375455.1). Classification (GTDB taxonomy): domain Bacteria; phylum Pseudomonadota; class Alphaproteobacteria; order Caulobacterales; family Aquidulcibacteraceae; genus JBEIHX01. The sequence goes on along the minus strand of JBILMQ010000051.1, from coordinate 6,622 downwards.
GCGCGCCGCAAGCAGAAGGTCGTCGAACTGAAGGAAATCAAGCTGCGGCCGGGAATCGACATTCACGACTATGAAGTCAAGTCACGCCAAATGCGCGGTTTCTTTGAGGAAGGCGACAAGGTGAAGGTCACCTTGCGCTTTCGTGGTCGCGAAATGGCCCACCAGCATCTCGGGATGGAAGTGCTCGACCGCGTCCGGCGAGACTTTCAGGATGTGGCCAAGGTTGAATACGAGCCGCGCTTCGAGGGCCGTCAGGTGATTATGATCCTGGCCCCGCGGGCTTAACTGCCCCGCCGGCCGGCGCAAAGCGAACCGACACAACGCATCGCCCCGTCGCGGTCGCGCCAGCATTTTGCGGGGGGAGTGCGTGCGCGCCGCCGCCGGTCGGGGGTCGTTCATGATCGCTGCGCACAGCGTTCGGCGCGGCCTGAGCCCCAGCGGCGCGCGACGCGGGGTCACCGACAAGCCGCATGCCAGGCGGCGGGGTGATCTCGATCTGCAGGCCCGCTGGCGCGATGAGCGTGGCGTCCACCTCCTGCCCGATCCGGCGCAGACTTACCTCGACGTCACCCAGCCTCGTCGCCAGCGCGCCCTCCGCCCAGTCCAGATCGGCGAGATCCGGCGCAAAGCGCAGGCGCGCGAAGCCAGGGGCCGCCGGACTGAGGCCGAGCACGTGGCGCACCAGCGTCGTCAGCGGGCCGGCTGAAAACCCGTGGCACAGCGACGCGGTCGGGCTCAGGTTCTCCCACAGCGTGGTCGCGCCGGCGGCGATCATTCCGGCGAATGCGCTGCGAATGTCGGCGAGCGCCAGATCTACCCGGCCCGCTTTGGCCAGGGCCTCGTGGACGAAGTGGGAAAAGAAGGTATTCGCCCGGACGATGTCGTGCGCCGGATCGAAAACCTCGCCCGTGGGGGCGACCGGCGGCGCGGCGGTCGTCTTCAGGCGCGTCTGGTCGCTGAGTGCGGCCACGATGCGGCGGGCCTGGTCTGGCCTTGCTATGCCCCACAGAACCGCGCCGGCGTTGGCGTGCTGCGACACCCGCGGTTCAAGGCGCCCGCTCTCGGGCTCCACGACATCGACGAAAACGCCGCGCGCCTCGTCCCAGTGGGACTGCAGAGCGGCAGCGATCGCCGCGGCGCGGGCCGCGAACCGGCGCGCGAACAGCGGCGCCTCGACGGCTGTGGCGATGTCTGCAGCGGCACTGAAGGCGCCCGCCGCCATGGCGTTCAGCGCCGCCGACCAGCCGGTGCGGCCGAAAGCCGACCAGTCCATGAACAGCCAGTACGGACAGTCGGCGATCAGCCCGCCGCCGGCGTCCAGTCGGGCTTCAAACCAGCCAAGCGCCCGCACGATCGCTGGAAAAACCTCTTCTAACACATCGCGTTCTGCTGACAGGCGCCAGTGCTCATGCGCGGTGAGCACCCAGGCGAGCGTCCAGTCCGGGATCACAATGGCGTCCGTCGCATGGTCGCCCGGCGCGAACATCTGCGTCAGTCCATCTGTGCGCTGACTTTGCGCCGCATCACGCAGGTGCTTGGCGTTGAGCCGGTCCACCGAGGGGTCGAAGGCCATGCGTGCGGCAGGATACTCGACCAGGACATCGCCCAGCCATTGCCGCTGCTCCCGGCTTGGACAATCGATCCAGCCGTCCTGCATGCAGGCGGCGAGCGTGTTCACGCCGGCGTCCCAGATCCGGGTGAGGACCTGGTCGGAGCATGTGAAACGGCCGCGGACCTCAGCGGGAAAGCGCTGCGCAATGAGGCCGGCTTCATGGATTGTCAGGCCGCGCGGCGCATCGCGGACCACCAGCTCAAGATAGCGTGCGCCCGCCCAGGCGAAGCGCGAGACGGTTTGGCGCCCAGGCTTCAGGACGAGGCGCCAGAGATGGGCGTCAAGCCCCAGCAGCGGCGCAGGCGTGATGCGCGCGCCCGGCTCGCCCGCCCCCCATTCTCCCGGCAGACCCTCCGCCACGGCGATCTCGAGTGTTTCCCCGCCGCACGCCGTCACATCCACGAACGGGCGCGCACTGCGGATGACGCCGAAATCGAGAAGCAGGGCTGCGTCGCGATGATCCGTTCTGACGTGCACCGCTTCGCCTGACACCAAGCCTTCAGGCCCGCGCCACAGCGCATGCGTTGCGATGTCGGCTTCGCGGTACAGTCTCGCCTCGATCGGCAGGTCGGGCTGGGGATGGCGCGCGCAGGCCCGGATCAGCCGACGCGCCTGTTCGCGCCATTCGCGCAGCGGCGCCACGCCAGCGGCGCGCAGGATCGGAAACCGCTCATGACGCATGCCCCCGAACGGCGCATCCGGCGGCCCGCCGCCGATCCGCAGCGCCCGGGTCTCGGGCCAATGACTGTCGTTGAAGCCAGGCCTGTCCCAGCCGGCTTCGAGGCGACGCAGATCGAGCGACTCGATAAAATCAAGCGCATCATTGCTGCGCGGCGTGTCGCTGCGCCAGGCGTCGCTCAGAATTGCCCGCCATCCGCTGCGTGTACTGCAGTCGACGGACCAAGCCGGGCCGTCGATGGCGCCGTCGACCCAGACTGCGCCATCGCCGAAACTGGCCCGCGCCCAGCCCTGCGGCGCCTCGTACCAGGCTGCGTCGACGCCAAGGGTGTGCAGCACCAGGGCGATGACGTTTTCTCCAGGTTGCAGGGCATGGCTGACGTCGTGTTCGAGAAAAACCGGGGTTCGCCAGCCGTGACGCGCCGGCCCGCCGCCGCAATCCTGTCCGTTGACGATCAGTCGATAGCGACCGTCGACGGCGATGCGCAGCGCGCATCGTCCGCCAGACGCGGGCGCGACGACGCTTCGGCGGAACAGGAACCAGCGGTTGACGCCGTCAGTGCGCCTGATCCCGCGCATGGCTTTGAAAGGTCCGGCAGGGTCAATCGCCTGGCCGGACCAGAAGACCGCAGGCGGCGGCAAACGGGTCATCATGCATCCCCCTGCACCGCCAGCGGCGGCGCGTTTGCCGCACCGGCGCTCGGCAGGCGCAACTGAAACTCGGTCCCGGCCGGGCCGGTGCGCGTCAGCCGCAGGTCGCCGCCCAGAGTGCGGGCCAGTTCGCGCGCGATGGCGAGACCCAGTCCGGCGCCGCCGGCGCGGTTGCCGCTTGCAAAGGGTTGAAAGAGACGCTCCTGAACTTTCGGCGGAACGCCTGGTCCATTGTCCGCCAGGGTGATGATGACGGCGTCGCGCGCCGGGCGCGCGCTCAGCGTCAGCGCGCCGTCGGGGCGCCCAGCGAGCGCCTGTGCAGCGTTGCGCAGCAGATTGAGCAGAATGCGGTGCACGTAGTCTGCGTCGGCCAATGCCAGCAGGCCGATCGGCGCTGACAGATCCACAGCGATGTCGCGATGACCTTCCAGCGCTTCGCGCGCCGCGTCCTCCAGGAGGGGGCGGACTTCATGAAGATCAAGAACGGGCGCCGGCTCTTCCGCCCTGCCGTAGCGCAAGGTGGCCTCGGCAAGCCCGATGGCGCGTTCCAGCGCGCGTTCCAGTCGCGGCGCGGCCTGGCGAACCTTCGGGTCCTGCGACTGGGCAAGGCGCTCACTGACGATCTGGGCGGCGGCGAGCGTATTGCGAAGGTCATGATTGATCCGCGCCACTGCGCCGCCGAGCTGGGCGAGGCGCTCGCGGCTGCGCAGCGCGCCGCGCAGCTCCTGCTCCATATCGGCGAGCGCGGCTTCCGCCCGGCCGATCTCGTCGGTGCGGCCAGACACTTTGATCGTGCGTGTTTCATCCTCCGGCGCGGCCCGGAAGGCTTCTATGCTGCCGGTAAGCCGGCGGATCGGAAAGACGATCTGGCGGGCGAGCGTCCAGAACACCAGGGCGCCGGTGGCGATTGACACCAGAACCGACAACCTCAGGGTCTGGGTTGCGTAAGCCCACATCGCCGTTTTCAGCGGGGCCTCCGGGACCACGACCTCGATGAATTCGCCCTGCAGGATGCGGGGCGCAGCAAGGATGCGCAAAGTTCGCTTCTGCGGGATCATCAGGGTTCGCAGCGCACCCACAACCTGTCTGATGCGCGTTGATGCCCGCAAATCGACTGTGTGCACCGTGCTGGCGTCGATCGGTTGGTCGGGGCCGAGCACCATCTGGCGTTCGCCCTCGCGCTTGACCGCGATGGCGAGGACGGCGGCGCTGCGCCGCAGGGCGATGTCGATGTCGGGCGAGATCGGCTCGCCCTGGGCTACATCGCGCGCCAGCGCGGCGGTCTCGGCAGCCGCCACGCGGTCGCTGAGCCAGCGGTCCCGGAAGTCGCCCAGTGCAGGGATCAAAATCAGCAGTTCTGCGAGCAGCACGAACAAGACGGTGAGCCACAGCAGCTGGCCGGCCAGACTGCGGCTCGGGGAAAGCCGGGTCCCAACCCGCTCTGGCGCGAGGCTCAGGGATGATGCTGCCGGCTTTCCCGCCATAAGCGCCCGATAGCTCAGGGCAGTCGCTGGAGCAAGCCGACCAGTCGGCGCGTGCCGGGCGAGAACAGCACCGGCGTATAGAAGGCGCCCGCGAGGCGTTTGACGATTTCACCGCGGGTCGGATAGGGCGCAACGAAGTTGGTCAGCGCGCGCGCTCTCAGTCCGTTGGACATCGCCAGGGTGACGATTTGCAGCAGCTCTCCGGCGCCGGCGCCCACGATCGTGGCCCCCAGAATCTGTCCGTTGGCGTGGAGCACGAGCTTGGCGAAGCCCTGGGTGTCGCGTTCGGCCTGGGCGCGGTCGTTGTCATGAAAGCCCCAGCGCGTCACGCGCACCCGCGCGCCGAAGCGCCTGCGCGCCGCGTCTTCGCTCAATCCGATCTGGGCGAGTTCCGGATCGGTGTAGGTGACTTCCGGAATCGGCAGGCTGTCGGCGCGGGTGGACTGCCTGAACAGCGCCCGACGCACCCAGACGGAGGCGTGCTGTCCGGCGGCATGGGTGAACTGCTCGCGTCCGGCGGCGTCGCCGAGCGCCCAGACGCGTGGATTGCTGGTGCGCAGACCTGCGTCGGTTGTCACGCCGCGCGCGCTATGGGCGATCCGGCCTTTGGCGAGGTCGAGGCCCTCAAGGGCTGCACGCCGGCCCGTTGCGACGAGCAGCCGCTCGGCTTCCAGCGTCCGGCGCTGGCCGTCTTCGGCTTCGATCGTCAGGGCGACGCCGGCGGCTGTCCGCGCCGCGGCGGTTGCGCTCCAGCCCGCCAGGATCTCCACCCCCTCCCGGGTCAGCGCGGCTGCAACGGCTTGCCCCGCCTCGGGGTCGGCGCGCGCCAGCGGGGTCTGCGCCTCGACGACGGTCACCGCGGCGCCCAGCCGGCGGAACGCCTGCGCCAACTCCATGCCGATCGGTCCGGCTCCCAGAACGATCAGGCGCGCGGGCAAAGCGTCGAGCTCGAACACTGTTTCGTTCGTCAGGTAGTCAACTGTGTCGAGGCCCGGCGTCGCCGGGACGGCGGGGCGCGAGCCGGTGGCGATGACGATCCGGCGCGCCCGCACGCGGGTGGTGTCCGACACGACGGTGCGAGGATCGGCGAAACGGGCGGCTTCGCGCACCACCCGCACGCCGAGCCCCTCAAATCTTTCCTGGCTGTCGATCGGCGCGATCGCCTCGATCACCCCGCGGACATGCTGGCGCACCGCTGGCCAGTCCACCGCCGGTTCGTCAGCTGCGACGCCGAAGCGCGCGCTGGTGCGATGGGCCTGGGCGGCCTTGGCCGCGGCGATCAGCGCTTTGGAGGGAACACAGCCCTCATTGAGGCAATCCCCGCCCATCTCGCCCTTTTCATAGAGCACCACCTTCAGGCCGAGCTGGGCCGCGCCGGCGGCCACCGACAGACCGGCGCTGCCGGCGCCGATCACCACCAAATCAGCCGTGCTGATCCGTCCGTTGTCAGCCATCCTGGCGCTCTGCGGTCCGTTTACGGAAAAAAACCGGCGCGAGGCTCAGGCTGGCGAGGCCGATAAGGCCGACCAGAATTTCAGGTCGCGCGATCAGGCTGAGGCTCGGGGTCTGGCCAGCGTCGAACACCGCGCCGAGGCCTGCGCCGATCGAGGCGTAGACCAGCGTGCCGGGGATGATCCCGAGCGCGGTTGCGGCCACGAAGTCGCGGGCTCTGACATTCAGGAAGGCCGGAACCAGATTGACGATGAAGAAGGGCGCCGCGGGCATCAGCCGCAGGCTCAGAAGATAGCTGAATGCGTTCCGACGAAACCCCCGTTCGAGTTTCGCAATGAAGCCGCCGGCGCGCGCCTTCAGGGCGCTGGCGAACGCCGTGCGTGCTGCAAGGAAGATGGCGGTCGCACCCACGGTGGCGGCAAACCAGGTCGCGGCGGCGCCAAGCCACATGCCAAACAGGAAGCCGCCGGTCAGCGACAGAAACAGCGAGCCCGGCAGGGACAAGACCACCGCAACGACGTAGGCGGTCATATAAACGCCCAGCGAGGCCGCCGGATGGTCCGCCACGAAGTCCTGGAGGTTCGCGCGCTGCAGGCGCAGCGTCTCCAGCGACAGATATTGGTGGAGGCCGCTGATATAGACGCCAGCGGCGCCAAGCATCACTGCTGCGATCGGCAGGAGCCGTCGCCAGGTCCGGCGCGCGGCGGCGGGCGGGGCTGGGGGGGCAGGCATCATCTTGGGGTCA
>JBILMQ010000276.1:0-4782 GCA_044375455.1 Caulobacterales bacterium | reverse complement strand
TCGGCAATGTCACGCAGGCCTGCAAGGTGATGGGGTGAGGCGCGACGGCGAAGCCGGCTGATCATGCCGGTGGCATGATCAGAGCTCCGAACGCCCGCAGCGCAAGCGAAGGGCCGGGGCGCGACAGCTTCTACCGGTTCCAGGAATTATACGAGAAGGGCGCCGCCTGGCCCCTTTGTCGAACGCCACATGGGCCATCGCTCGGGCGCCATTGACGCCAAAACTCGCAGCGTGGCTGGGCTGTCTACACGTGGCTCCCGCTCAGTTGTTGGCCGTCAACGGATCAATGATTTGGGGGATCTCGACGATGCGTGAAACTGGAATGCCGCTGAGATCGGCATGCTGTCGGACCAGTTCTTCGGACTCCGCGAGATAGATGCAGAAGGTGCGGTCGCCCGCGACATAGGAGTGCTGCCATTGGATACGAGATCCGATCTTGCCGATCGCCTGGTTCGAGGCGCGCGCGGCCCCGCACAATTCCACAGTCGACATGCCGCCGACGCCTGGGATCTCCCGCTCGATCAAGAACCGCTTCATTGTCTGTCTCCTTCCTGCAGATGACCCCATCATGGCGGGTGATGCGCCGGCCTCAAGGCAAAGTTTCTTTGCGTGACTAAAGTTTTACTTTAGTTTTACGCCATGACCACCATTCATCATTTGCGGTCCCTGCAAGCGCTTGAGGCGGCGATGCGCCTCGGGTCGTTGCGCGCCGCAGCGGACGAACTCGGCGTGACCGCCGCCGCGGCCGGCCAGCGCATCAAGGCGCTTGAGGATTACCTGGGCGTGGATCTGATGGCGCGCGGGCGCTCAGGCTTGCGCCCCTCGCCCCAGTTGGGCCAGGCGATGCCTGACCTTACAGCAGCGTTCCGGGCGTTGGATCGGGTCGCAGACGTTTTGGAGCTGCAGCGCGTTCAAGAGATCCATATCGCCGCACCGCAGGATTTCGTCGATCTATGGCTGGAGCCGCGCCTCGCTCGGTATCGCGCCCAGCGTCCAAATCTGCAGTTCTGCATCAACGGCGAGGGCGATGCGCCGCACAGGCTTGGACGCATCGATTGCGGGGTCAGCTTCGGCCCCGTGACGGCGAAATCAGGCCATTTGCTATTTCACGACTATCTGGTCCCTATCGGGTCGCAAGATACTGTGGCCCGGGTTGCATGCCTGCCGGCGCGCCGCCGGTTGGAGGGGTTTCCCCTGTTGCATCTGGATTTCTATCGGAATGACCCAAGTGCGCTGAATTGGCCGAACTGGGTTGCTGCGCATCAGCACACGCGCAATGCCCCCACGCGCGGCATCCGCTTTCAGCGCATCGCCCCGGGCATTGATGCGGTGCTCAGCAATGCGGGTCTCATGATCTGCGGCATCGCCCTCGTGCATGAGCGGATTGACGACAAGTCGTTGCGGCTGCCCTTCGGACTGCGGGCGGGCGCAGCGACGTCGCACGCCTTTCAGGCGCGATTTCGCGAGGATGCCGACCTGCGCCCGCCATTGCGCGCCTTTCGCGAATGGCTTCTTGAGCAAGCGGGTCAAACCAGTGACTGGCTGCATCGCAAGACCGCTGGCGCACGGACATCGCCCAACCGGCGCGCACGGGTCTCGCTTTAAGCGGGGCAAGTCTTGCTTGGGCCGGGCGCCAGTTTTTTGGCCCTTCTCGCGCTGCAGAAGTTCATGCCCCTGGGCTAACCCAGCTCGGGCGCACGCGCGTATGAAAGGCATGCAGCAAGACCTGTTCGCCGATTCCCCAGCCCCTGCGCCAGGCGCGCAGGTCTGGATGCCGACCCGAGAGGCCGGACTGAAGCGCCTGCATGCCTTCGCGCCCCTCGCTGGGCGCACCTACGCGCGCGAGCGCAACATTGATCGCGGCCCGCGGGACCGATCAAACATTTCCTTGCTGTCGCCCTGGATCCGCCGGCGCATGATAACTGAGGAAGAGGTGATCGCCGCCGTATTGCGCCTGCACGGCTTTGCGGCCGCCGAGAAGTTCATCCAGGAAGTGTTTTGGCGCACGTACTGGAAAGGCTGGCTGGAGCTCAGACCCGAGACGCTCGCCAGATTCAACGCAGAGCGGCGCGCGCTGCAGGCTGATCTCGTGCGCGACAGCGCGCTCCGCGCCCGGGTGCAGGCCGCCACACAGGGCGCCAGCGGCATTGGCTGTTTTGACGCCTGGGTCAGCGAATTGCGCGAATATGGCTGGATTCACAACCACGCCCGCATGTGGTTCGCCTCGATCTGGATTTTCACGCTGCGCCTGCCCTGGCAGTTGGGCGCGGACTTCATGTTCAAACATCTGCTTGACGCTGACCCAGCGTCGAACACGCTCTCATGGAGATGGGTGGCGGGCCTTCAGACGCCCGGCAAACACTATCTCGCCCGCGCCAGCAACATCCGGGAAAAGACCCAAGGGCGGTTCAATCCCGAGGGGCTCCTGGACGAGGAAGCCGCTTGCCTGACAGCGCCGCCGCCGGCGCCGGCCCGGGCGCTGGCGCCAGTGCAAGGCCATCGCGACGGCGGCGCCGGCCTTCTCCTCCACGAGGATGATCTTCACCCGGAAAGCCTTGCGATCGGGGCCGACATCAAGGGGGTGTGTGCTCTGCGACCTTCCCCGGTCGGAGACGTGCAGGGGCTGGCCATGCGCTTTGGCGATGGCGCGCTTCAGGATGCGCTGGCGCGTGCAGGCGGGGCGTTCGGCGCACCAGCTGAACAGGCGACGAGCCCGGCGGGCGTCATCACCTGGGCTAAGACGCTTGGCGTGCGCCAGGTCATCACACCCTATGCGCCTGTCGGCCTTAATGCATGGGCTTTGGCTGAACTTGCCCAGGCGCTCTGGCGGGAGGGCGTTCAGCTGTCGATGATCCGTCGGCCGTTTGATGAGCGCGCGTGGCCACACGCAAGAGCCGGTTTCTTCAGGTTCCGGGAACGGATTCCTGACCTCCTTGCCGCTATGGCTGCGCCGTGATCGACGTTGTTTGGTTCAAGCGTGATTTGAGGGTCCACGATCACGCGGCGTTGTATGCAGCCGCAGCGGGCGGTCGACCTGTGCTTGGGCTCTACATGCTGGAACCGGACCTGTGGCGGCTGCCGGAAATGGCGGGGCGCCATTTCGAATTCCTGCGTGAAAGCCTTGAGGATCTTGCCGGGGCGCTCACAGAGCGCGGCGGACGTCTTGTCATCCGAACGGGCGAGGCGGTTGCGATCCTTGCGGACATTCACGCCCGCCATGGGATTGCAGCCGTTCACGCACATGAGGAAACCGGCCTTTTGTGGACCTATGCGCGCGACAAAGCGGTGCGCGCCTGGGCCCGGCGCGCTGGCGTCGCGGTTATTGAGCATCGTCAGTTCGGCGTCTGGCGCGCCGCCGCCTCACGCGATGGCTGGGCGCAGCGCTGGGACAGGATGATGTGTGCAGATCCCTGGCCGGCGCCTGCGCGCATGCGTGGCGTCGAGGCGCCAAGCGACGTCCTGCCGGATGCAGCCGGGCTCCGACTTGCCGAGGACGCCTGCCCTGCCCGAGATCGGGGCGGGCGGATCGAAGGGGTGCTGCGGCTGCGCAGTTTTCTCAGCGCGCGCGGCCGCACCTATCGGCGCGCGATGGCCTCGCCGCTGGAAGGCGCCGAGGCCTGTTCGCGCATCAGCGCGCATCTTGCTTTCGGCTGCATTTCTGTGCGCGAGGCCTATCGGGCGGCGCGACGCGCGCACGCGCGCTGGCGCGCAGCAGGCGATGAAGCCTTCGCACAGTCGATCAGCTCTTTCACCTCGCGCCTTCACTGGCACTGCCATTTCATCCAGAAGCTGGAGGACGAGCCGGAAATTGAGCGTCGCGCACTGCATCCGGCCTATGAGGCTCTGCGCCCGGTCACGCCGGACCACGAGCAAATCACTCAGGCCTGGGCGCAGGGACGCACTGGTTTTCCCTTCGTCGATGCATGCATGCGATCGCTCGCCATGACCGGCTGGTTGAACTTCCGAATGCGCAGCATGGTGATGGCCTTCTCGAGCTATCATCTCTGGCAGGACTGGCGCAGGCCCGCTCAGGCGCTGGCGCGGCTCTTCACGGACTTTGAACCCGGCATTCATTATCCTCAGGCTCAGATGCAGTCCGGCGTCACGGGCATCAACACGGCGCGGATTTACAACCCGGTCAAGCAATCGCGCGACCAGGATCCTCGTGGCGTTTTCATCCGCCGTTTCGTGCCCGAACTCGCTGCACTGCCCGACGACTTCATCCACGAGCCTTGGACAGCTCCGGCGGAATTCCTAGCGGCGCGCGGTGTTGATCTCGGCAGAACCTATCCGCGTCAGATGATCGACCACATTGCGGCCGCCGCGAGCGCACGCGCAGCCGTCTATTCGGTGAGGGCCGGCGCGTCCTACCGAGATGCCGCCGACGCCATTCAGGCTCGGCACGGCAGTCGCAAGTCAGGCCTTGCGCCAAGCGCGCGACGGCGTAAACGAACCGCGCGGAGTCAGCAGATCGAGTTTGATCTGTAACGCGGCTGCGTCGACTGAGGCAGAGGACGCACGGGCGGCGCTCAAAAGCTCTGTGTCATCTGGACATAGCCGAACAGCGTGTGCGCCGGGCGCGGCCCGCCGGGCGCACGCTTGGCGAACTCGCCAGGCGTCAGCGCCGACGCGCCGACTTCCATGCGTAGACTTTGCGCCACGAGCCAGAGGCGGCTGCGAAAGTCCCAGGCATGGCCAATGAAACTGCCCGAAAGGCCTCGCGGATCGACGAGGCGGGCATCAACCCAGGCGTCGCGGGGCTCGGCGAGAAACGCAGCCTTG
>JBILMQ010000275.1:0-4784 GCA_044375455.1 Caulobacterales bacterium | reverse complement strand
CGACTACAAGGCCCACAGACCGCCGCCGCCGCCTGATCTGGCGGTGCAGTTTCCCGTCATCAGGGAGGCGACCAAAGCCTTCGGCTTGCCGTCGCTCGAATTGTCCGGCTACGAAGCGGATGACCTGATCGCGACATACGCCCGTCTTGCCGTCGAAGCCGGCGGACGGGCGACCATCATTTCCTCCGACAAGGACCTTATGCAGCTCATCCGCCCGGGCGTGGCGCTGTTCGACCCCATGAAATCCAGGCCGCTGGGGGAGCCGGAGGTGCTGGAGAAATTCGGGGTGACGCCGGACAAGGTGATCGATGTGCAGGCGCTCGCCGGCGACAGCGTGGACAATGTCCCGGGCGCTCCGGGGATCGGCGTCAAGACAGCCGCCGAACTCATCAACACGTATGGCGATCTTGAGAGCCTGCTGGCGCGCGCGGGCGAGATCAAACAGCCGAAGCGGCGCGAAACCCTGATGACGCATGCGGACCAGATCCGCATCTCGAAGCGGCTTGTCGCGCTGGACGATCGCGTCCCGCTCTCAGAGCCTATGGATGCATTGGCGCTCGACGACCCTGACCCAGCCCAGCTCACCGCCTTCCTGGAGCAGATGGAATTCAAGACGCTCACCCGCCGGGTGAGGGAAGCCTTTCCCGGCGTTCCCGCGGCGGCCGCGCCGGCCCGGCACGGCGGCCCTGCGGGGCCGCCGGAGGAAGCGGCGGGGGAAGCGGCTGGCCCCATGCCTGACGCGGGCGTGGACTACGAGCGCTATGAGACTGTAAGCGACCTCGCCGCACTCGACCGCTGGATCGCCAAGGCCTTCGCGGCCGGCGTCGTGGCGGTGGACACCGAGACCGACGCCCTCTCAGCAACGGCATCGGGGCTTGTGGGAATCTCCCTCGCCGTCGCCTCGAATGACGCCTGTTATATTCCGCTGGCGCACCACGCCGCCGGTGAGGCGGGTCGCGACCTGTTTGCACGCGCCGAGGCGCCTGCGCCTCCGATGCAGATTCCTGCAGCCGAGGCGATCGCACGTCTGAAGCCGCTCCTGGAGGATGCGAGCATCCTCAAGGTCGGCCAGAACATCAAGTATGACCTCGGCGTGCTGGCGCGCGTCGGCGTCAGGGTTGCGCCCTACGATGACACCATGCTCATCTCCTACGTGCTGGAGACCGGCAAGCACGGACATGGCATGGACGAGCTGAGCGAGCTGTTTCTCGGCCATAAACCCATCGCCTTCAGGGACGTCGCAGGCAGCGGCAAGGCGCAGGTGAGCTTCGACTGCGTCGGGATCGATGCGGCCACGCGCTACGCCGGTGAAGATGCGGACATTACGCTGCGGCTGTGGCGCGTGTTGAAGCCCCGGCTGGCCCGCGCGGGCCTCTTGGGCGTCTACGAGACCCTCGAGCGGCACATGCCGCGCGTGCTGAGCGATATGGAGCTCGCAGGCGTCAAGGTGGATCTCCCGGTCCTGTCCAGGCTGTCGGGTCTGTTCTCCCAGCGCATGGCGGGCCTTGAGGACGAAGCCCACAAGCTGGCCGGCAAGGCGTTCAATCTCGCAAGCCCCAAGCAGATCGGCGATTTTCTGTTTGGAGACATGAATCTTCCCGGCGGCAAGCGCACCGCCACCGGCGTCTGGTCGACCGATGCGGACACGCTGGAGGATCTCGCCGCCAGCGGCGTCGCGCTCGCCCGCGTGCTGCTCGACTGGCGTCAGCTCGCCAAGCTCAAAGGCACTTACACCGACGCATTGCGCGACGCGGTCAATGCGAAGACCGGGCGTGTGCATACCAGTTTCGCGCTGGCCGCAACCACCACGGGGCGCCTGTCCTCGTCCGAGCCCAATCTGCAGAACATTCCCATCCGCACAGAAGAGGGCCGCAAGATCCGTGAGGCTTTCGTAGCGGAAGCAGGCCATGTGCTGATTTCGGCCGATTACAGCCAGATCGAGTTGCGCCTGCTCGCCCACGTTGCGGGCATCGAGAGCCTGCGCAAGGCGTTCCGCGACGGGCTCGACATTCACGCGATGACAGCCTCAGAAATGTTCGGCGTGCCGATCAAGGGCATGGACCCGATGGTGCGCAGGCGCGCCAAAGCAATCAATTTCGGCATCATCTACGGGATTTCCGCATTCGGTCTGGCCAACCAGCTCGCCATCCCGCAGTCGGAGGCCGCCGACTACATCAAGTCCTATTTCCAGAAGTTTCCGGGCATCCGGGACTATATGGAGACGACCAAGGCGACGGCCCGCGAGAAGGGCTATGTCGAGACCATCTTCGGCCGGCGCTGCCATATCCGCGACATCGCGGCCAAGGCCATGAACCAGCGCGCCTTCGCCGAACGTCAGGCGATCAACGCCCCGCTGCAGGGTGCAGCCGCAGACGTGATCCGGCGCGCCATGGCGCGCATTCCCGGCGCTCTCGCCGGGGCGGGCCTTGCAACGCGGATGCTGTTGCAGGTGCATGATGAACTGGTCTTCGAAGCCCCGCAGAGCGAGGCCGAGGCGGCGTGCAGGCTTGTCGCGCGCGTCATGGAGCAGGCAGCCGAACCGGCGGTGCGCCTCAGCGTGCCCCTGGTGGTGGAGGCCCGCGCGGCGGCGAGCTGGGCTGGGGCGCACTGAACCGGCCTGACCCACACGCCCGTTGCAAGACCCGTCATACGCGCAGCCGGGCGACGACCGGGACGTGATCGCTGGGCTTGTCCCAGTCACGGCAGGCCGTATGGATGGAGACGGCGTCGCGGCCCTGCAGGCGCGCGGACTCCGCCAGGTCGCGGCTCGCCCAGATGTGATCGAGCCGCCGCCCGCGATTGCCGGTCTTCCAATCGGCGGCGCGATAGCTCCACCAGGTGAAGACTTTCTCCGGCTCGGGCGCGGCCTGCCGCAGCAGATCCGTCATCCCGCTCGCCGCCAGAACGTCGAGCATGGCCTTGGTCTCAACCGGCGTGTGGCTGACCACGTTGAGCAGCTGGCGATGTGACCAGACGTCGTGCTCCAGCGGCGCGATGTTGAGATCGCCAAGCACGACGAGACGCTCTGCGGTCGCCCGGGCGGCGTAGTACGCGCCCATGCGGTCGAGAAAATCGAGTTTGTGCGAGAATTTTGGGTTCGCATCCGGGTCCGGGACATCCCCGCCGGCCGGCACATAGAGGCAGTGGATCTCCACCCCGGCGACCTCGACAGCGAGGGCGCGCGCCTCTCCGGCGCGGCACAGGGGCGGCGGAGCGCGCGCAATCAAAGGCTCGCGCGACACCACACACACGCCATGATATCCTTTTTGTCCATTGATCGCCACATGCGGAAATCCAATCTCGCGAAAGGCGTTGAGCGGGAACTCGCCGTCCCGGCACTTGATCTCCTGCAGACACAAAACATCGATCGGCTGTTCGCGCAGCAGGCGCGCGGCCTGCGCGATGCGCAGCCGCACAGAGTTGATGTTCCAGGTGGCGATCGACAGAGTTCGGGCGGTCTTGGGCATGCGTCCGTCTTAGCGCGGGATCATCGGCGCGGCGATGGCCGCCAGCCCGAGCACTCCAGCCAGAGCAGTCCAGCCAGAGCAGTCCAGCCAGAGCAGTCCAGCCAGAACAGCCCAGAAAGGGCGCTCGAGACACCCGCGACCAGATCAGGCCCACGCGCGGCGGACAGGCCACGGGGGCAGCCAACCGGGGGCTCACAAGCGGGGGCAAACCAGAGAGGCGGACCGCGTGGCCCAGAAACGACGAACGCCCGATCGCTTCGAAGCGATCGGGCGTCCGCTGCGCTCTGCGCAGACGCCGGGAGGGGATGGTGCCGGCGCGTCGGTCGCTCACTTCGGATCTGCTTGCGGGGGGACGACGCCGATCCAAAAGTCAACACGCGACCTTAGTGACGTATATGCCACATGGCCGAAAAAAATCAAAGTAAATTGTTTGTCAGACTTGGATGTGGCATATTTTCCACATTCGCATTCTGGCGGCCAGCGCGCAGCTTTCCGACCCAGGCACGCTTACTGCAGAACAAATGTGGTGGGCTCGAGGCGCGCGACATTGCGAAGATCTGACAGAACAATCCGGGTCACATATCCCTGCGCATCCATCACCGACCAGTTGCGCAACTCCATCGTTGTCTCTGCGAAATTGAGCGTCAGATCGCCGTCTGCCTGCCCGCTGCGGTCGCGCGCGGTGATGGAGACCATGCCGTTGACCCGGCGCACCCGGGTGATGGCGGCGTCCCGCGCCAGATTCACATCCCGCTTCAGAAACAGCCACAATGGCGTAGAACGCAACGGGTAGCCCTCAGGCGCCTTGCGCGTGTCGCGATAGCGGATCCGCACCGTGGAGCCGTCAGAAATCACCGATCGGATCGGCGAGTCGGGACCATAATCGAACCGGATGCGTCCAGGTCGCGCAACAAAGAACTGACCGCTGGCGACTGTTCCATTCCAGGCGATCTGGGTGAAGCCGCCCTGCACCGTCTGCAAACGGGCGATCGCCGCGTTGGCGCTGGCGATGGCCGCGGTGCGCTGCGCGCCCGTGAGCTCGCCGCCCGAGGCGGGCGGCCCCGGCGCGCCCAGGGCGGGAGCTGAAGCCCCCTGTCCTTGAGAGGTGGTCACGCGCCCATTCCCGCCAGGCGCCGCTGCTGCCGTCGTGCTCTGCGCCGCTGCTGCTCCGGCCACTTGCCCATGCGGCTGGGCGGCCGTTGGGGCCTGTGCAGGGGCCTGCGTTGCGGCCTGCGTCTGGGCTGCAGCCGCAAATCCTGCGGCGGCGACGGCGGTGAGGACAACGAGAATTCTGATCATGGGGCCATCCAAGCGTGC
>JBILMQ010000274.1:0-4795 GCA_044375455.1 Caulobacterales bacterium | reverse complement strand
TTACAGCCCGCCGCGGCGCGTGGCGGCACAGTGGAGCGTATGCGAGATGCGGGCCGCATGGTGCGCCAGCCGGTTTGGCTGGCTGTGCGAAACGGGGTCTGACGGCGTGCGGGCGGGGCCCCGGCGTGGCGGCTTTGCCCGGGCGGCGAGGTTCGCATGCCTCAGCGCGCTGGCGCTGTTCGCCGCGGCGGCACACGCACAGGTCCAAAGCGTGCCGGGGCGCAGCCGCTCGGAGGTGCTCAGGCTGCCGCCCGTCCTGCAGGCGGCGGCGACGGATTTCGGAGCGGTCAGATGTTCCGCTGGCGGGCTTGCCGGCCGGCTTGAGGGCGAAACGGCGCTGGCGCAGGCGGCAGACATCGCCATCGAGGGCGTCCAGGCGATCGATGCGGCGGCGGTGCGCGCCGAACTCGGCGCACTCACCGGGGCGCCGGTCAGTCGCGAGGGACTGGCGCGCGCCGCCGCCCGCCTTGAATGCCGCTATCGCGAGGCCGGCTTTCTGTTCGCGCGCGCCGTCATCGAGGCCGTCCCGGGCGTAGAAGGCCGCTATGTGGTGCGCGCCGAAGAAGGCGTGGTGGGCGCGCTTGAGGTCCTGACGGCCGACGCCGGCCTGGCGAAGGCCGCCCTGCGCGCCTTTTCCGGCGTGCGCCAGGGCGAGCCGCTGAACGCAAATGACGTGCGCCGCGGGCTTGCGATCGCCGGCCAGATCGGGCTCACGGACGTGCGCCCGACGGTCCGCCGCTCGCGCACGGATCTGTCCAAGATCGATCTCATTCTCGTTACCGCTGCGCCAAACAACGAAGCGTTCCTGCAGACTGCAAACACCGGCTCTGATCAGGTCGGCCCGTGGACCGTCTTTGTTGGTGGACGGACCTCCGGCCTTCTCGGCGGCGCGGAACGCCTGACGATCGGCCTTGTGTCGTCTACGGATGGACAGGAACAGCGCGGCGCTCAGGCCCAGGTCGAGACTCTTTTATCCGGCAACGGTTTGATCGGCAGGCTCGAGGCTGCAGTCGCCGAAGCGCGGCCTGGCGGCGATGTCGCCGTCCTGGAGGTTGCCGCGAAAACCCGCTTTCTGGCGGCGGAAGCCGTCTACCCCGTCGCTGTGCGCCGTGGCCTCATCGTCCAGGCGCGCGCAGGCCTCGAGGCCGTCGACCAGGATACAGATTTCCTGGGCGGCCTGACGCTATCGTCGGATCGGCTAAGGATCATCTATGCAGGCATCCGAACCGAAGCGGCGCTCCGCGGCGGGCTGTGGCGGGGCGACGTCGAGGTCCGCCAGGGGCTGTCCGGGCTGGGCGCAAGCCGGCCTCAAACCCCCGTCCTGTCGCGCCCCGATGCGGACCCGCAGGCGCGCGTGATCCGCGCAGAGGCCGAGGTGCGCCACATGCTCGGCAAGGGCTTCGTCGCCAGGGCGGCGGTGCGGGCGCAGTGGACGGACGCTGGCCTTGCGGCGTTCGAGGAATTCAACCACGGCTCGGTCAATGGCGGCTTTGGGCTCGACCCCGGCGCAGTCTCGGGCGATTCCGGCGTCACGGTCGCAATCGACATTGACGGACCGGCCCTGGCAGCAGGACCCGTGCGGAGCGTGCGCCCGCTCGCGCGCGTGACCGCGTCGCAGGCCTGGACTGACGGGCCGTCCCTGGAGCGCGATCCAAGGGCCGCGGCCGTCGCACTCGGCGCCCTGATCGAGGTCACCGAAACAGCGCGCCTTGAACTCCTGCTGGCAGAGCCGATCAAGGGGCTCACGCGGGTTGCGCCCGGACTGTCCGGATCTCGGCTATACGCGCGGCTGTCGACAAGCACTGTTTGGGCGCGCGGCGGCTGGCCCGCCCGGCTCGGGAGGACTGCGCGATGATGCCGATCCGGAGCCGATTGCTGCGCCAGTGCAGCCATGCCGCGCTCAGCGTCGCCGCTGCCCTCGCCCTCGCCGCCACGGCGCTCGGCCTGCCGACAGGCCCAACCGTGATCGCAGCCTCGTCGGGTCAGACAAATTTCTCCGGCGCCAGCACAAACCTGACGGTCAACAGCACCTCGCGCCGGGTTGTCATCGACTGGCGCAGCTTCAATATCGCGCGCGGCGAGCGGGTGACCTTCAATCTGCCGGACGCCAGGTCAATCGCCGTCAACCGCATCACGGGCGGCAGTTTCGGCGAGACCTCGCCGCTGTTTCCAAGCCCCACCCTGATCGACGGCGACCTGTTCTCGAACGGCAATGTGTGGCTGCTCAATCCCGCCGGCGTCTTCTTTCTGTCCGGGGCGCGCCTGGATGTCGGCGGCGTGCTTGCCGCCACCGCCCGGATGACAACTACCCCGGCAAACTTCGTCAATGCCGACCTGAGCGATTCGATCGCGTTCTCCGGCGCCTCGACGGACGGGGCGATCCGTGTCGAGCAGGGGGCAACTATCCTCGCCCGCGGCGGGCCGGCGATATTCATCGGCTCAGGCGGCAACAATGGCCGGGTGTTCGTTCAGGGCAAAGTCATTGGCGGCGAGACCGTCGAAGAGCAGGCTACGAGCCAGGTCTTCTATGGCGCGGCCGGCGCCTACTCCCTGCGCTTCACCGAAAGCCCGCCCGACCCGCTGACCAGCAGCGATCTTCAACTGTTCGACTTTGCAGCCAGCGAATCAGTCTTCGCCGCACAGCCGCAATCGTCGCCCCAGGACATCGGCGTCATCACCATCGAGCAGGGCTCGCAAACGCGCGCCGGTCAGGTCCTGATCAGGGCTGACCAGGCGCCGTCGGCAACGCCAAGCCAGCAGCCGCGGATTTTCATCAGAGGCGCCCTCGAGGCCACAAGCAAGCGGAAGGATTGCATTCTCGGATGCCTGTCCGTCGCCTCGACATCCATGGACGTGATCTTCGGGCGCAAGACGCCGGAGCAAGGCAGCGTCGTGCAGGGAAATCCCGAGGTCGACCCGCTGATCGAGCTCGCTTCGGCGGGCGACATCACGATCTTTGCGCCCCGGATCTATGCCCTCAAGCGCACCCTGGTCGAAACCGAGGATGGCATTGTCGTCCTGCCAGATCATGCAACTGTGTCGTTCTCAGCGGCCGGCAAGACCATCCTGGAAGGGTTTGGCCAGGGCGTGTTCCTCGAAGACGCCATCCTCAATGGCGCCAACCTGTCGGGCGCGGTCGTCGACCTGCGCAACTCCTTCGTCGACATCAACGCCGGCAAGGTCGTCGCCGGATATTTGATCGCCGGCGAAACCGCCCCACCGGACGGAGCCCCGCCCGAGCAGGCAATCGATATTCGCTTCGGCGACGTGAAGACCCTATTCGCCGGGGTCTACACCTCCGGCCGGGCATCCTTCGGCGCGATCGTCGGCGGCGACATCAGCGTCGGAGCCAGCAGCGGGTTCTCGGCCAAATCCATCGACGCGTCCCAGGTTCAGATCAGCTCGTCCTTCTCCGACATCGTCATCGGGCAGGAGGGGGAGGAAGGTGGCGAATTCAAGCCAGGCGATGTAACGTCGACGGGTGGGCTCAGCCTGACCAGCCACAACGGTGTGCGCGCCGGGGCCATCAGATCCGGCCAAGACGCCCTTCTTACCGCCGACTTCGGCGCGGTCACTGTCGGTGACGTGACGGTTCAGGGAGATCTGACCGCGACCGCAGGGGTTCAGTTCGCCAGCGGGAACGTAGAAGCCTCCGGACTGATCACCATCAAGGCTGGCGAAGTCGTCGCTGGAGATCTCCTCAGCGAAGACGGCGATGTCATCGTCGAAGCCGGCCTAAGCGCTAGTCTCGGCAAAGTTTCGGCCGGCTCCGACCTGGATCTGCTTGTCACGGATGGTCCGCTGACAGCCGGGTCACTGTCCGCCGCCGGGACGCTGCGCGCACGCGGCTATCGTGGACTGACGATCAATCGCGCCCAAGGCCAGTCAGTCACCCTTGAAGCAGCACAGGGTTCGCTGCAGGTGTTGAGCGACGCCGTTCAGACAGCCCCGGAACCTGATATCATCTCAACCTCCGGTGACGTTCGCATCGACGCTTTCAACAAGATCCTGCTTGGACAGATCGAGTCGGCGGGCGCTGTTGCGGTCACTTCGGTCCAGGGACAAATCAGCGGCGCCGAAACCAGAGCCGCCGGCGACGTCTCCTTCGAGGCCCAGACGGGCGTCGAGATTGGCGGGGCGCGTGGCAGCAGCATCACTCTACGCGCCAGGACAGGCACGGTTGACGTCGGCCAATCCCAGACCAGCGGTGGCTTCACGCCCGGCGCACTTGAGGCGACGAAGGGCGATGTGCGGCTCGACGGCCCCCTCGGAGTGCGCGTCGGATCAATAACCGCGGCGCGCGATATCGCCGCGCTCGCAAACTCGGGCGCGCTCCGGATGGGCGATCTGAGCGCGGGCGGGACGCTGTCTCTGCGCGCCGCCGGCGACATTCTCACCGGCGCGATGGCAAGCGTCGGCAATCTGACCGTCCGAAGCGATGGCGGCGCCGCCGACCTGCGCGAGGCCGTCTCGACGGCGGGCGATGTCCGTCTTGCAGCGCGCAAGGCCCTGACGACCGGGGCGGTCCGGGCCGCCGGCGACATCGATGCGCGCTCGACCGCCGGGTCTGCAACCCTCGGCGCACTGACGGCGGGACGCGATATTGCAGCAGCCGGCCATGCCGGTCTGAACGTGGGCGCGGTGGATGCCGGGCGCGATGCGCGTCTGGCGTCGCAGACCGGCGCCATACGCAGCGCCGACGTGCGCGCCCGCGCAGGCCTCGTGGAGATGACAGCGGGCGGATCGATCACGGCGGGCAGCGTCGATGCGGCAGGCGCGATCACCGCGACCGCGA
>JBILMQ010000273.1:0-4801 GCA_044375455.1 Caulobacterales bacterium | reverse complement strand
CGGGCATGCGCGAGCGCTGTGTGAAAATCGGCTCGGCGGGAAAGATCTTCTCGCTGACCGGCTGGAAGGTCGGTTTCGTGATGGCGCCGCCGGCTCTGCTGAGCCTCATCTCCAAGGCGCACCAGTTTCTGACGTTCACGACGCCGCCAAATCTGCAACTCGCGGTCGCGCACGGTCTGGCCAAGGACAGGGAGTATTTCAGCGGCATGCGCGCGCGCCTTGCCCGGGCGCGCGACCGCCTGGCGGCGGGGCTGACGGCTGAGGGCTATCGTGTCTTGCCGTCGGCCGGCACCTATTTCAGCTGTATTGATCTGCCAGCCAGCGGCGTCCCGGTCGATGACGTCACGTTTGCCCGCCGCGCCGTGGTTGAGGCCGGCGTGGCGGTCATCCCGGTTTCGGCGTTTTACGCCGGTGGCGAGGAAACCCGGATTGCCCGGCTGTGTTTCGCAAAGGCGGACGCCACGATCGCTGCCGGCATAGCCCGTTTGGGTGCTGCGCGGCGCCTGTTTGTCTGAATTGCTCGCCTGATGTGCGCCGAACCGCCGGCGGGACGCCTGATGGGCGTCCGTCAATATTACATGACGCCGATGTCGGCTCGCCCACACCCCCGGGCGGCGCCGTGGGGCGCCGCCCGGGGGTCATGGAACATGGCCTCGCGGCGCGTTTACTTCGCGTTCAGTCTGAGGAAGGCGATCAGATCGGCGCGCTGCTGCGCGTCACGCAGACCGGCAAAGGACATGATGGTCCCGGGAATGCGCTTGCGCGGGTTTTCCAGATAGGTGAACAGCTCCTGCTCGGTCCAGGTGATCCCGGAGGACCCGTTCGCCTTGGAGTAGCGGAAGCCGGCGACCGTCCCGGATTTGCGGCCGATGATTTTTGACAGCGACGGCCCGACCTTGTTCTCGCCCGCCTTCAGCGAATGGCAGGTGGCGCACTGCTTGAACACCGCCTGACCTTTGGCGGGATTGCCAGACATCTTCGCGCCGCCGGCGCCGGTGATGGCGAGCGCAACCGCGCCGGCGGCCGGCTTGGCTGGCGTCTGGGCCGAGGCGACGGCTGCGAAACCCAGCGCGCCGAAGCTGAGGGCGAGCGCTGCAGCGCCGGCTGCGATGAATGCCGGGGTGAATGATTTTGCCCGTGTCATGGTGCCTCCTGATGCGCAACGCCGGCCCGCCGACGCGCGCGACATGCAACAATATCGTTCCCGCGTCCACAGAGCCCATAATCACAGAGCCCATAATCACAGAGCCCATAATCACAGAGCCCGTGCCAACAGAGCCCGTGCCAACAGAGCCCCTGCCAACAGAGCCCCTGCCAACAGAGCCCCTGCCAACAGAGCCCCTGCCAACAGAGCCCCTGCATGACGCTCCGCCGGGCCGAACGATCGGTTCGGATCCCCCAATCCGATGGGATTTAACATAGGCGCAAGTATGACCGCGTCCAGCGCCCAAGGCGCCGCATCCTACGCATCCCTCAGACGCGCCATTTGATCACATTGGCGCATGCAGGGATGTTGGCTAGCCTTCACCACAAAGCACCTGAGCAGGAGTGCCGCGTGGGCGCAGCCTTTCCGTTTTCCGCGATCGTCGGCCAGGATGACATGAAGCAGGCGCTGCTGATCGCCGCCGTTGATCCGGCAATTGGCGGGGTCATGGTGTTTGGTGACCGCGGCACGGGCAAGTCCACGGCGGTGCGCGGTCTGGCCGCGCTCCTGCCGCCGGTCGAGGCTGTCGAGGGGTGTCCGTACCGCTGCGACCCAAAAGCAGCGCGCAGTCTGTGCGCTGCGCCCTGCGCGCATGCGGCAAGCGCCGGCGCGCCCCCGAGAATTTGGACGACGACCCCGGTCGTGGATCTTCCGCTCGGGGCCACCGAAGACCGCGTGGTCGGCGCGCTGGATCTGGAGCGCGCGCTGACGCGTGGCGAGAAGCACCTTGAGCCCGGGCTGTTGGCCAGGGCGCATCGCGGCTTTCTCTACATCGACGAGGTCAATCTACTGGAGGACCATCTGGTTGACCTGCTGCTGGACGTGGCTGCCTCCGGCGAGAACGTGGTCGAGCGGGAAGGGCTGAGCCTGCGTCACCCTGCCCGCTTCGTGCTGGTTGGAAGCGGCAACCCAGAGGAAGGGGAGCTGCGGCCGCAATTGCTCGATCGGTTCGGGCTCGCGGTCGACGTGCGCACGCCCGACAATTTGAAGGATCGCATGGAAGTGGTGCGCCGCCGGGACGCCTTTGACCGCGATCCGGATGCGTTCTGCGCCGCCTGGGCCGACGCCGACGCCGTCATCCGAAAGTCGATTGTCAAGGCGCGCGCTGCGATCAAGCGGACGCAGACGCCCGACGCGCTGCTGGAGCAGATGTCGCGGTTATGTATGGCCGTCGGCGTCGACGGCTTGCGCGGCGAACTGACCCTGATGCGTGCAGCGCGCGCCGCCGCCGCCCTCGCCGGTGCGCGCACGGTGCGGGGTGAACATCTGCGCGCCGTGGCGCCGATGGCGCTGCGCCACAGACTTCGCCGCAATCCGCTTGATGAGACGGGCTCGACGGTCCGTGTCGAGCGCGCCATGGCGGAGGTGCTGGCGGCATGAGCCTGACCGCCGGGCGCGCTGCACCGCGGTCAGACGCACGTCCGCACTGGGCGCGCGCCCTGGAGGCCGCGAGCCTGCTGGCGATCGACCCCGTCGGGCTTGGCGGGGCGTGGCTGCGGGCCGGCGCAGGACCGGCGCGGGAGCGCTGGTTGTCCATCTTGCGCAACCTGAGCGGCCAGGCGGCGTGGCGCAAGCTTCCCGCCGGAACCGGGGACGACCGGCTGATTGGCGGGCTTGATCTTGCAGCAACGCTGGCGCTGCAGCGTCCGGTCGTGCAGACCGGCGTGCTGGCGGAGGCCGACGGCGGCGTTCTGATCGCCGCCAGCGCAGAGCGTCTCGCCAGCGGCCAGGCCGCGCGAATTGCTGCGGCGATGGATCAGCGCGTCGTCGCGGTGGAGCGCGAGGGGGTGCGGGCGCGCACGCCGGCGCGGTTCGCCTTGGTGCTGCTTGATGAGGGCGAGGGCGATGAACGCGCGCCCGCGGCGCTGCGGGCGCGCACTGCCTTTCACCTGTCGTTCGATGATGCGACCTGGACTGACCTGGAGCAGGCGCCCGCGCCGGTCGACATCGCTGGGGCGCGCGCGGTTCTCGCCCGCGCGGAGCCCTGTCCGGAGGTCATCCTGGCGGCTCTTGTGGAGGCCGCAGCGGCGCTCGGCGTCGACGAACCAACAGCGCCGCTGCTGGCGTTGCGCGCCGCCCGCGCCGCAGCCGCCCGCGACGGACGCGTCGGCCTCACCCTCGGGGACGCGGTTCTTGCCGCCGAACTCGTCCTGGCGCCGCGCGCGCGCGCGCTGCCGGCGCCGCCGCCCGACCAGCCTGCCGAGCCGGCGCAACAGGAACCGCCTGTGGACACCGCGCCGTCCGATCCGGAGCTGTCGCGCCAGGAAATCCCGGCCGACATCGTGGTCGCTGCAGCGGCAGCCGCCGTCCCGTCTCATCTGCTTGCAGACCTGGCGCGCGGCGGCGCGCCGGCTGTCCGCAACACCCCCGAGGGCGGGAGCGGCCAGCGGCGCGCTGCGCGCCAGCGCGGGCGGCGCATCGGCGTGCGCGCCGGGGTTCCGGCGGGAGGCGCACGGCTGGCCGTCCTGGAAACGCTGCGCGCAGCTGCGCCGTGGCAGGGTCTGCGCGGCGGCGTGGCGGCGGGGGCTGACCGCCGGCTGCGCATACGCCCGGAAGACTTCCGCATCCGCCGCCACGCCGACCGGGTCGGGGCGACCATCATTTTCGCCGTGGACGCCTCTGGCTCGTCGGCGTTTCAGCGACTTGGCGAGGCGAAAGGCGCGATTGAGCTCGTCCTGGCCGACGCCTACGCGGCGCGCACCCAGGTCGCGCTGATCGCCTTCCGAGGCCACGGCGCGACGCTGATACTGCCTGCCACCCGATCGCTGACGCGCGCCCGCAACCAGCTTGCCGGCCTTGCCGGCGGCGGCGCGACGCCGCTCGCGGGCGGGCTGGACGCGGCTCACGAGATCGCGCTTGCCGAGCGGGCCAAGGGACGCACGCCGCTCATCTTGATGCTCACGGACGGGCGGGCCAATGTCAGCCGCGCCGGCGAAACTGACCGTGCCGCAGCCAAGTCCGACGCCCTTGCGGCCGCCGCCCGGCTGCGGGTCGCGGGACTGAGGAGCGTTCTGGTCGACACCGGGCGCTGGCCGAGCCCGGAGGCGCGGGCGCTCTCTGAGGCGATGGGCGCGCGCTATGCGCCTCTGCCGCATGTGCGCGCCGACGGCTTGAGCCAAATCGTGGCGCAGGAGGGCTAGTCCGGCCATGCGTGCGCCGCAGTCCATTCTGGAAGCGCCGTATTCTCAGGAAACGGAAGACGGCGTGTGGTCGCCGCCGTTGCGCACGCCCGTGGCGCGGGGTCTGTGCACCGATTGCGGGGTCTCCCGGATGGAGGATCCCAGGGCGTGCGCCAGCGCCTGCCAGTTCATCGCCCCTGACTATCCCGCCGCGGAGGCGCGCGTGCATGGGCGCGCGCGTGCGCCCGGGCTTGGCGATGAACTCCATTTCGGGCCGTATCTGCGCATGCTGCGCGGGCGGCTCACTGAGCCCCGCGAGGGTGCGCAGTGGACCGGCGTGGCCACCCGTCTTGGTGAGAAGCTGCTCGCTGCGGGCGCGGTTGACGCCGTGCTGACGGTGGCGGCGCATCCGCAAGACCGCTGGCGACCCGTTCCCGTCCTGGTGACCAGGCCGGCCGGCATGGCGCGGTGTCGCGGC
>JBILMQ010000272.1:0-4814 GCA_044375455.1 Caulobacterales bacterium | reverse complement strand
AGGACTCACTGGCGGGACGGATCCAGGTGTTTGAGTTGCTGCCGCTGTCACGCGACGAAATCAGCGGCCGGCGATCGAGCTTCATTGCCGATGTTTTCGAGGGAAGGGCGCCGGAGGGCGGCGCGCTCGAACCTACCGAGTTGCAGCGGATAGTGGCGATGGGCGGGTTTCCAGAGGCAGTTGCGAGAACCAGTCGAGCGCGCCGGCTGGATTGGTTCGTGGCCTATGCGGACGCGCTTATCGAGCAGGACGTCGCCGACATCGCCAACCTGGATCGACGGCGCGACATGCCTCGGCTTGTCGAGCTCCTGGCACAGCATTGCAGCGAAATGGTCAACCTTACGCGGCTGGGCGCGCAGATCGGCATGGACCGAAAGACCGTCGACCGGCATGTCGGCGTATTGGAGCAGATGTTTCTGGTGCGCCGAGTCCGCCCTTGGTTTCGCAATGAACTCAAGCGGCTCGCCAAGGCGCCCAAGCTACACTTCCTTGACGCCGGCCTGGCTGCTGCGATGCGCAAGCTCAATCCCGAAGCTCTTGGTCCCGATCGTGTGAGTCTTGGGCCGATTGTCGAGACATTTGTTTTTGCCGAACTGTCGAAACAGGCGACCTGGAGTGGCGAGAGGATCAGCATTCACCACTATCGTGACCATGATGGCGCAGAGATCGATTTCATTCTTGAGAACTGGGGTCGCAAGGTTGTCGCCGTCGAGGTGAAGTCCGGCGCCACGGTGAGACCGGAAGCCTTTGCTCCCATGCGCAAACTCTCCAGCGCTCTCGGGGACAAGTTTTCGTTGGGCGTGATCCTGTACGATGGCAGAAATCGACTGCAGTACGCCGACAATCTCTGGGCGATCCCCATCGCATCATTGTGGGCGTGACGCCCCCGGCGGCATGACTGACTTCGTGTCCGAGCTCCGGCGGAGTTCTAGTCCCGCCTGCGACTCGAAGTGGGCGCTGAGGTCTCCGAGACCACACCAAACTGATTGCGTTATAATCAACGCAATCAGTTTGTAAGAGGGTGTGTCGGAAGCGCGAGATGGTCAGCCTGACGATCCGGAACCTGCAAGAGGACACCAAGGGGCGCTTGCGCGTCCGTGCGGCGCAGAATGGGCGTTCCACGGAGGAGGAAGCGCGCGCGATCCAGCGCGCGACGGTGTCCGGTGCAACACCGCCGATCTATGGTCACGCTCCCGCGCGCTTTTCGCTGGCGCGAAGGGCGTCGACCTCGCTGCGCCATTTCGTACGGCTGACCGGACGCCGCCGACATTCAGTCCAGACGAATGATCCTGCCCGATACCGATGTGGTGTCGGAGCTCATGCGGCCGATCCCCGATCCCAAGGTGCGGGCCTGGCTTGAAGGCCTGGGTGCAACTCCTCTCGCGACAAGTGCAGTCACCCCTTCAGAGGTGGTGTTTGGTATTGCTAGTCCTGATTCACAATTGACCACCAAGAACTCATGTTGTGGCGATGTCGAGTGCGACGCGCGCGCGGCGGAGTTTTTCGAGGATAGCTTCACCTGTCGCCTTCCATCTGTAAGGCTTCGGCGTTTGGTTGCGTTCGGCCAGATAGGCCTTGATATCGGCGACCAGCTCGCCGACGGAGGCGAAACTGCCCGATCGGATCACGTCTGCCGGCAGGTCTGCGAAAAAGCGCTCGACCAGATTGAGCCAGGAGGAGGATGTGGGTGTGAAATGCATCTTGAAACGCGGATGGCGCGCGAGCCAGGCCTTCACTTTCGGATGCTTGTGGGGTGCGTAGTTGTCCGCGATCAGGTGCAGGTCAAGCTCCTTGGGCGTGTCGCGGTCGATCTGCTTGAGGAAGCGCAACCATTCGACGTGCGTGTGGCTCCCCTCGGTGCGCGTGATCAGCTTGCCGGTCTCGGTGATCAGCGCCGAGAACAGGGTGATCGTACCGTGCTGCGTGTAGTCATGGGTCATCGTCTTGGGTCGCCCCGGCGCCAGAGGCAGGCTGAGCTGGATGCGCTCAAGCGCCTGACACTGGCTCTTCTCGTCGCAACACAGAACAAGCGCGTTCACCGGCGGATTGAGATAGAGGCCAACCACGTCCCAGAATTTCCTCTCAAAGTCAGGATCATTCGAAAGCTTGAATGTGCGGGTGATGTGCGGTTTCAACTCGTTTTTCGACCAGATCCGCTGCACAGAGCTTGCCGAGACGCCAGCATGCCGGCTCATGCTGCGCACACTCCAGCGCTTTCGGTTCGGCGGCGGCCGCGTCACCTCAGTGACGATGCGATCGATCTTCTGTGTCGGGATCGATGGCTTGCGGCCGCGCCCGGGCTTTTCCTCGAGGCCGTCGAGGCCATGGAGCTCGAAACGCCTTGCCCACATCGACACCCGCTTACTCGTCGTGCCAAGCTTGCCGGCCACCACATCGACGCCGACGCCTTCTAGACGCAGCAGAATGATCAAAGCGCGATCGCGCTGCCTGACTGTGCTCGTCGGAGACTTCACCCGCCGCCGCAATTCCTGAACGACGTCCGGATCTGCCTGCAGTTTCTTGATTGGGCGCGCCAAGCGTATGATCCTGCCCGCAAATCAGTTGTAGTGTCGATATTAATCGACAATTGCGGGACGGTACACTAGCGGCGACGCGAGATCGCCGAGAGTTATCGTGTGTCAGGCAGGTCCGACAACAATGCGCTTGACCTTGCGCACGGAAAACACTGGGCGCCAGCCGCTTCAGGCCACAGGCCGCGCCATTTGCGTTCCCGGTGGGCGAAACACCGCAAACTCCAGTTCATCGCCGAGAGGCAAGGCCATGGACTGATACGCCCCCGCCGGGTCGCGCAAGTAGTCGACGAGCGGCTTGAGCGTCTTCCGGAACGCTTTCATATCATCGCACAGGATCACCGCATTCGGTCGCAGCTTCGGCTCGACCAATTGCAAGACCGGCAGGCAGAGCTCTTTCCAGCCGTCGAGAAACACCAGATCGACCGGCCACGGCGCATCCCGCAGCGTCTGCATGGCGTCACCGACGCGAACGTCGATGAGATCGGAGAGCCCCGCGTCCTCAAAATTCTTCCGCGCCGCCGCCGCCTTGAACGGCTCCAGTTCGGTTGTGATGACTTCGCCGCCGCCATTGTCGCGCACGGCGGCCGCCAGATAGATCGTCGAAATGCCGAATGACGTTCCGAACTCGACGATGCGTTGTGCGCCGGCAGCTCGCGCCAGGAGATAGAGCGCCTCGCCCTGAGCGGCGTCGATAGGGATATAGGCGTCCTTCAGGAACGGCTTCGCGCTTTCAACCAGCGAGCGACCGCGCAGGCTACCCAGCATTGCGGTCGGCAACGCGCGCGCGAACACCCGCCAATCCCCGCCGGCCTTCGTGTGCAGACGCCGCAAGGCACTGGCGACCTCAACCTTTTGCAATGTCGTCATCGATTTCGCTCCGGTTTGACTTTACGATTATGAGCGTTTACTCACTTTATGCCACTCGCTTTTCAAGGCGGCGCACGGATGACCAAAAAGCCCCAAGAAATCCTGAGAAAGGCGCCGTCTCAAGCGCGGGCGCGGGCCACCGTTGGCGCTATTCTGGACGCCGCCGCTCGCATTCTGACGCACGAGGGATACGACGCGCTCACCACCAATCGTGTCGCCGAGGTTGCGGGCGTCTCGATCGGCTCGCTCTATCAGTATTTCCCCAACAAGGAGGCGCTCATTGCGTCACTGTCGAAACGACACTTAGATGATCTTCAGCACACGCTCGATGAAGCCGCTGCGCTCGCGGGCGATCGGTCGTTTGAAGATATCGTCCGCCATCTTATCGCCGCCAATGTCGCCGCGCACATGATCGACCCAACGCTCCACAGCGCCCTCTCGGATGCGTTGCCGCCTCAGGGCGGAAGAGATTGGCGCCTCGCGTTTGAGGCGCGCGCCAAGGCGCGCGTGCGCGCATTACTCACAGCCTATGCAGACGAGTTGACAATAAAGGACCTCGACCTCGCCACCTATATCGTGATGCGCAGCGTTGAGGCTTGCGTGCATGATGGCTACGCATATCGCCCTGCGGATATGGCTTCGGGGCGACTGGCCGAGGAAGTCAGCGCCTTGGTGCTGAGCTATCTCAGGGGCACACGCGGTCGACGCGGCGCGAGGCGCCGTCCGGCTGCGGCGTGACGCTGGCGACTGTGCAACCTTCCGCGACAGCCGTCTGCGCCGCCGTCATCGGATTATGGGAACGCTGTTCATAACTTGTCCTTGGCCCGATAGGATCGCAATCGGCAACTTTGCCCTAACAACTCCGGTCTGGTCGCTGATGGCGTGGGTCCGGTTCAGACCACTCCGGCCCTGGCCGCCGCAGGGTGAGGTTCGACCTGACATCAAGCTGGTTTGAGGGCGTTGCCTGCCCTCTGGCGACGCTCGGCGACAGCCGTGCCCGCTTATGACGTTCAGTGGCGCATGATCAAAGCCTGGGCGCCGCTGACATTTTGCGACGACGCCAACTGTGCGCGTCAATCAGGATGAGAAAGCGGCCGGTTTTCAGAGCATGTGTCAGCGCGCTTGTCGTTGGCGAGCTTTGATTGACGCTGCGCGTCAATCAGCTGGTCAGCAGCGTTGGCGTCTCCCGGAGTTTGGCGGGTCGTCCTGCGCTTTCGCTAGACGGCCTCGCGGCGACGACAGCTCTCGACGTTCATTTCGAGGATCGTGGCGTAGTGGACGAGCCGGTCGATGGCGGCCAGCGTCATGGCGTGATCTGGAAAGATCCGCCCCCATTGCCCGAAGGACTGGTTGGCGGTGACCAGCATGGAGCGTCGTTCGTAACGCACGCCAATCAATTCGAAGAGCACGCTC
>JBILMQ010000271.1:0-4867 GCA_044375455.1 Caulobacterales bacterium | reverse complement strand
ATTTGCTTCAGGCCAACATGTCGTGGTCAATGGCCGGGTGCGCGGCCCAGACGGGCGCGGGCCCAGGCCCGTCAGGGCCACGCCTTTGAGATTTGGGCCTTTGAGATTTGGGCCTTTGAGATTTGGGCCTTTGAGATTTGGGCCGATGAGATTGAGGCCCCTGAGATTTGGGTCCCTGAGATTTGGGTCCCTGAGATTTGGGCCCATAGGAAGCAGGCCCTTGAGGATATTGCGCCAGACGAAGCGGAGCAAGCGATGGCACTGTCCCTGATAGAACGCATTCACCATGCTGCATACCGGTGTCGTGATGCAGAGCAGACACGATGGTTCTATGAGGACGTGCTGGGCCTGCGCTACAGGGCTGCACTCGCGTTCGATGACATCTCCGGCACGGACATCAAGCGCGAGTATATGCATTTGTTCTTCGAGATGAGCGAAGGATCTTGTGTGGCGTTTTTCGACGATCCCTATACGGCGACGGCTGCGCAGTTCGACCAAAAGGATAGTTTCGACGTTCACATCGCTTTCGAGATCGCCAGCATGGCTGATCTGGAACGCTGGAAACAGAAGATCCGCGACGCCCGCATCAAGTGTTATGGTCCGATCGACCACGGCTTTGTCCATTCCATCTATTTTTATGATCCCAACGGATACCAGTGCGAGATCACTTGTCGGACGCCCGAATATCTGAAGATTATGGATGCTGAGGAGGCGGACGCCCGCAAGGTGACGCAGGAATGGTGCCAGCGCACACGGGCGATCAAGGAACAGCGCTTTGGCGCCCAGACCCTTGATCAACGCGAGGTGCCGGCCTTCCGTTCCGCGCGTTGACAACCGGCGTTAGGCCACTTGGAAGCGCAGTCGGCCGCCCTGTTTGAGCGCCAGGGTATTGGATGCGGCGATCTCGATGCTTCGCGCCCAGGTCTCCTGGGTCAGCCATGCCGTGTGCGGCGTCACGACGACCTGGTCCAGCGCCAACAGCGGGTTGGTTGCAGCGGCCGGTTCCTCACAGAAAACGTCAAGCCCCGCGGCCATCAGACGCCCGCTCGTGAGCGCATCCAGAAGCGCGCGCTCGTCAACGATCCCGCCCCGCGCCGTGTTGACGAGAACGGCGCCGTCCTTCATAGAGCGCAGCTGCGCTGCGCCGATCATGCCGTGCGTATCGTCCGTCAGCGGAACGTGTATGCTGACGAGGTCTGCGCCTGCCAGGAGTTCTTCAAGGTGCAGACGCGGATAGAGGCTGGTCTTGTCTGAGCGCGCCCAATAGACCACCCGGGCGCCCATTGCCTCCAATATTGGCGCGAGCATCTGCGGTGCGGCGCCGAAGCCGACGAAGCCAACAACCCGCCCGCTGATTTCACCAAAGGATTCGCCGGCAGCCGCGTCCGGCGTCCATGCGCCGCTGCGCACCAGCGCGTCGAGAAGCGGCTGTCGCCGCAACGCCGCGAGCATGTGCAGGAGGGTCATTTCCGCCACCGCACGCGTGTTGGTCCCTGGCATGTTGCACACTGCGACGCCTGCGGCGCGCGCGGCGTCCAGCGCGATCGTATTGACCCCGACGCCGATCTTCTGGATGAGCCGCAGCCTGTTTGCTCTGGCGATATGCGCCGGCGTGATCGGTTTGAGCACATGCCAGATCGCTTCAACATCCGGCAGCGCTGCATTAAAGCCGTCCTCATCCGCCTGTGCACACACGGCGACGTCCAGCCCCTGTGCCGCCAGGCGAGCGAGCTGCGCCCGCAAGGCTGGTCCGGCTTCGTAATGAAGGAGGACCTTCACGGCGCATTCGTCCGGAGTGCGAAGATCGAAGCCCCGGCATAGGCCGCGCCATGGCAAAGCGCCTCTTCAATGCGCAGCAGTTCGTTCCACTTCGCCATCCGCTCTGAGCGCGAGAATGAGCCGACCTTGATCTGACGCGCGTTCCAGCCGACTGCGAGGTGTGCAATGGTCACATCCTCACTCTCACCAGACCGGGCAGACACGATGGTGTTCCATCCCGCAGCGATCGCTGCGTCGAAGGCGGCCCGCGCCCTGGTGAGGGTTCCCGCCTGGTTTGGCTTGCACAGAAGGGTGTTGCAGGCGCCAGCCTGGGCGGCGGCGCGCACGCGCGCGGCGTCGCTGACCAGCAGGTCGTCGCCCACGATCTGCGCACGAGCCCCGAACTCTGCCGTCAGGCGCGCATGGGACTCCAGGTCATGCTCGACGAAAGGATCTTCAAGGATGCGGATCGGATAGCTGTTCAGCCAGGCTGAAATCTGCTGCGCCCACGCCTGCGGCGTCAGGCGGCGGCCCTCGGTGCGCAAGTGGTAGGCGTCGTCCTCGAACATCTGGGACGCCGCAGCATCCACCGAAATAGCGATCTCGGTCTGGGGACAGAACCCGGCCGCCTCGATCGCATCAAGCACAGCTTGCAGCGCTGCCTCATTTGTCGCGAAGTCCGGCCAGTAACCGCCCTCGTCGGCGACGCCGTGAAGACGGGCCGAGGCTGCGCGGCGCACGCCTGCGGCCCGATACACCTCGCCCGCCCATTCAAGCGCTTCGCGAAATGATCGAGCGCCATAAGGCACGATCATGAGGTCCTGCAGATCCAGCGCACCCGCGGCATGGGCGCCGCCGCCGTAAATCTGAATTTCGGGGACGGGCAAACACACCTTCGCGCCGTCGGCCAGATACATCCAGAGTGGTTGCGCCGTTGCGGCTGCGGCCGCATGCGCCGCCGCAAGCGAAACGGCGATGGCTGCATTGCCGCCCAGATCAGTGAACGTTGCTGTGGCGTCGAGGTCCTCAAGCGCACGATCAATCGCGCCCTGGTGTGCGGCGTCTAGACCGGCGAGCGCCGGCGCGACCCGTTCATTGATCATCGCCACTGCGTTCGACACCCCAAAACCGCCAAAGCGTGTTCCGCCGTCACGCTTGTCGAGGGCCTCTCCGGAGCCAGTGGATGCGCCAGAGGGCGCGATCGCGCGCCCGACGGCCCCATTGGCAAGGCGGATTTCAGCCTCGACTGTGGGGCGACCGCGGCTGTCCCAGACGCTTCTGGCGCGGACCGCCTTGATGCACGTTTTCATCCGGTCTGCTTCTCCATCGGCGCAGCCGGCTGTGCTGTGTCCCACATTGGGTACCAGCGGGCCGCAACATCAAACGGCGTGTCAGCCAATCTGTGCAGCTCATCCTTGGCAAAGGCGCGCACGCGCGCCCGCACAGTGTCGTGCGTGAGATATTCCACGGGTGACTTTCCATCGAGGCGCGCCAGCAGCAGCCCGCCGATATAGCGTGCGGTCCGGTTGTGCAGCCCGGCACGATTGAACTGCGCACCATGGGACTCCACAAAGGCGGTGAATGCATTGTGCAAGGCGTGGGTCGCGTGCCGGACCACGGTTGCTTTCAAAAGGAGATGCGTCAAGCAGAACGCCACATCAAAGGCCGGATCGCCGAAGACTGCGCACTCGGCGTCCAGAATGACCACGCGGTCTCTCCCGACCAGAATGTTCTTCGGGCTGAAGTCACCATGCACGAGCGCGGTGCAGTTGTCTTCGAAGACCTCGCCCAGCTGACAAAGCCGCTGCGCCACGTCAGGGTTTGCCGCGCCAGCGGCTGCAAAATAGGGTTCGATCCGCAAACTTCGAAACAGATCGAGATTGGCGAACTGGGCTCGCAGCGAAGCGTCCTCAGCGCTGTGCTGGTGGACAATCCCCAGCATCGCGCCGATCCGCGCGGCAAGGCCCGCATCCACATCGCCCGCGATCAGCTGCGCCTTCCAGGTCGGATACGCGTTGACCGGAAGGTACTCGAGCACGAGCACGCCGAGAGCCTCATGGCGCGCCAGGACCCGCGGGGTGGCGCCTGGCGCCACCTGACTGACGAATGCGAGATAGGCGGCTTCGTAGGCGGTGCGGATGACCGGTGCGCGCCAGTCTGCGGCCACCTTGAGCTTTTCCAGGGCCTGCTTTGCGCAAACCGGGCCTGATGGCAGATCGATGCGCCAGATATTCGATGACACCCCTCCCGACAGCGGCTCACCGCTCACAGGCATGCGATCGCTTGCCAAACCCAGCGCGACCAACGCCTCTCGCAATGGTTCGGGAACAATGGCGATCGCAGCCTCCCGCCGTTAGGCCAGACTGGAGCATGTTGCCGCAGGCCGCTGGGCATTGTCCAGTTGCTTGACAAATGGCATCGTCCGGGACGCTGCGCTCAGCGCATGCCGGTTCAGCCGCGGGCCATGCAGGTGCGTCCTGACTGAACGGACTGGCGCACGGCCGGGCGCATCGCGCGCGTGCAGGCATGTCGAGCACGAGAGCGCTCTGTGTTTATTGGATGAAAGGGACGGCTGGTCATGGGGCAAGGAAATCTGCGCTACGACCGCATCGCTTATCTGGTCGTGTACGAGGACAAGTCCGCCTTCAAGGACACTTATGCCGGCGAGATCGACAAGGTGGCGCTGACCTGCCAGCTGCTACGCCCACAGGCTCGACCATCCAAAACGGTGGTTATTTGGTCTCATCCAATCGGCGGCGGGGCCTATCTGCCGATGATGGCGGCGTTGGCCAAGGCGGGCGCACACGTGATCTATTGCGACACGCGCTATCGCGGCATCGATGTCGCCCTCATCATGGAAAAGGTGGTCTGTGACCTCGCCGCTGTCGTGCGCGATGCAAAAGAACGCCTGGGCTATGAGAAGGTCGTGTTGGGC
This sequence comes from Caulobacterales bacterium, assembly GCA_044375455.1. Lineage (GTDB taxonomy): Bacteria > Pseudomonadota > Alphaproteobacteria > Caulobacterales > Aquidulcibacteraceae > JBEIHX01. Next base: position 174 of record JBILMQ010000271.1, on the reverse strand, counting down.
GGCTGGAGCGGTGGCGGATCAATGTCGCTTTTCTACCAAGCCGAGGCCGAGAACCCGACTGTAACGGCGACCCCGGCGGGCGATCCGCCGGATCTGACCGCACGCGGCTTCATCCCGGCTGACGCGATGATGCTTGTAGCTGCTCACCACGCACGCCACATCACCTTCACCGAA
>JBILMQ010000050.1:0-16634 GCA_044375455.1 Caulobacterales bacterium | reverse complement strand
GGGCCCGGGCGAGGCAGGCGTCGGTGAGACCAGGCGTATCCTCGAGCGCGACCGACCCCCGCCGCTCTCGGTCAACGCACGTCCTGCGGGCGGCGGGCGGGAGGTATCGCTGGTCGTGAAGCTGAAGGACCCAAAGCTCGCGCAGTCCCTGGCTGCGCTTTATGCGCGGTCTCCGGCCGAGGCGGAGGCGCGGGTGCGCGCCCTCCTGGCCGAAAGCAAAGTCGATCCGCGACTGATTGAGGGACTTGCCATCAACAATTTCAGTTTGGGCGGGGAAGCCGACATCCGGGTGAAGATCAGCGGCGGCGGCGATCTGACGCAACGCACTGAGGAGCTCGCCGCCGCCCTGGAACGCGCGCCGGGCGTCGCCTACGCCGAACCCAATTATGAAGCCGTGCCCTTTGGAGACGTGAAGCCATGAACCTGCGCGCGCCCGCCTTTGCGGTTTTTGCTGCGACTTTTCTTGCCGCGAGTTTGTCGGTTGTGGCCTGCGACCGGCTCCCCTGGGCGCCCAAGAAGCCGGACGAGGCGGCCTCCCAGCAGGCAAAGCCGCCCGCACAGGCTGCCTCAGGACCGCAGCGCCCGGAGGGCACAGTGCCCGTGGAAGTGGAAAGCGAGATCGATTGGCCGGCTGCGCGCCAGGACGCCAGTGGCGAGGCTGGGATCGCCGTCGCCGTGACGTCGCCCATCCCGATCCTGGCGCCTTCCACCGCCACCGCGCAGTCCTTCGATCCGGCCCAGAAGAATTTCGGCGTCACCGCCGATGGCTATTACGCGAAGTTTCCTGGCCCGCGCTTCGACATGATTGTGAACGGCACGAAGACAGGGATCCTGGCGCCGAGATCTGCGCCATTGCCGCGAGAGCCGATCAAGGATTTCTCGTTTAATTATTCCGAGACTGGCGCTGAAGTCGCCTTTAACCGCTACGGCGCCAGCTACCTTGTGACCTTCGAATGCAAAAACAATGTCGTCCCCGAACAATGCATCACCGAAGAGCAGGCGCGCGCGGCCATTGAAGAATTCATCCTGGTCGGATCGAGTTAACGTCATGGCCCCGATCAAGACCCGCCGCTTGCTGACATTGGCGCCCGTCCTCATCGCCGCGGTCGCCCTTTCGGGGTGCGATGTTGTGCAGCGCGAATGGGAGCGGATCCAGAACTGGCGCAAAGAGCAGGGTGGCGACAGACCGCTGCCGCCGCAGCCCACGCCGCCCCCAGCCCCGGGTTCCGGTCCTGGTCCCACACCAGGTCCGGGCGACACCGGTCCGACCGCGCCGGGGCCTGCAGCGCCGGGGCCTGGCGACGCCCAGCCTGGTGCGCCCGCGCCCGCGCCGGGCGAGCCCGCTCCAGGTCAGCCGGCCCCGCAACCGGATCAGCCGCAATCCGGTCAACCCCCAGGCGACCAACGGGCAGGCGATCAACCCCCGCGCGATAAGCCGGCAGGTCCTCTGCCGGGTCCGACTGACCCGGTCACCCCAACCCCTGCGCCGGAAGGTCCTGGCGCGCCGGCTCCGGCCCCCAGCCCGGTTGCGATCCCTGTTGAACCCGTGCGACCTGCCCGGCCCGGAGAATTCCTGTATTACGCGCCAGGCGATCTGAAGCCAGGTTCGGGCACTGGCGTGACGGATGAGACGGTCTATGCGCCAGGCATCCGTTTCCCGGTTGCGGCCACCGCGTTCATCAACAGCCAGGTGTTTGGGGCCGGCGGCATGAGCGGCCCGCCGGGCGGCCAGTGCGATGGCCCGAATTTCAGCTACCCCTGGCGGGAGAACTTCTGCGAACAACGCGCCGGACGCACCCGTGCGACGCTCAATTGCCCATCCAAGGCCGTGCACCAGGGCGTGGACATTCGCGGCGGCACATCGTCGATCTGTCGGGCGATGTCGCGCGCGTTGAAGGCTGACCGCACCCAGGTAGAGGTGATCGCGGTTGAGGACGGCGTGATCTCCAATGTTGGGACCTACACGGTGGAATTGCGCGCCGGCGGGCGAATCTACCGGTACCTGCACCTCAACATGGCGAAACTCGCCGTCACCCAGGGGCAGGCGGTCAAGGCTGGCGACCGGATCGGCTATCTGTCGAATGATTTTGGCGACGCCGCCACGACCTTCCATCTGCACTTCGAGATCAAGGCCAACATCGCCGGCGTCGGGTGGACCTGGGTATCGCCGTACATGTCCTTGGTCCAAGCCTACGGGCGCGATCGCACCCTTGCCGCGGTGCGCGTGGCGGATGAGACGCCCGCGGCGCCGGTTGTTGCTGCCGTCCCGGACGCCTCTGGCGGCCAGGCGGCGGGCCCCTGAGCCCGGGCTGCCGCGCGCACGCTGCCGGCATGCCGCCTCCGGCGCACGTTCGCCGGCCAGGCGGGCTTGAGGCAAAGCGTGTGGCTGGGCCTTGCTTGGCGATTGGCCCGTTGACGCGGCTGCAGTGCGGTGTGACGTTCGCCTCGAAACCCGGGGGCGCATGGGCTATGTGAGCGCAATGACCTCTGTCACGCTCGATCTTGCCCGCGCCACTCTGCCTGCAGCCCCGGTTCCGCTTGTCGGACTGACCCGGCAGGGATTGCGCATGGCGCTCGAAGCCGGCGGCGTGGACAAGTCCAAAATGCGCGCAGAGCAGATCTGGCGCTGGCTCTACCATTACGGCGTCACGGATTTCGAGGCGATGAGCAATATCGCCAAGGACCTGCGCCAGGCTTTGGCGCGCCGCTTCAGTCTGGCGCGCCCGCAGATCACCGCGCGTCAGGTTGCGCGCGACGGCGTGCGCAAGTGGCTGATCCGGCTGGGCCCGGGCGTCGAAGTTGAAACCGTTTTCATTCCCGATGTCGCGGGCGCGGGCGCGCTGTGCGTCTCCTCGCAGGTCGGCTGCACCCTGACCTGCTCCTTCTGCCATACCGGCACACAGAAGCTGGTGCGTAATCTCACAGCGGCGGAAATCGTCGCACAGGTCATGGTTGCACGTGACGACCTGAAAGAATGGCCGACCTCCAACGAGGACCGGCAGCTCACCAACATCGTGTTCATGGGGATGGGCGAGCCGCTCTACAATCTCGATGCGGTGGCTGACGCGATCGAGATCATCACCGACGGCGACGGCATCGCGATCGGGCGCCGGCGCATCACTGTCTCCACAGCGGGGGTGGCTGCGCACATTCCCGACCTGGGCGCACGCACCGGTGCTATGCTGGCGATCTCGCTGCACGCCACAAATGATGCGTTGCGCGACGTGCTGGTGCCGCTTAATCGCAAGTATCCGCTGGCCGATCTGGTGGCCGCCATCAAGGCCTATCCTGGACTGTCGAACGCCAAACGTGTCACGTTCGAATACGTGATGTTGAAGGGGGTCAACGACAGTCTCGCCGAGGCGCGCGCACTCGTGAACCTGATCAAGGGCGTGCCGGCGAAGATCAATCTCATCCCGTTCAACCCCTGGCCGGGCACTGAGTACGAATGTTCGGATTGGACAACGATCGAGGCGTTCGCTGCGGTTCTCAACCGCGCCGGCTACGCCTCGCCGATCCGCACGCCGCGCGGGCGCGACATTCTTGCCGCCTGCGGTCAATTGCGCTCACAGAGCATCAAGGAGCGCGCCAGCGCCCGAAAGGCGCGGGCTGATGCAGAGTAGCGCGTCGAGGTCAAGGGTCGGTCATCCAGCCCTTGGCGGACATCACGCGCTTTCAGGGTAGTGTCAGCCTGTCGCGCATCTGGCGAAGACAGCGTTTCGCTGCCATACGTGCGGCGGCGGGGGCGAGACGCGCACCGTCACTGTTGGCCGCCGTCGCGCGGGCTGCCCGTTGATCCGGCTGCCTGTGGAGTTTGTTTTGTGCGGCCTTGGATTTGTGCTGACTTGGTTCTCTGTGAACTGGGCTTTTGGGGGAACTGGATTTCCGGCAGCCTAGAATGCTGTTGGCCCCGGCCGCACAAACTTTCTTGTCAGGCCCGTGCCCTTAGAGCCCGTGCCTGTAGAGCCCGTGTCTGTAGAGCCCGTGTCTGTGGAGCCCGCATCTATATGGCCCGTGTCCGGCAGGCCCGCGACGGCCGCCTGCCCGGACAGGGCAGGCGGCTGGGTTTGGCGTCACTCTGCAGCAATTTGCTGCAGGGCGTCGGTGCGGGTGTTGAAGTTGATCGTCTGCAGGAAGCGGATGCCCTGTTCGGCGATGTCATCGCCGACCATATGGTCGCCTTCCTGTTCGAACTCCGCGAAGTTAACGTACATCGCATAGAACGCCTTTGTCCGGTCCGTGATGATGTTGGCGTTCCACAGGGTCTTCACGAGAACCCGAAAGATGTTGGTCGCTTCCTTCATGCGCTCCCGGCGCTCGTGATCTGTCGCGACCTTCTGGAATTCTTCCATCACTTTCATCGGGTCAAGACCGAAGCGGGCGTAGATCTCGCTCATCTGATGGGGGGCAACCAGGTTGAACAACAATGTCTGGAAGCAGTGCGCCGCCCAGTCCTCAACGATGGCGTGTTCTTCCGGCGTCAGCTTCGGGATGGTGCGATCGGCCCAGATCTTTCCGAACTTGTGATGGAACGCCTCGTCCGTCATCACGAGCTGGGTGAGCTTGCGGGCGAGGGGGTCGCGCCATTCGTTGAAGATTGTTGCAAAGGCGCCCATCGCAAGACCTTCGATCAGCATCTGCATGCCGACGATCTTCTTGTAGACTTCAGGGGCGTGGACGATCTCGACGAGGAGACCCTTCAAGACCTCGCCGCACGGCAGCGGCGAGCCCCAGCGTGATTTGATGTAGCGCGCGAAGGCGGTGACGTGGCGTGCTTCCTCGCGCGTTTGATTGGCCGCATATTCCTGGGCGCCAGCGTCCCGCAGCACGTGGCACAGCGAGGCGGAAAGGTTCAGCGCGCCCTGTTCGCCGTGCAGGATCGCAGACAGCTGCCAGCGCGCCATTTCGTTCACGAAGGCGATGCGCTCTTTGGGCTTGTCGGCGAAGAAATCGCGGACGTAATCGGTTTCCAGGGCCGGCACCAAGTAGTCCGGCATAATCTGGATGTTCGCCATATCGAACGGCTCGTCAAAGTCGATGTACTTCTTGTCGAGCGGGTCCCAGAAGTGATCGTGGGTGGCGGAGATGATCTTGTCGAACGCCGTCGAGCGCGTGGTGTGGCGGTCGACCGCCAACATCGCGGCGAAGTCAGTCGGCGCGACTGCGTCGTAAATCTGGTCCTTCGTGATCTGATTGCCCAGGCCGCCATCTGCCACGGTTGTCTCCATCTTTCGGCGGCGCTGCCAGCAGCAGCGCCTTAGACCTCTATATTGTACCGCCTAACCAAAGACGCCTTTCGGATCAATGAAAAAATGACGCTAGCGTCATTTTAGTGCGCTGGGGGAGACCGGCGCGCCCAAACCAGCCTGTGGATAACGTCCATGAACTGGGCGATTACCCGCGGAAAGCGTTGCCCCGGCACTCCCATTTCGCGCAATGCTTGTGTAAACAAAATGTGATCCTCCCAAGAAGAGGGTCACAGCCCCAAGGCAGCGACCCGCGCCCTTCCGATGCTTCCCTGTCATTCGGGGGCGCGGGCCGCCGTCCCCGGGCTTGCGGCATGCGTGCCGTTCGAAGGGCGTTCCCGGGCGGCGCCACCGCAAAAAATCCCAGGCAGGTGTCGGGCAGGCCCAGGCAGGTCTCAGGCAGGCCCAGGGAGGTCTCAGGCCCAGGCCCCTCACGCTGTATCAGCGGTCTGCAACAGCGGTCTTTATCGGCGCTCGGCGTCTGCGGGCGCCCCGCCCCGGCGGTCAGCTGCCCGGAGTGTTCTCCCCGTCACCGACGGTATGCTTCGGCGCGCGCGCCGCATGAAGCCGGCGCGCCCGATCGCGGCGCATGCCGAGGAGCGGTTCCTCCGGCGATTCGGCGCGCGCCTTGATCTCGGCCCGGAACTCATCGCGCTTTTCATGGATCGACGCGATGACCAGCCCCATCGGCACGCCGATGTCGACCAGCAGCGCCTCGGACAGCAGCAGGCTCGACTCCAGGGTTTCAGGCACTGCATCGGAGGCGCCCGCCGCGTACAGCGCCGCGGCATGGCGTGCGTCGCGCGCCCGGGCAACGATCAAGAGGTCTGCGCGCAGCGCCCGTGCTTCAGCTACCACCGTCTCCACCGCCTTGGGCGAGTCCATCGTCACCACGAGTGCGCGCGCGTCAGCAAGATCGAGGCTCGCCAAGATCGAGGGGTTCTTGAGGTCGCCGAAATAGACCGGTTTGCCCTGGCGGTGGGCCCGGGCCACTGTCTTTGCGTCGCTGTCGACCGCGATCCAGTCGACGCCATGCTGATCCAGCATCGATGCGATGACTGCGCCGACCCGGCCATAGCCTGCCACCACCACGCGCGGGGCGGCGGCGAGACCGGGTGGCGCCTGCAGCGCCGGGTCGACGCTGTCATGGCCTGTCGCGCGCGCATCAAGGCGGGCGCCCAATTGAAAAAGCGGGGGTATCAAAGCCATGGTCAGGGCTGCGATCATAGCCGCGTAGCCGGCCGCAGTCGCGCTCACCACCCCGCCGGCCAGCGCTCCGGTCAGAATGACAAAGCTGAACTCGCTGCCGGGCGCGAGGACGAGCGCACTCTGGGTTGCTGGTCGCGCCGCCACGCCAACTGCGCGCGCCAGCAAGAAGATCACAAGACCCTTGCCGCAAATCAGCCCGACGATGCCGCCGGCCACCCAGAGCGGATTCGCGGCGATCGCTGCAAGGTCGATGGTCATCCCGATGGAAATCAGGAAGACGCCCAGCAGAAGGCCCTTGAACGGCTCGATCAGCACTTCGATCTGGCGGCGGTATTCAGTCTCGGCCAGCAGCAGGCCTGCGATGAGCGCGCCGAGAGCCATTGAGACGCCAGCGGCCGCCATGGCGACGCTCGCGCCGAGAACGACAAGCAGGCAGGCCGCCATGAACAGCTCAGGGCTGCGCGTCGCGGCGACGGACCGGAACAGCGGGCGCAGAACGAGGCGCCCCGCGGCGATCACGCCCACGATGGCGACCGCCGCCTGGCCGAGCGCCAGGGCCAACGCAGATCCGGTGGCGCGCTGCGGATCGGCGAGCATGGCGACGGCAAAGAGCACCGGCACCACGGCCAGATCCTGGAACAGCAGCGCCGCGAAGGTGGTCTTGCCGGACTGGCTGCCGAGTTTTCCGTTCTCAGACAGAACCTGAACGATGATGGCGGTGGACGACATCGCGAGCGCGAGCCCGATCACGATTGCTGATCCGGTCGGCTGGCCGGCCGCGATCGCGACGCCGGCTATGAGTGCTGCGCAGCACAGCACTTGCAGTGCTCCGAAGCCGAGCACCAGACGATGCATCAGGCGCAGTCGCTCAAAGCTGAGTTCGAGTCCGATCATGAACAGCAGCAGCACCACGCCGAGCTCAGCGACCTGCGCGATCATCTCCTTGTCGCTGATCGTGATGTAGCTGAGGAGCGGCGCGTCGCTTTGCAGCGTTCCCAGACCGAAGGGTCCCACCACCATGCCGATCAGCAGGAAGCCGAGCACGGGCGACAGCTTTAGGCGGTGAAAAATCGGAATGACGACGGCGGCGCTCGCCAGAACGATCAGCGCTTCCTTGAACATCCCAGGATCGACGGGTCCGGCCATGGCGCTACCATGGGTTCATCGCGGCGGCTCTTCAAGAGCTTTGCCGGAGCGCGCGTCGCCCAGCGACATGCGCCGGTTTTGCGCCCAAGGCGCGGCGCTGTCCGCATGCGGACGGCGCCGCGCAATGAGGCGGGCTCGTGTCGTATCCGCGGGGCGCGAGCGCCCTGGCGGGCGTCAGGCGAGCCTGCCGGCCGGGTGCAGGCAGGCCGGGCCGCATCGCTTGCCTGGGGTCATTCTGGCATTTGCGCTGCTCGGCGCCGTGGCGGCTGAGCGCGCGTCATCCGATCGGCAGGAGCTGGACCGCGATTACGCCAAGTCCGGCGATGGAAGCAAGCCAGACGAGGGTGCGCAGCCAGGGAACACCGGCGATGTAGACAGCGGCGTAGACGAGACGGGCGATTACGAAGATCTGCGCGCCCAGGGCGGTTTCAGGGCCGGATCGGCCAGCTGCGTGAGCGACCAGAACCAGCGCCGCGAACAGCACCAGGTTCTCCAGCATGTTGCGATGCGCGCGGGCCGCCCGCCCGACCCATCCGGTCAGTTCGGGAAATCCCTCGCGATTGCCGACCAGCCCAGGTAGACCGATTTGGGCCGCCGCGCCTGGTATCACGACGAGCAGCTGCGCGAACGCGAGCAGGCATGCATAGACCAGCATCTGAAGATCGACTGCCATAAGCTCCTCCCAGCCGAAGCGCCTGCCCGTACCGCCTTCACCGTACCGCCTTGCCGACAGGTCTTTCTTGGGCGTCGTTCTCGAGCGTCTTCTGCACGGGCTTCGGAGGCACGGGCTGCAGGCGCGACCAGGGCATGGTGACGCCGCCTGCAGGCGGCGTCTAGCGATTTCGCGCCCTGTCCTGATTGGCTGCGACGCCGGGCAGCGCCTGACCCAGCGGTCCATTGCCCCCGCTGCGGCGCGGTTGCGGCCCTGTTTGACCGACTGCGGACCTGGGGGCGGTTTTCAGCGTTTCTGGTGGCCGATGTTGGTAGCGCAAATGTGCGCGCTGTTGGGCGCGCGCTCGGCTCGCGGCGATTGGGGCTCAGCTCGCGAGCGCCGCGGCGATGAGCGCTTTTGCTTCAGGGCTCGCCCAATCGGCCTCGCCAGCAAGGCGGGCGATCTCCTGACCGGAGCGGTCGTAGAGGATCGTCGTGGGCACGCCGCGGGCTCGCGCCTCAAAGGGAATCTTGTAGCTCGGGTCGTGATAGAAGGCGAGATCGGCGCCCGCGTGGCGGGCCAGGAAGTCCTTGGCGAAGGACGCGTCGCCAGCGTCATCCAGACTGATCGCGATGATCTCGAACGGCTGACCCTTCATGGCGGCTGCGAGCGCTCCGAGCGAGGGAAGTTCGGCGACGCAGGGCGCGCACCAGGTCGCCCACAGGTTCACCATGATCACCTTGCCCCGGAAGTCGGCGAGCGTGCGGCGGCCGCCATCCGCATCGGTGAAGGGCAGGTCTGGCTGAGTCGGCGGCGTCGGGATGACCTCCAGCTTGGCAAGGTCGCCCTTGGCGAAGCGCTGCAGCCCGCCAGCCGGCGCCGGGTTGCCGATCGCCTGAAAGAGGGCATAGACGATCGCCAATGCGCCGAAGACGAGCGTCGCTGCCAGTCCGAGCTTGATCAGGGACGGCGGGCGCCGGGGCAGTGCGGTTGGCGGGCCGGTTTGCGGGCCGGTTGGGGGGACGGGCGAGGTCATGACAGACTACAGATGTAGAAGCGCCGGCGGCGTCGGCAACGAGATGTGGGGCGGGCGCTTCGACGCCAAGCCCGATCTTGTCATGCAGCAGATCAACGCCTCGATCGACGTCGACCGGCGGCTGTGGCGCGAAGACATCGAAGGGTCGAAGGCGCATGCTGGGATGCTTGCCGCCCAAGGCGTGCTGACGGCCGCGGACGCGGCGAGCATCTGCGCTGGGCTCGATGCTGTGGCGGGCGAGATCGAGGCTGGGACGTTTGTCTTCGCGCTCGAGGATGAAGACATCCACATGGCCGTGGAGAAGCGTCTCAAGGCGCTGATCGGTGAACCGGCTGGCCGGCTGCACACGGCCCGATCCCGCAATGATCAGGTTGCGACCGACTTCAGATTGTGGGTCAAGCGCGCCCTGGCCGGGGCTGATGACGGTCTTGCGGGCCTGTCACGGGCGCTGGTGGCGCGCGCCGAGGCCCATGCCGATTGGGTCATGCCGGGCTTCACCCATTTGCAGACAGCCCAGCCCGTCACGCTCGGTCATCATCTGCTCGCCTATGTCGAAATGTTCCTGCGCGACCGCGACCGGCTCGCAGCCGCCATTGATCATCTCGATGAGTGCCCCCTCGGAGCTGCGGCGCTTGCCGGCACGAGCTTTCCGATCGACCGCGCGGCGACCGCCGCAGCGCTCGGCTTCAAGCGCCCGACGGCCAACTCGATGGACAGCGTGGCGAGCCGCGATTTTGCGCTGGAGGCGCTTGGCGCGTTGGCGATCGCCGCCATGCATCTGTCCCGGCTGGCCGAGGAAATCGTTTTGTGGACCTCGCCGCAATTCGGTTTCGCGCGTCTTGCCGATGCGTGGTCCACCGGCTCGTCGATCATGCCGCAGAAGCGCAATCCCGATGCGGCGGAGCTGATCCGCGCCAAGGCGGCGCGCATCGCCGCCAACCAGCAAGCCCTGCTCTCGATCATGAAAGCGCTGCCGCTGACCTACGCCAAGGACCTACAGGAAGACAAGGCGCTCACCTTCGACGCCTTTGATGCGTTCGCGCTCGCTCTCGCCGCGATGCGCGGCATGATGGAGACCATCGCGTTTGACCGTCAGCGCCTCGAGCAGGCCGCCGGATACGGCTACGCAACAGCCACCGACCTCGCGGACTGGCTGGTGCGCGCGCTTGCGATGCCCTTCCGTGACGCCCACCAGGTGGCCGGCGCCGTGGTGAAGCGCGCCGAAGCGATCGGGGTGAGCGACCTGGCGCGGCTGCCGCTGGCTGAGGCCCAGGCGATCGAGCCGCGCATCACCCAGGCCGGGCTTGATGCATTGACGCTGGCGCGGTCGGTGGAGAGCCGTGCTAGCTATGGCGGTGCTGCGCCTGCCCAGGTTCGCGTCCAGATCGCGCGGTTGAAGGAGAGTCTCGCATGAAGTTCTTGAGCGCACTCGTCTGTGGCGCGCTGGTCGCCGGCTGCGGCCTGCGCGGCGATCTGGAGCGGGCGCCGCCGCTCTGGGGAGAGGCTGCGAAGGCCGAATACCAACGCGAGCAGGCCAAGACGCCGCCTCAGACGCCAAAGCAGGCTCAGCCGAGGGCGTCTGACGCGCAGGAGCCGGATGAACAGAAGACGACGCCGTAGCCCGCGCCCGGAAAGACAGCCTGCCGATGCGCCATTTCGACTATCGCGAGTCCGTCCTGACGGCGGAAGACGTGCCCCTCACCCGCATTGCGCAGGAGGTCGGCACGCCTGTCTACGTCTATGCGACGGCCACGCTTGAGCGTCACTTCCGGGTGCTCGACGACGCCCTCGCCGGGGCCCTTGGGGCCACTCCGCGCCTGATCGCCTACGCGGTGAAGGCCAACTCCAATCTCGGTGTGATCGCGACACTGGCGCGCCTCGGGGCGGGGGCTGACGTGGTGTCGCAGGGCGAACTCGAGCGAGCGCTGCGCGCCGGCACCCCTGCGGATCGGATCGTGTTCTCCGGCGTCGGCAAGACTGAGGAGGAGCTGGGCGCGGCGCTGCGCGCCGGCATCTGCCAGATCAATGTGGAGAGCGACCGTGAGTTGCGCCTGCTCGATCGGCTCGCCTGCGCGATGGGCCGACGCCAGGCGATTGTGTTTCGCGTCAATCCGGATGTTGCGGCCGGCGGCCACGCCAAGATCTCGACCGGCAAAAAGGAAAACAAGTTTGGGGTCAGTCTCGCCGAGGCAGAGGCGTTGTACGCCGAGGCCGCGGGCATGGCGGGCGTCGAACCTGTCGGGCTCGCGGTCCACATCGGCAGCCAGATTGTCGACTTCGCTCCGCTTGAACAGGCCTACGTCACGCTGGCAGGTTCGGTGGCGCGGTTGCGCGCGCGCGGGCTCAGCGTCAGCCGGCTTGATCTCGGCGGCGGTCTGGGAGCGCCCTATGAGCGCAGCGCCGCTGCGCCGGACCTCGACGCCTACGCCGCGATGGTGGCGCGCGTGGTCGGCGGTCTCAACGTCGCGCTGACCTTTGAACCGGGCCGCCTGATCGCCGGCAACGCCGGCCTGCTGCTGGCGCGGGTGATTGATGTGAAGGCGTCCGGCGCCCGGTCCTTTCTGGTTCTGGACGCCGGCATGAATGATCTGATGCGCCCTGCGCTGTACGACGCCTGGCATGACCTGATCCCCGTGATCGAGCCGCGCGCCGATGCGGCGCTGGCCCCGATGGACGTCGTCGGACCGATCTGTGAGACGGGCGACACCTTCGCTGTGCAGCGCGATCTTCCGCCGCTCGCGCCGGGCGATCTGGTGGCGATCATGACAGCTGGCGCTTACGGGTCGGCGATGTCGTCTCTCTACAATACCCGGCCCCTCACCCCGGAGGTCATGGTCTGTGGCGCGCGCTATGCTGTGGTGCGCGCGCGCCCCAGCATTGATGATATTCTGCGCCTTGAGAGCGCCCCGGACTGGTTGGCCGCCTGTCCGTGAGCGGCGTGCGCCTGAGCCGCCTGCCCCATGCCTGCCTTGGCCCCTGGCGCGGCAGCCGGGGCCGCAAACTGGCCGTTTTCATGGGCTCTGTGGCAGGAGCGGTGAGAGAGTGATGCGATGAGACCGGCCAAGACGAAGTCGCTTCTCGCGGTGGAAACAAACCGCGCCCGGCGCGCGCTTGTCTGGGAACGCGCCGCCCCGCTGGCTTGGCCGCCGCTTGCCATTGCCGCGTTTTATCTCGCCGCCGCCCTGGCCGGGGCATGGGACCACGCGCCGCCTCTCGCCCATGCTGCGGCGGGGGGGTGCATGGTTGCGGCGCTGGCGTTTGCGGGATGGCGGACGGCCCGCAGCTTTCGCTGGCCCACCATCGCCGAGGCGCGCGCCCGGCTGGAGGAGGATTGCCCGGCGGCGGAGCGTCCGCTGACGGCGCTGGAGGATCGCCCGGCCAGCGGCGACGCAACGGCGCTTGCGATCTGGCGGTTGCATCAGCAGCGCATGGCGGTGCGCGCGGCTGCGCTCAAAGCGGGCCGGGCGCGTCCGGCGCTCGCCCGCAGCGACCGCTATCGCCTCCGCTATGTGGCGCTCGCCGCCTGTGTCGGCACTGCGATCCACGCCGGGGTCGACGCGCCGCGGCGTCTGTCCGCTGCCCTTACTCCGCCATGGGGCGCGCTCTTCGGCGACCGCGAGCTCGCCTTTGAGGCTTGGGCGACGCCCCCGGCCTATACGGGTGCGGCGCCCATCTACCTCACAGATCGGCGCGGCGGTGCTCCGATCAAGGCGCCTGAAGGCTCGGTCGTGACGGTGCGCGTCACCGGCGCGCGCGGCGCGCCGGTGCTGCAGCGTCGCGATCGCGAGGGCGCGCAGAAGGTTGCATTTGTCCGGGTCGGGCAGGAGGCCTGGCAGGCGCGTCTGACGCTCAAGGCGAGCGGCCATGTCCGGGTGCTGCGCTTTGGCGAGCGCGCGCGCTGGCGCTTTGATATCATCCCCGATGAGGCGCCCAAAGCGCTCATCGTGCAAGCGCCCAATCGCGGTCGCGGTGCGCGCATCGATTTTCAATGGGCTGGTCAAGACGATTATGGCGTGGCGCGCGCCATGCTGAAGCTCACTGTGGTCGATCCCGGTCCAGGATTGAAGCCGGATCCGGTCGACGAGGTTGCGCTCGATGTGACCGCCGCTGATCCCAGACGCCTTGAGGCGCGGGTGGAACTCGATCTCACACGTCACGCCTTTGCGGGCCTTGCGGTGGATCTGCAGGTTGTCGCAATCGATGCTCTTGGCCAGCGTGGAGAGAGCGAGAAGCAGCGTATTGTTCTGCCTGAGCGCGTATTTGAAGACCCCATTGCGCTCGCCGCGATCGAGGCGCGTCGCGCGATCGTGCGCGAGCGTCGCGGGTATGACGCCGCGCCGAGGCTGCGCGCTTTGACGCTGCGCGATCTGCAGCGTGCGCCGGATGTCGCCACCGATGACGTGTTGTCGCGCCTCACGCGTGCGCCGGCCGGCATCAAGCGGGCGGCGGCGTTGATGGACGCCCTGACGCTGCACCCGGAGGGCCTGTTTGAGGACGCCGCCGCCTATCTCGGTGTGCGACGCGCCCGCGCCCAGCTGGATGTGGCGCGCACCAATCCACAGGCGCAGATCGCTGCAGACATCCTTTGGGACGCCGCGCTTGCCCTGGAGACGGGCGATCTCGGGGACGCGGCGCGCCGGCTGGCCGAAGCGCGTAAGAACCTGGCTGATGCCCTGAGGCGGGGTGCGAGCCAGGAGGAATTGCAGAAGCTCATGCAGGAATTGCGCGAGTCGGTTGACGACTACCTCAAGGCCAGGGTCGCCGAAGCTCTGCAGCAGGGAGACAGCGCGGGGCGTCGGGCAGAGGATCAGGTCTCGCTGAGCGAACAGGATCTGAAGGCGATGATGGACGCCATTGAGGATCTGTCTGAGCTCGGCGCGCGCCAACAGGCCCAGCAGATGCTCGACCAGCTCTCTGAAACGCTGGCCAATCTTGAGATGCAGATGGGCGAGGCTGGCGATGGTCAAGATGGCGGATCGCGCGCGCACGGCGCTGGTCAAGGCTTTGGTCAAGGCTCTGGCGAGGAAATTGGCGAAGGATTGGGCGGACTTGCCGGCATGATGGACCAGCAGCGCCGCTTGCGTGACCAGACCTTTCAAGAAGGTCAGCGCGGCGAGCCGGGGCAGGCGGGCGGCGGCAAGGGCCCTGGCGCGTCCCTCGGCGAGCGCCAGCGCGGCTTGGCCGATCAGCTCAGCCGCAGCCAGGAGAGCCTTGCCCAGGGCAGCGAAGCTGCGAAGGACGCCATCAAACGCGCCGAACGGGCGATGCGCGCCGCCGAGCAGGCGCTGCGTCAGGGCGACTTTCAGGGCGCGCAGCAGGCCCAGGCTGACGCGATCGCCCAGCTGCGCGAAGGCGCTCAGTCGCTGGCCGCCGAGCGCATGGCGGCCGATCAGATGAGCCTGGATCCGCTTGGGCGGCGCATGGATGGCGTTGGCGGCGCCGCCGGTGATGGCGGGGTGAGCGTGCCCGACGCGGCGGCGCGGGCGCGGGCGCGCGCCATTCTTGAAGAAATCCGGCGCCGCGCTGCGCGTGGCGAGGCGACGCCTGAAGAGCGTGACTATCTGGAGCGACTGCTGGAGCGCTTCTGATCGCGTCCGTCTGTAGCTCGCCCGCCAGGACACCTGTCGGTCAGCCCGGCGCGTCACACGGGTTGATCCGCAAGCCGATCTCCAGCGTCGCTCTCCTGGGTCCATTTCCAGAGGCGTTTCCCAGAGGCGTTTCCCAGGGCCGTGTCCCAGAGCCATGTCCGAGAGCCGTCTAACCGGGGCCGATCGCCAGCGCCGCTCTTGATGGTCGATCCTTCGGACCCGGCGCCCGGCGGTTGTCAGCGCCAGGGCGACCTTGTCAGGGCGACCTTGTCAGAGCGACCTTGTCTGGGCGGCCTTTTCTGGCCGTCAGCCGAAATAGCGGTCGATGATGGTGCGATAGATCCGCGTCAGCGTTGCGATGTCGGCCACCTCGACCTGCTCGTCGACCATATGCGCAGTGGCGTTCTGCAAGCCGAGTTCTGCGACCGGGCAATGCGATCTGATGAAGCGTGCGTCTGAGGTGCCGCCGGATGTGGACAGCCTCGCCGCGGACCCGGTGACATGTGCGATCGCGGCGCAGACAAGGTCAGTAAACGGACCAGGCGGCGTATAGAACGGCTCACCGGTGACGCGCGCGTCGATCCGGAGGTCGCAGCCTGGATGGCGCGCTGCCGCATCTGCGCCCTCCTGGTGCAGCCAGTGCGTGAGCGCCGTCCCGCAGTGGTGCGTGTTGAAGCGGATGTTGAGCTTTGCAACCGCGCGCGCCGGAATCACATTGTGCGCTGCATTGCCGACATCAACGCTTGTGACCTCAAGGTTGGACGGATCAAAGCCGGGGGCGCCGTCGTCGAGCCGGCGTGCAGTCACAGAACTCAGGAAGTCGAGCAGTGCGCGCAAGGGGTTGGCTGCAAGCGCCGGATAGGCCACGTGACCCTGGCGACCGTCTGCCGTGACGATCGCGTTGAGACTGCCGCGCCGACCATTTTTCACCACATCGCCGACTGCAGACACGCTGGTGGGTTCGCCGACGAGACAGTGATCAATGCGCTCGCCCCGCGCCTCTATCGCTGCCAGCACTTTGACTGTTCCGTCCACCGCCGGGCCTTCCTCGTCGCCTGTGATGAGCAAGCTGATCGAGCCCCTGGGCGGGCCGGCTTCGGCAAGGCGCGACGCCGTCGCGGCAACAAAGGCCGCGATCGCCGCTTTCATGTCGGCTGCACCGCGCCCAATCAGCCGTCCGTCGCGCACCACGGCGGCAAAAGGATCAACCGACCACGCCTGCGGATCGCCCGGCGGCACGACGTCGGTATGTCCGGCGAAGCACAGGTTCGGCGCGCCTGCGCCCAAACGGGCGTAGAGATTGTCGACTGCGCCGAAGCGCATGCGCCAGCAACAGAAACCGAGCCGTTCCAGCGCGCCGCCGAGCACGTCAAGCGCCCCCTCGTCCTGTGGTGTCACGCTGGGGCGGCGGATCAGGTCCCGGGCAAGCTCCAGGGCGTCAAGCGGTGGCGCGATGCTCTCAGTCATCCCCCCTGCTTGCCGCAGCCTGCGCGCCTGTCAAGCCTATCCTGTGCCTGTGCCTGTGCCTGCGCCTGCGGCCGGCGCTTCAGATTTGCTCCCCGGCCTGCGACCCCGAACTGCAGGCGTGGACCTGCGCTGAAGGCCTGCCTCTCCACGCGCGCCCAGCCAGGCGCGGCGCACGCGGTGCAGCGCACGACGCCCGCCCCCTGCGCGGATCGCCGCAGCATGAACTTTCACATTGGCGGCGAGGCGGATTTTCTGTAGAGTGAAAACAGATCTGGGCGCCGTAAAATAAA
>JBILMQ010000049.1:0-16645 GCA_044375455.1 Caulobacterales bacterium | reverse complement strand
AACCTGGGCTGCGACCTTCGCCGCTGGGTTGCGCGCTGCGGCCCGCTGCAGCCGCTTGGCGGTGGTCGGCCTTGGCGCGCCCGGGGCTGCTTCGCCAGGTCTGCCGGCCTTAAGCGCTCTCGATGGCTTTGGCCTGGAGAGCGGTGGCTGGGGTCTGGTGGTCGACATGCTGAAACGCAGCGCGCGCCTTGCGCTGATGGAGGAAGCTGCAGGGTGGCGCGGCCATGTGTGTGAGAACGCCTCGGCGCGCGCAGTGCCGGATGATCGCGCAGGGGCGCTTGTCGTCGGCCGCCCGTCGCGCTTTTACCCGATGCTGGAAAGCGGTCTTCGGGCGCGCGGGGTCACGGTGATGGCTGCTTTGACCCCGATCAGCGCCATGGACTGGTTCCAGGACGCGCCGCCTGACGGTGTCATCATCGACCTTGCCGAGCAGCCGGAGCGCGGGTTGACGCTTGCCAAGGCGCTCCGCCGCAACGCCCGATGGCGCACCACGCCTGTGGCGCTTCTGGCTGGGCCTGGGTTTCGCACCGTGCAACCTGCCAATACTTGCCAGATCATGGACCTTGTGATCGGGACGACGCAGGACGAGGCCGTGCTCGACCGTTTCACGGCCGCTATGCGGGTCAAGCGCCGCGAGGATGCTTTGCGCCGGCGCCTGCAGGGACCGATTGACGCCGGTCAGGCTGACCCGGCGAGCCGCGTCTTTAATCGCGAGGGGTTCGCGAATGCATTTGTGCGCACCGCCCGACAGGCGCGTCTGGCGCGCCGCCCGTTGGCGCTGACGCTTGCGCGTTTACGGTGCGCCGACCGTCCAGCCTCTGCGGGATCGGCAGGCGACAAGGCGATTGGCTTCCTGCGCGGCCTTGTGCGCGGCCATGACATTGTGGGGCGCCTGTCGCGCGACGTGATCGCGGTGGCGTGGGTGGGTGTGGACGGCGTCAGCGCGCGTCAGGCTGTCGTGCGGCTCTCCAAAGCGATCGATGTGACGGCCTTCGGCGCAGGCGGCGCGGGCCGGCTGCGGCTTGAGACAACGACGGCGGGTCTTGCGCCGGGTGAAACCGCCCGCCATCTTCTGGAGCGCGCCGCAGGGGGATTGGCGGGTTTGGAAGCGGGATGAGATGGCCGACGCTGCGGCGCATGATGCAGGGATCAGTGGGGCCGACATCATCGTCGACTTCGTCTCCGACGTCATATGCCCCTGGTGTTATGTCGGGCGGCGCAATCTCGCTGCGGCCATCGCGCTTCGCCCGGCCCTTCGGGTCACGAGCGTCTGGCGGCCTTATCAGCTCTATCCGGGGATCCCGCCCCAGGGGATGGACCGTACGGCGTTCATGCTGGCCCGGTTCGGGCCGGACGTCGGCAAGCTTCGCCCCATGCGCGAGGCGCTTGAGGCGGCGGCTGGCGCGGCCGGGCTGCAGCTTCAGCTCGAGCGCGCCGGGCCAATGCCGAACACGCTGGATTGCCACCGCCTGATCGTCTGGGCGCAGGGACAAGGACTTGGTTCGGCGATGGAAGAGCGCCTGTTTCGCGCCTATTTCGAGGAGGGCGCCGATCTCACGCGCCTGGATGTGCTCGCTGATCTTGCCGCCGAGGCAGGGCTTCAACGCGACATCGTGGCAAGCCTGCTCGCTGGCGATGCCGAGCGGGCGCGGATTATCGCCGATTGCGAGACGGCTGGCGCGATGGGCGTCACGGGGGTGCCTGCGATGATCCTCAACCGGAGGTTTAAGGTGCTGGGGGCGCAGGCGCCGCAGGTGCTTGCCGATGCGTTCGACCGGGTGATGAGACCGGATGAGGCAATCACCGGCTGAGCGCGTGGGCGTGCGCATGGCTCTGATCGCCGCGCCAGTGGACATGATCCTGCGCGAGCAGAGCGTCGGGCGGGACTAAACGTGCGCCGGCGAGGCGCTGGTAGATCGGTGCGAAGTCCTTGAGCGTCGCGTCAAACAGGTCTGCAAAACTGTCGATCACGAAATAGGTCTGCTGGAAGTCATCAATCCGGTAGGTTGTGCGCATCACCCGTTCGAGATCGAAATGCAAACGATGTGGCGCCGGGCTGTGCAGGGCGAACAGGGTTTCGCTTGGCGAGGAAACGATCCCGGCCCCATAGATGCGCAGGCCCGCCGAGGTTGAGATCAGTCCGAACTCTACCGTGTACCAATAGAGAGCGGCGAGATTGGCGAGGCTGTCGAATCCCTGGGAGCGCAAACCGCCTTGGCCGTAGGCTTGCATGTAATCGGCGAACACGGGATCGGCAAGCATCGGGACATGTCCGAACACGTCATGAAAGACGTCGGGTTCTTGGATGTAGTCGAGCTGGTCTGCTCTGCGGATGAAGTTTCCGGCGGGAAACCGCCGATTGGCGAGGTGCTCGAAGAACACGGCGTCCGGCACAAGACAGGGCGTCGCCACGATGCGCCATCCGGTCAGGCGTTCGAGCGCGTCCGACAGCCGCTCGAAATGCGGCACGCCCTCACCGCGCAGGTCGAGGGCGCTCAGCCCGGCCAGAAATTCCGCGCAGGCGCGCTCTTTGAGGAGCCCCGCCTGGTGCTCGTAGAGCGTGCGCCATGTCGCGTGCTCCTCGGCGGTGTAGGCCTCGAAGTTCTGGTCGATCGTGAAGTCGGCGCGTGCGCCATGCGTGCGCGGGTCAATGGTGTCAACGCGTGCGTGCGTCATCTGCGTCTCCCGCTCGCTCCATGATTGGTCTTGCGGAACAATTGGTTTCAAATGATACCATTAGCCTGCTCTGGTCATCAATCCGCGCGTTGCTCCAGTTGAGGGCGCCTCCGGCAAGGCCGGTTGCGGCGAACGCCCAGGCCGGTCCGCCGCGTCCGGGCTGGTTCGCGACCGTGGGGGCTTGCGGGTGTCCGGCGCGGGTTGGCTGGGCGGATCGTGAAACGTGGAGGAGAGCGTGCAGACAGATCTTGGCCTTTGCCTGCGGTTGGCGACGCTGCGCTCGGGCGCGCGCGATGGCGTGCTCATCATTGTGTCGCAGGACATGACGCGCTGGGTGTCGGCGCGGGCGATCGCGCCGAACCTCCAGGCGCTGCTGGATGACTGGTCGCAGGCCGCCCCGCGCATCAGCGCGCTTGCCGAGGCGCTTGAGGCTGGAGACGCGCCATCGGCTCCTTTTGATCCTGCAGCCTGCCTGTCGCCTCTGCCGCGCGCCTATCAGTGGGCTGATGGATCTGCGTATGTAAATCATGTGCAACTGGTGCGCAAGGCGCGCGGAGCTGAAATGCCCGACAGTTTCTGGAGCGATCCGCTGATGTATCAGGGGGGCTCAGACAGTTTTCTGGCGCCCTGTGACCCGATTCCGCTGGCTGATCCGTCCTGGGGTTTGGATTTCGAGGGCGAGGTGGCTGTGATTGTCGGGGATGTGGCGCAGGGCGCGGGCATTGAGGAGGCGCGCGCCGCCATCCGGCTGGTTACGATCGTCAATGACGTATCGCTGCGCAACCTCATTCCTGGCGAACTGGCCAAGGGGTTCGGCTTTTTCCAATCGAAGCCGTCGAGCGCCTTTGCACCGGTCGCGGCGTCGCCAGCCGCGCTTGGCGCGGCCTGGGACGGCGGGCGGCTCAAGGCGACGCTGGTGACGCATCTCAATGACGCGCTCATCGGTCGGCCGAACACGGGTGTCGACATGACGTTTGATTTCCCGGCGCTCATTGCCCACGCTGCGCGCACGCGCCCGCTTGCGGCAGGCACGATCATCGGGTCTGGCACGGTGTCGAACCGCGACGCTGATGGCGGTCCTGGTCGACCCATTTGTGATGGCGGGCTCGGCTATTCCTGCCTGGCGGAGGTGCGCACGGTCGAGACCTTGACGCGGGGCGCGCCGCTGACGCCCTTCCTAACCTTTGGCGACCGCGTGCGGATTGAGGCCGTCGACGCGGCCGGCGCAAGCCTGTTTTGTGCGATTGATCAGACGGTTGCTGGCGTGGGGCGTCCGGAATGAAACTCTATGACTATTGGCGCTCGTCCGCTGCCTATCGGGTGCGCATTGCGATGCATTGGAAGGGGCTTGCCTTTGACCAGGTCCCGGTCGATATCGCGCCCGGGGCGGACCGGCAAATGGCGCCTGCTTATGCCGAGGTGAACCCGCAGATGCGGGTGCCGGCGCTGGACACGGGAACTGGCGTTCTCAGTCAATCGCTCGCCATTATCGAGTGGCTTGAGGAGACCCGTCCGGAGCCGGCGTTGTTGCCGTCTGATCCATTTTTGCGCGCGCGCTGCCGAGCGCTTTCCTATCTCATCGCCTGCGATATTCACCCTTTGAACAATCTAGCCCCGCTCGCCTATCTGCGCAGCCGGTTCGGGGTTGACGAAGCGGGCGTGGCCGCTTGGTACCGGCATTGGATTACGCTGGGCTTCGCCGCCCTGGAGACGTCGCTGGCCGGAAACTGCGGCGACTTCGCCTTTGGCGGCGCGGCGAGCCTGTTTGAGGTTTGCCTGACGCCTCAGATGGCCAATGCCCGTCGGTTTGATGTCGATCTGGCCGGGTTTCCAACCCTGGTGCAAATTGACCTGCGAGCGCGGGCGCTGCCGGCCTTTGCCGCGGCGGCCCCGGAGCGCCAGCCGGGCGCTCCGCCTTCGGGGTGATCGCGCGCCCGGCTTTGCCGTCTTGCGAGCCGCAGCGTGGTCTTGGGGCATAGGCTGGGACTGCAAGGACGGAAAGCTGCATGACGGCCAAGATCATCACCATCGCCAACATGAAGGGTGGGGTGGGCAAGACAACGCTGACGATCGGCTTGGTCGACACGCTTGCCATGCTTGGAAAAAAGGTGCTGGTCATTGACCTCGATGCGCAGGCCAATGCCTCCTATTTTCTTGCCGGTCGGCGGGGCTATCGCGAGATACGCGACAAAGAACTGCTCATCGACCGCTTCTTTGACAGCCTGACGGATGAGCGCCTGGAGCCGACGCTCACAGCCCGGCGCAAGCGTATGGTGTCTCTGTTGGGCGGGTCGGCACGGGTCGATTTGATCGCAGCCTCGCCCGACCTGCGGTATGTTGAACGCAAGATAATTTTTGCTCTGGCGCGGGGTTCGCCGGATATCCGCCGGCCGGAGAGCGAGCTTGCAGCCTATCTGAGCGACGGGTTCAATGAACTGTCTGAGGAATATGATGTCATCATCGTCGACTGCCCGCCCGGCATATCGTTGTTCGTGGAGGCCGCGATACGGTGCGCAGATCTCGTCATCGTGCCGGTTGCCCCGGATGATTTGTCCGTATTCGGATTTCGTACCTTCGCCCAGCGCACCTATCTTGCGCTTCGCCAGGAGGGTCTGGCGCGTGCGCGCTTGATGGTTGTGCTCAACAAGATCGAAGGCTGGAACCAGCATGCGGCGATCCTTGAGGATCTGCGACGCGAGGCCGAAGAGTGTCCGGCGCCGTTTCATCTGGCGCGGGCGGAGATTCCGAAGAAATCAGCGTTGCAGCAGGCGATCAGCGCTCACATCCCCCGCAATCCAAAGGATCCCGACAAGGTGGTCAGTTACACCGCGAAGTATCGCGATGCGCGTGCGGTTCTTTGCCTTCTGGCTGAGGACGTGTTGGCCCGGGCGGCGTCATCGTGAGTGGCGGGGCGAGCCTGCAGGCGCTGCGCCGTCTGTTTGATGTCATCATCGACGCAGCGGAGCAGGATCCTGCGCTTGCCGCGCGCCTTGGCGAGGCCTTGCAGGCGTTCTATGACAAAAGCGATCCGCTCGGCCCTGCGTGGGGGCGCCCTTGTACGCCTCTGGCGTCCGCACCCGTTGCGTCCTCCCCCCGCGTGTCCGCGACCCCATCTGATGAAGCCCGAGCTTCTGACATTCTTGTGGATTGCGCAGCGGTGTATGCTGTGGAGGGTGCGGCGGGACTGGCGCGGCGTCTGCGCTGCCTCACCAAGCGCCAGCTGCTGGCGATCGCCAGATCGGATCCGGCGACGCCTCAGCGCGGTCTTGCCGGCTTGTCTGCGCCGGAGCTCGTTTATCGCATTGTTGCGGCGCATGACGCGCCGCCAGATCTTGTCGGTCGAGATTTTGCCTGAGGCAGGACGGAGACCTGGGCGGGGCCGCAACCTCATGACGGGGCGCGCTGTGTAAGAGCCTCAAGGGGGATCATCAACCGGGGCTGCGCATCGCGGTGCGTGTCGCAGCTTTGGGAGGCGCAGCGACAGTGGAGCCTGGCCGGCTTGGGCCGGCTCTGGTCACGCTTGGCGTGCGCCCGACCGACGCTGCGGTCTGTCGCAGGCCGACATGGGTGCATGCCGGCTGCCAGCGAGGCGCGCGTCGCGATGGCTTTGCAACGGTGTTCGGGTCATCGGACGCGGCCGACCGCGGCCAGGGTGAGGATCCGCCCATCCAGGCGGGCTGCGCTGGGGTGCGTACGGATGGTGCACTCATCGTGCTGCCCTGGCGGCGCGGAGCCTGCGTCCGGCAGCGCTGCGACGCTTTCGGCCAGCGGCCTTGCGACTGTCGTCTAACGTCGGAACGAACTGCCGCAAGACAGCGAGGACCCGATGCGCAACTCTTGGCTATTCAGCGCCTGTGCGGATCGTGATGGCAAGGCGTCGCGGGCGAATGCGGGTTTGAGGGCGCTCGTCGATGAGGTTGGAGAGTGTCGCCGGCAAAAGTCCGATAGCGACGCTCTGCAGCCCTTCGCCCAGGATCGGTCTGAGGTCAGGCGCCGGCCAGCCAAATGAATCCAGCTCACCCAGCACGATCCATTGCCGCGCATTATCGAGGCCGACGCGGCTAAAGGGTCACTGCAGGAATCTCAATCGCGCTCTCAGGGTCGGCTGGCCGCGTGTGGGTGATCGGCGCGACAACAATTCGCGTTTTATCGCCTTCGCGCTGTTGTGCTATCATTTCGATTGTCAGCTGGTCGATTGTCAGCTGGTCGATTGTCAGCTGGTCGATCGTCAGCTGGTCGATCGTCAGCTGGTCGATCACGAGGACTTGGCGGTCGCGGCGTTTGAGGGGCTGGTCGTCTTGCACGCCCATGATGACCAGGCTCGGCCCGCCATGGGACGTGATTGTAACCGGCTGTGCCTGCGCGACCCGCTGATAGCGGCCAGGTGTGAGCGCGCGCGATCGGCGTCTGCGCGTTTTTCTGTCAGATCCAAAGGCGTAATTTTGTCATCGGAGCTGAGGTTCCGGTTCCATTTGCAGGTGTGGCGCCTGCAGCCTTCACGAGGTTCGGGCGCTCACGTCCTGGGCGAGGTGGGCGGGTCAACTTCCGTTGACCGGCAATCCACCACGCGCCGGGGCGCGTTCGCTGTGCTGACCCTGGTGCGCCGGCGCTGGACTGGTCGCCTCGCTCAAGCTGCGCCGTCCGCCGCGGCGCATGAATTCCTGTACTTGCGGTTCTGAGATCAGAATAATGTCGGCGGAGCGCCGCCATTCGGGGGAGCCCTGTTTGAGGCCGTTGTTCTGGGCGCGCTTGGCAAACTGCAGGGCGCGTGGGTAGTCCCCGATGGAAAAGGCAAGTTCGGCGGTTGCGAGTTCCGCAAGGTTGGTTTCGCCGCGCCGCTCGTAGCCGACGGCGATCTCACGCCACGCGAAGCCGTTGTCCGGATCGCGGGCGAGGGAGGCTTTCAGCAGTTTGATGGCTTCATCGGTGTTTGGTTTGGTCTCGGTGGCCAGGAGTGAGCGGGCAAGGTTGATCTCAAACAGCGCCGACTGCGGGGAGAGAGCGAGTGCCTGGCGGTTGGAGTAGATTGAGGCGGCGGCCTGACCAGATTCGAATAGGATCTGCCCAAGCAGTTCGTGATAATATGGGTTTTCAGGGTGTGCGGCGATGAGCGCTTGGGCCTCGGCGATGGCGCGCTTGGTGTCCGGGATGCGGTAGGCTGCGATGGCGCGCGCGTATCGTGCTGCCTGCGACGTATCGGAGGGCGGATATTTGATGAAGGTGCGCTGCGGAGCTTCCAGGAACCCGTAGAGCTTGGCCTGTGCGAGCTTGAACCGTTCGAGGGACCTTGCGTCATCGGCGGCGGTTTGATGGGGCTGCGCCTGCACCCGCCCGCGCAGCGCCTGCATGCGGTCTGCCGATAGCGGGTGGGAGCGGAAATATGGTTCCCGCCGCGCATCGGACATGACTTCCTGGTAGCGGAATTTGTCAAAGAAATCGAGCAGTCCTTGAGCAGATTGTCCGGTTTCCTCCAGATAGGTTACGGCCGATTGATCCGCTGACGACTCCTGGACGCGCGTATGGCGGAAGAATGTGAGCGCCGCCCAATATTGTGAGTTTTGGATCAGTGCTGCGCCCGCATCCGGAGCGCCGCCGGCGATCGCAAGAACGCCCAGGAACATCGACAGAAGGGCCGGGCGCATTGCGACTTCCATCGCCTGCTGGGAGCGCACGAGGTGTCCCCCGGCGATGTGTCCGGTTTCGTGGGCAATGACGCCTTTCAGCTGGTTGGGCGTGTCGGCGGCGAGGATCAGGCCGGTGTGCAGGAAAATATTCTGTCCGCCGGTGACGAAGGCGTTGAGGGTGGGATCATTGAGGACAAATATGCGCACGTCTTCTGGCTGCAGGCCGGCTGCCTGCAAAATGGGGTTCGTATAGTCGCGCAGCAGGTTTTCGATTTCTTCGTCCCTGATGATGGACTGCGCCTGGGCTGCCGGCGCTGCGCTGGCAAGGGTGACTGCACCAGCCAGGAGCGCGCCGAGCGCCCCGGCGAGCGTGCGTTTCAGGAAGCTGCCCCCTGGATGATCCGCGCGTCGATCCCCGGGCTGACCTGTCGGGTGGCCTCTGGAGTGGCCTCTGGGACGCGGCCCCTGGTGCGCATCCTGGCGATTGCTCTGGAGATCCGAACGTGTCGCCGCGCCGCGCCAGATTGTGGGATCCGCGAGGTGTTCTGCTAAGCTTACGCGCATAGCCCGCCCTGTTCGTACCTGCTGCGCCCGCCGCGCAACCTGGATTGCCCGTCAACACTAGAGCGGGCCCAGTCAGACAAAAATAGGGCGGATGAAAAATGGTTCGGTTCAGCCGGGCTCACGCCGCCGCAGCGGCGTCAAGCCCACATATCAGGCGTCCGATCGGCGTTTTTCCACGCCGTCTGGCGGGGCTCGCATCGCTTGAGGGGGGCAAGCGGCTGCACCTGGGTGGGTCCGTCGCCCTGCCTGGCTTTTCCTGATTGGCGCCCCCTGTGTGAAGAGGACCGTTCAGGACGCTTTGACGGTGTAGCCGCAGGCTTCGCAGACCACCCCGATCGGTCCTTTCACCAGGGTGTAGTGGCCGCAGGCCGGGCATGCCTCGCTTTCACTTTCCTCCACCCGTCGCCCTGGCGGGCGGGCGCCAAGCAAGCGTGCGGCGCGCCGCGCCTCTGTTTCGCCGTGGGCGAGTGTTGAGTTGGCGCCGGGCGATGGCGCGCGCTGGCCATGTCCGATCTCGCCGGCGCACGCACCGCCGTCGGGTGCGCCGGCTGCAGGCAGGTCTTTGCGCGATCGAGGGCCGCCTGTGCGGGTGTCCTGCGGCCCCTCGGGGAGACCGTCGCTTGGCTTCGCGCCGTTGCCGATGGGCATGGGCGCGCCGCCTTGCGTGGGGGTCCGCTCGCCGCCGCGCGGCGTGAAAAGCAGCAGGTTGTCGGGCGCAAGGCCCCGGCTGAAGCCCTTTGAGATAAGTCTGGCTGCGGCGTGTTCGTCGATTTTCTCAGCCTGTACGCCCCTCCCGAGCCCGTCTGCGGACGCGGCCGGATCCACTTCGGCAAGATCGTTGCGGTCGAGATAGGAGACGGCGAGTTCGCGAAAGATATAGTCCAGGATCGATGTTGCGCGCTGGATCCGGTCATTTCCTGTCACGTCGCCAGCGGGCTCGAAGCGCGTGAACACGAAAGCGTCGACGAATTCGTCGAGAGGAACGCCGTACTGCAGGCCTATCGAGATGGAGATGGCGAAATTATTCATCAGCGAGCGAAAGGCCGCGCCTTCCTTATGCATGTCGATGAATATTTCCCCAAGGTCGCCGTCTTCGAATTCACCAGTGTGCAGATAGACTTTGTGGCCCCCGACGGTGGCTTTTTGGATATAGCCTTTGCGCCGGTCCGGCAGGCGGCGGCGCTGGGCTGAGCGTTCCACCACGCGTTCGACCACGCGGGTCTGGGTGACCCCGCTGGCGCGCGCGACGAGGTCCTCAATGCGTTTGGGGGCTTGGTCCGCCCAAAGGTCATCGACGGCGTCGAGCGCCCCGGCGCCGGGCTTGACGAACCGCACGGCCGCCACGCCGGCATGCTCAGCGTCGAGGATTAAGCTCTCCACCGTTTCTGCGTCCATGCTCGCTGGCAGGGCGGCGTCGATCACCACGCCGGCGCCGGCGGCTTCCGCGATGGCCCCGCCCATGGCCAGACGGGCGTCGAGGGGGATGTCTGCGTTGAACACGGCGGCGTAACGGTGCAGGCCTCCCGGCGCGTCCTCGAGTGTGTGCGCGCCGAAGATGTAGGCGTCGGCCCTGCGAATGTCGTCCGGTGCGAAACCGATGGCGCCGAGAAGGTCAAAGCCGGGGCGTGCGGCCCGTCCGACGTCCAGGCCCAGCACATCGGCGACGAAATCCTCGCCGAGCACCCAGACGGTGGCTGCGTGGCGCAGGCTGTGGGCTTCGCGCACGGCGTCCTGCAGGGCTGCGATCTGGCGGGCGCCGAAACCGGCTGCCGCGAGCGAGGCCGGATTGACCCCGGGGGCCCCGATCAGCGTGCGCCGCCCGCAGACATGGGCGATCGCGCTGGCGGCGTCCTGTGGACAAAGCCCCAGGGTGAGCAGGCCGGTCTCGAGATGGGGATTGGCGGTGCGCCCGCCATGCGCCGCCGCGAGGATTTCCAGCCCGGGTTGTGGCGCAAAGCCGGCTGCAGCCGCCCCGGCCAGAATTGCGAGCGGTTCGGCGGCGTCGGTGGTGAACTGAACGTCGGCGGCGATTGCGGCGCGCGCGATTCGCGCCGCCATGTCTGCTGCTGCAGCGCGGCCGTCTTGCGTGTCATAGCCGAGGCCGAGCCGCCATAGGGCGCCGGACAAATCCAAAGGTGCGATGGCGGGGTGGGCGCCGCCGCACAGGTCTGCGGCGATGGCGACGGCGAGCGCGGCGACACTGGCGTGTGTGGCAAGGCCGTCGCCATCATACTCCCCGTCCGGGCATGCAAATGCGGCGGCGTTGACGCCGGCCCATGCGCGCGGCGGCGCAGCGGGCGCGAAGCGGATTTCGAGGGGCAGGCCGCAGACCGCTGCCGCGGCGGCGGCGTGCGCGGCCTCCATGAGGGTTTCGTCGGGTGCGGCGGAGACATCAAGCGCCAGGGGCTCGCGCCCGGCGAGCCGTCGCACGCCGGCGGCTTCGTCGAGGGCCCCGGCGAAGGTTCCAGCGAGGTCGCTGCGGCCTTGGGCGACCAGGTTGAGGACGCGCCGGATGACCCCGTCCATGACGCCGTCGGCGCGGGCGAAGGCGATGGCGCGGGCGAGGGCGGCATTGCCGCGTGGATCCACTCCGTCCTGCGCCGTGGCGATGAGGTCGCCAAGGCGACGCCGCATGGCGAGCGCCCCGGCTGCCAGCGCGGCGGCTTCGGCGTCGCGGGCGAAGGCGGTTTTGAGCGCTGCGCCAAGACTGATCTGATCCAGAACGGCGATCGCTGACGCCCGCGCCGGGACCGGGGTGAGCGTGCTCTCGCGTCCGTAGGCCCATTCGACGCCGATGACCCGCGCCAGCTCCGGCGCAAGTGCGATCGCCCCGGTCGCGAGGCCCCGGCCGAGCGTGTCGCGGAAGGCAAGCGCGGCCTCGCCGCCGGCCAGCCGGCCGGACTTCAAGCCGGCATAGGCGAGCCCGCCCGTCAGACGCGCCACGATGGCGCGCACGCTGCGTTCAGGCGCAAAGCCTTCGCTTGCCGGCGTGCGTCGGCGCAACGCAGCGGGGACACCTTTTTCTGCGATCGGCTTGGTGAGGTCTGGCGCCACCGGCGCCGCCAGTGCGGCCCAGGCGCGCCACACGACGTCTGACCAGCCCGCGGGCGCTTCGAAGGCGCCGACGCCGCCGTCAAAGTCGTTGAGACCGCCGGATCCGCTGACGCCGCCATGAAGGTCGCCGTATTCGGGGGCGTCAGCGCCGCCTGGCCATTCGGCGTGCACCGCCATCCCCAGATCACGCCATGGATCGGCCTCGCGCGCTTCGCCTGTCTTGCCGTTCCGGTCTGCGCCCATTGCCGGCTCCTCACCGATACAGAGAGAGGAGGGTAGAGCGCGACTCTGAATCAAATCAAGATGTGGGGGCGAAGATCCCCAGCTATACGTAGATGTGGGGCTAGCGTGTGGGCTGGACCGGGCGCTCGGACATCGCCATAGTCGCGCCCGTCGGGCTTGGCGTTGAGCTCAGTGAAGAAGGTTGCGCGCGTGCTGGACAAGATTTTCACTTGGTGGAGCGGCGCCACGATTGGCGCGTTGTTCGATATCGGCCGAAGGGCCGTGTTTGTCGGCGAGGACGAGGCCGGGAACCGGTTTTTTGAAGAGAAGGAGCCGAGCCTTGAGGGGCGCCGGCGCCGCTATGTGATCTACAAAGGGTATGCTGAACCCTCCCGGATCACGGCGGATTGGCATGGCTGGCTGCACCACACTTTCGACAAACCGCCGACCCAGGATCCGTTGAAACGTCGGGTCTGGGAGACGGATCATCGGCCGAACCTGACGGGAACGCGGTTTGCTTATCGCCCGCCCGGCAGTCTTGCGCGGGGCGGGGCGCGCCGCAAGGCGACTGGTGATTATGAGGCATGGTCACCCGAAACGCAGGATTGACAGATCCTGGACTGACAGATGCGGGCCTTAGAGATGCGGGCCTTAGAGATGCGGGATGACGTGCAGGCAAGACTCCATAGTAACCGGACATTGATTGTGGACTGGTTGGTTCAGATCTGAAGCCTGCCATGAGGCTCTGGGTGCGGACGACCTCTGTGCAGGCTTGCAGCAGGAGATTGGGATCGGAGGCAGAGCATGGCGATGAAGGATCAGGCGTTGGAGACTGTGGTCGGCGCTGGCGTTCTGGCAGCTGCCGGTGCTTTTCTCGCCTTCGCTTTGACGTCGACGAGTTCTCAGGCTTCGGGCGGGACCTACCCGCTGGTTGCGTATTTTCCGTCTGTCAACGGATTGTCGTCGGGCTCTGAGGTGCGTCTTTCAGGGGTCAAGATCGGTGCGGTTTCGGCAATCGAACTTGATCCGAAGACCTACATGGCCAAGGTAGAAATGTCTGTTGCTGAGCCTGTCAAGGTCCCAGACGACTCCACGGCGAAAGTTTCTACGGACGGGTTGCTCGGCGGCGCTTTTCTGTCGATTGAGCCTGGCTCCAGCGAGAGCATGATCGCTGCCGGTGGTGAATTTCAATATGCGCAGGGCAGTATCGACTTGCTGACGCTGTTCTCTCAGGCCGTCGGCGGCGGGAGCAAAGAGCCATGAGCGCAGCGTTTCGTCTGCTTGCGGCGACGGCCGCGCTTGGCGGGTGCTTGGCGTTTGCAAGCTGGGCGCAGGACGAGCCGTCCAGCGGCCTGGCGACGGTCGATATTCCGCCTGCCGGGACAATGGTGAGCGATCCGGCCGTCATTCCTGCGCCGAGCCCGCCCTCTCCGGCCCGTGCAGCGGTGCTTCGCGGGCTCGACAAGGTGACGGGCAAGGCGCGCGATTTTCGCGCCCCGATTGGAAAAGCTGTCATCTATGGCGGCTTGTCGATTGTCGTGCGGGCTTGCGTGAAGCGGCCGCCGGAGGAAACGCCCGAGGTAAAGGTGTTCCTTGAGGTCAGCGATCGCAAGAAGCTCGCCGCACAGCCGGCGGATCCTAAGTCAGCAACGATCTTTTCGGGCTGGATGTTTGCATCCAGTCCGGCGCTCAACGCGCTTGAACATCCTGTCTATGACGTTTGGGCGATCGACTGCAGGGCCTGAGCCCCGGTTGTATTCAGGGCCATGGCGTGAAAGTCGCCGTGGCCGGCGAGCGCCGGGCTTAGCCGTGTGTGAAAGTCGCAGCGAGGGAGAGACTGTGCGCCAAACTGGTCGAGATGGGCGTTTTCGAACTGGGCGTCGAGCAGCGTGAAGCCCCCGAGGACGAGGCGCGCGACAAGGTGGACGAGCGCCACCTTTGAGGCGTCGCGCCGGAGCGAGAACATGCTCTCTCCGAAAAAGGCGCCGCCAAGCGACACTCCATAGAGACCGCCGACGAGTGCTTCGCCGCTCCAGCACTCGACGCTGTGGGCGTGGCCGCGCGCAAACAGGGCTGCATAGAGATCCAAAATCGGACGGTTGATCCAGGTCTGCGGCCGGTCGATGTAGCCCCCCTCATGCGCGCAGGCTTCCATCACGGCGCGAAAGGCCGTATCCACTCGAATCTCGAACGGATTGGTTCGCACAAAACGGGCGAGCCGGCGCGGCACATGAAACGCATCAAGCGGCAGCACGCATCGCGTGTCGGGGTCGATCAAAAAGAGATTGGGATCATCGCGGGCGTCTCCCATGGGGAACACGCCGTTGGCATAGCAATTGAGAAGATCATCCGGGCCGAAGCGTTTGGACACGTCCTCAGGAGCCCTCGCCCTTGAGATGCCGCTCAAGCCAGTGAATGTGGTAGTCCCCGTCGAGCATCGCCGGCTCCTGCACCAGGCGGGCGAACAGCGGAATAGTGGTTTCCACGCCGGTCACCACCATTTCGCCGAGACAGCGGCGCAGGCGCATCATGCATTCATTACGATTGCGTCCGTGGACGATCAGTTTCGCGATCAGGCTGTCGTAGTAGGGCGGGATCTGGTAGCCGGCGTAGATTGCGCTGTCGAGGCGAACTCCCAGTCCGCCTGGCGGGTGAAACTCGACGATTCGCCCAGGTGATGGTGTGAAGGTTTGCGGGTTTTCCGCGTTCACCCTGCACTCGATTGCGTGGCCTTCGAACACCACGTCTTGCTGAGAAAATGACAGGGGCGCCCCGTCGGCGATGCGGATCTGTTCGCGGATCAGGTCGATGCCGGTGATCATTTCGGTGACCGGATGTTCCACCTGGATGCGGGTGTTCATTTCGATGAAATAGAACTGGTCGTTCTCAAACAGGAACTCCACCGTTCCAACGCCGAGATAGCCGAGTTTGCGGATCGCGGTCGTGACGACTTTGCCGATCTTCTCACGATGTTTGGCGTTGAGCGCTGGCGAGGGGGCTTCCTCCCACAATTTCTGATGCC
The DNA here is from genome assembly GCA_044375455.1 of Caulobacterales bacterium. GTDB lineage: Bacteria > Pseudomonadota > Alphaproteobacteria > Caulobacterales > Aquidulcibacteraceae > JBEIHX01. The sequence goes on along the minus strand of JBILMQ010000049.1, from coordinate 1,483 downwards.
GGCGCTGGATGGAGCAGTCGCGTTCGCCGAGGTGCACCACATTGCCGTGACTGTCGGCGATCACTTGGATCTCGATGTGGCGGGGGCGCTCGAGGTATTTTTCAAGATAGACGGCGTCATCGCCGAAGGCGTTGCGCGCTTCGGAGCGGGCGGTTGCCAGTGCGACGGCGAGTTCCTCGCGCGAGCGGGCGACCTTCATGCCGCGTCCGCCGCCGCCGGCCGCGGCCTTGACCAGCACTGGGAAACCGATCTTATCGGCGACGGCCATGGCTTCTTCGTCGCTGTCCACGCCGCCATCTGAGCCCGGCACGACCGGGATGCCGACGGCTTTGACCGCCTGCTTGGCGGCGATCTTGTCGCCCATCAGGCGGATATGATCTGGGTTCGGGCCGATGAAGGTCAGACCGTGGGCCTGCACGATTTCGGCAAACCGAGCATTCTCTGACAGAAAACCATAGCCTGGGTGGATCGCCTGGGCGCCGGTGATTTCGGCCGCGGCGATCAGGGAAGGGATGTTGAGGTAGCTCTTGGCTGCCTGGGGCGGGCCGATACACACGCTTTCGTCGGCCAGCCGCACATGCATGGCGTTCTTGTCCGCTTCGGAGTGCACCGCGACGGTAGCGATCCCCATTTCCTTGCAGGCGCGATGGATGCGCAGCGCGATTTCGCCGCGGTTGGCGATGAGGATCTTGTCAAACATCGCAAGTTACTCAAGCACGAGAAGCGGCTCGCCATATTCGACCGGCTGGGCGTCGAACACCAGCACCTCCACCACCTTGCCGGCGCGCGGAGCGGGGATTGGGTTCATGGTTTTCATGGCTTCCACGATCATGAGCGTCTGGCCTTCCGAGACCGTATCGCCGACCTTGACGAAGGGGGCGGCCCCCGGCTCTGGTGACAGATAGGCAGTGCCCACCATGGGGGAGGGCACGCCGCCCTCGCGTTTGCGTCCCTCGCCCGGAGCGCCATGTGCTGCAGCTGCCGGCCCAGAGGCCGGCGCGCCCGCTGGCGCGGCATATGCCGGCTGGAGAGCCGGGGCCGCCTGCTGGTAGACGACCGGGGCGGCCTGTCCTGAGGTGCGGGCAATGCGCAAGCGCAGCTCGCCGCGCTGCACTTCGACCTCGATTTCACTGAGGTCCGTTTCACGCAGAATGGCGGCGAGTTCGCGCACGATATCGGGATCGATGCTCGCTGAAGCCGACTTGGACGCTGGCATGTACAGGTCTCCGTGCGGAGGTAATCCGGGGAAGGGCGTGTTCAGGGGGCGGGCGGCGGTTCGTTTCGCATGAGACGAACAGCCGCCTCGATGGCCAACACATAGCTCCAAGCGCCGAGACCGGCGATGACGCCGCGCACGGCGGGGGCCACGTGGGAGACATGGCGGAAGGCCTCACGCGCCGCGGGATTGCTGAGGTGCACCTCCAAGGCTGGGATCGTCAAGGCCTTGAGCGCGTCATGCAGCGATACTGAGGTGTGGGTCAAG
>JBILMQ010000048.1:0-16783 GCA_044375455.1 Caulobacterales bacterium | reverse complement strand
GTATCAGGGCTATCTTCATGGCGTGCCGCTTGCCGACATCGAGGCGCTCGATCGGGTGGTCGTGGGCGACACCCGACCGGATCTGACTTTCATTGTCGATCTCGACCCGCGCGAGGGTCTTAAACGCACCGCAGCCCGGCGCGGCGAGACCACGCGGTATGATCGCGCCGGCCTCGCCGTGCATGACGCAATCCGCGCAGCCTTTCTGGACATCGCCGGCAAAGACCCTCGCCGCTGCGTGGTCCTCGACGGCATGCTGACGCCGCAAGGCCTCGTGGAGGCGGCCAGTGACGCGCTGGCGCACCGCTTTGGACTCGGCGCGCCCGTATGAGCGAGCACGAAACCGACCGGGCCCCTGGCCTGGCCCATCCGCGCGAAACCTATGATCTGATCGGTCATGAGTCAGCGGAACGGGCCGTCGCCTCGGCAATGGCGCAGGGGCGGCTTCACCATGCCTGGCTGATCACGGGGCCCAAAGGCGTCGGCAAAGCCACCTTCGCCTATCGCATGGCGCGCGTGCTGCTGGGCGGCGAACGGCTCTCGCCGCACACCCTCGCTGTCTCGCCGGAAGATCCCGTCGCCCGCCGCATCGCCGCGCTCGGCCATGCCGATCTGCGGATCCTGCGCCGGCCCTGGGACGACAAGACGGGCAAAGCCAAGGCCGACATCCCGGTCGACGAAGCGCGCCGGCTTGGCGAGTTCTTCGCGCTCACTGCAGGGGAAGGGGGCGCGCGCGTGGCCATCGTGGACACCGGCGACGACCTCAACCGCAACGCCGCCAATGCGCTTCTGAAGACCCTGGAGGAGCCGCCGCCGCGCGGCGTGATGATTCTGCTGGCGCACGCACCGGGCGCGCTCCTCGCCACCATTCGCTCGCGCTGCAGCGTGCTGCGGCTCGCCCCCCTCGACCCCGATGCCGCCATCAAGGCGATCCGCGCCCGCACGGATCTTGATCCGCCCGACGCCCGTCTGCTGGCCGATCTGTCCGCCGGCGCCATCGGCCAAGCCCTGTCGCTCGCGGCGTGCGGCGGCGCTGCGCTTTACCGTGAGCTCGTCTCAAGCCTTGCCGTCGACAGGCCTGGCTTGCCCACGGTGCGCAGGATCGCATCAGAGGCTGGCAAAAGAGGGGAGGAGACCCGCTTTCATCTGACCTTCCATTTTTTGCGGGATTGGCTCGCACGCGCTATGAAGGCCTCAGCCGGACTTGATCTCACGCCCCGGGTGGAGGAGGAGGCCAAGGGTCTCGCCAGGGCGGCGACGGCCGCGCCGAAAGCGTGGGCGCAGGCATTTGCCGAGGTCTCAGCGATCGAGCAGGAAACGGATGCGCTCACCATGGATCGCACCGCAGCTGTCTACGCCGCGTTCGAGGCAATCGGCCGGGCGAACCGGAGCGCACGCGCATGATCATTGACAGCCACGTCAATCTGCATGGTCCTCAGTTCCAGGATGATCTTGACGCCGTTCTCGCGCGCGCCGAGGCGGCCAACGTTATCGGCCTGCTCGCCATCTGCGATCGGCTCGACCGTTTCGATGCTGTGCGCGCCATCGCTGCGCGCAAACCATCGATCTGGGCGAGCGTCGGCGTACATCCGCATCACGCAAAAGATTATCCTGACCTCGCGGCCCAGACGCTGATTGATCTCGCCGCCGATCCCAAGGTGATCGGCATTGGCGAAACTGGACTCGACCAGCACTATGGATACTCGGACCTCGACAGCCAGATCGCCTCTTTTCGAGCCCACATCGCTGCAGCGCGCGTCACCGGTTTGCCGATCATCATTCACACGCGCGGCGCCGACGACCTGACGGGCGACATCCTGGAGGAGGAGCATAGCCGTGGCGCCTTCGCCATGCTGCTGCACTGCTATACCGGCGGCGCCTCTCTTGCCCGACGCGCCGCCGCCCTCGGGGCCTATTTTTCGGTATCCGGGATCCTGACCTTCAAAGCCGCTGAGGACGTGCGCGCTGTGGCGCGCGCGATGCCGCAAGACCGCGTCATTGTCGAGACGGATTGCCCCTATCTCGCACCGGTCCCCCATCGCGGCCGACGCAATGAGCCGGCCTTTGTCATCCATGTGCTCGACGCTTTCGCCGCACTGAGCGGCATCGATCGGCAAACCGCCGCGAAACGCACCACCGAAGCCTTTTTTCGTCTGTTCACGCGCGCCGCTGCGCCAGCCGGGCTGCACTGATGGACCGGCTGCGGGTGACCATTCTGGGATGCGGATCTTCGGGCGGAGTTCCACGGGTCGGCGACGGGTGGGGCGCATGCGATCCGGACGAGCCGAAAAACCGGCGGACACGCTGCTCGCTCCTTGTGGAGCGCTTCCGCGAAGGGGCGCGGCGTCCCACCCGGGTGATCGTTGATACTGCGCCGGATATGCGCTTCCAACTGCTCGCCGCCGGGGTCGACCGCCTCGATGGCGTGCTGTTCAGCCATGACCATGCCGACCAGACCCATGGCATCGACGATCTGCGCACGATCGCCTACGCCATGCGCCAACGCATTCCGAGCTGGCTGGATGAGGCGACCGCGAGCACCTTGATGGTGCGCTTCGCCTATTGCTTCCATGGCGCCGACGGCTACCCGGGAATTCTGGAGGCGCGCCCGATGCCGCCGCCTGGCAGCGTCTTGACAGTGGAGGGGCCCGGCGGACCGATTAGGGCGATCCCTCTGGCGCAGGATCATGGGGTTGGCCCATCCCTGGGTTTCCGGTTTGGACCGGCCGCCTACAACAACGATGTCGTGGATCTGCCGGAGGCGAGCTTTGCGCTGCTTGGCGGGCTGAAGCTGTGGATAGTTGATGCGCTGCGCTACACGCCGCATCCAACGCACGCGCATGTGGATAAGAGCCTCGGCTGGATTGCGCGTCTGGCGCCTGAACGCGCGGTGCTGACCAATCTGCACATCGATCTTGATTACAATCGCGTGGCCACAGAAACGCCCGCCCATGTCGAACCGGCGTTTGACGGCTGGTCCTGGGAGACATCCATCACCGACGAGCTTGTCGCCGCAGGACCGCACGCCGCAGCCTGACCGCAGCGAAACGACAGGACCAGCCGCAGCGGATCACAAGCGCGGCCGCCAAAACAGCGTACGCCAAAGTTAAGAACGCCAGGCGGCGAAGATCCAAACGACAGAGCCGACACCATGCAGCCGGTGCGCCGAAGGCGGCTTACCGGGTCTTGCGCGCGCCGCCGAGCCTGGCGACCCGGGGTGTCGCGCGCCGGCCTTCGCAAAAAGGAATTTGCAAAAAGGCATGTGCAGGTTCGCCGTTGGTCCCCGCCCCTCGTCCCCGCACAAAAGTTCCCATAATACATATTATGCGCGTTCTCGCCGTCGGCCGCGGGACAGATGCCCGCTCCGTGCCGATCTCGCGCCGGGCCGCGAGACGGCTCGCGCCAAGGAGCTCGTCGCCCAACAGGTGTCGGAGCCAGATCCACGCTTGGCTTGATCTCAGATCAACGTGCGCGCAGGGATGAAGCCAAAGGACGAGACCCTGCAGCGCCGGCAAACCCGCTCTCCGCGCGCACCGCATGCGCTGGCGCAGATTGGCTGCGCGGACCAGTAGCGGCGCGGATAAGCGCCAGCGAGTGCGCCATCGCCCCGCCCCCCGTGACAGCGTCCGGACCAGAAACACAGGCCGCAACCAAGTGTGGTAAAGCACCCGCGCAACACCGGGGAATCGCTCATGGACCAAACACGCACGACCCACAGCGACGCCGCCGGCGCGCTCGCCGACCTCCTCGACGTGATGGCGCGGCTGCGCACTCCCCTCTCCGGCTGCCCGTGGGACCTCGAACAGACGTTCAAGACCATCGCACCCTACACGATCGAAGAAGCCTATGAGGTCGCCGACGCCATCGACCGGGGTGATCTGCCCGCTCTGGAGGACGAACTCGGCGACCTGCTGTTTCAGGTCGTTTTCCACGCCCGTATGGCCGAAGAGGCCGGCGCATTCGACTTCGCCCGCGTCGCGCGCGCTGTCACCACGAAGATGCTGCGGCGCCATCCCCACGTGTTCAGCGATCGCGCCGACCAACGCACCGCTGAAGAGCAGGCCAAGGCGTGGGAGACGATCAAAGCCAGCGAACATGCGCAGACAGACGCCAACAGCGTTCTTGACGGCGTTCCGCGCGCAGCGCCTGCGCTGATGCGGGCCGCCAAGCTCGCCAAACGCGCTGCACGGATCGGTTTCGACTGGCCCGACGCGCAGAGTGTGTTTGCAAAACTCGATGAGGAGCGCAGCGAACTCGAACAGGCGATCGCAGCGGGCGATCGCGACAATGTTGCAGAAGAGATCGGCGACGTGCTGTTCGTGCTCGCCAACCTCGCACGCAAGCTTGGAGTCGATCCAGAAGACTGCCTGCGCGCAGCCAACGCCAAATTCGAACGCCGCTTCCGCCATGTTGAAAGGCGTGCCGCCGAAACGGCGACGCCCCTGCCGCTCGCCACGCTTGATGCCTACTGGGAAGAGGCCAAAGGGCTCGAGAGAAGGTCACCGGACTGACCGCCCCCGCCATGGGCCAAGCCCTGCACATGCCAGGAATAAGGTCAGAGGACACGCCTTGGATGATGGCTGTAGAACGGCATCACCCACCCGTCCTCCCGGCGTCAGACGGCAAGCGTCGCGCAGTGGGCTGCACGCACCGCCCCGTCAGGCGCGTTGCGTCAGCAGGTCAGGGTAAAGCGCAGCAAATTTGCCAAGTGCGGCAGGGCTCATGCGCACCGTGAAGCGCTCCGCACCCGCATCGTCCGCCGGTTCGCGTGACACCACCTGACCATGGCCATACAGCCAGGCGCGCGCCGCGCCCGCCGCCGCCGGTGCTGTGATCGAAACCACATCAAGACCGCGCGCCAGCGCGGCCTCGATCAGCCGGAGAAGCTCGTCCATGCCCTCCCCGCTCAGTGCCGAGAGCAGCGCAGCCGCCGGCGCCTGCGGATCGCGGACGGCAGCGGCGGCGCGCAGGGTCGCGTGGCGTCGCTCGTCCGGCGACAGCTGGTCGATCTTGTTCCATGCTTCGATGACGACCGCTGCGCCCTTGCGATCCTCCGGGATCAGGGCGTCCAGCACTGTCAACACCTCGGCCCGCTGAGCCTCGCTCTCGGCGTGGGCGATGTCGCGCACATGCACCAGGACGTCGGCCTGCGCCACCTCTTCCAGCGTCGCGCGAAACGCCGCGATCAACTCCGTCGGCAGGTCGGTAATGAAGCCGACCGTGTCAGACAGAATGACATGCGCGCCGGACGGCAGACGCACCGCACGCATGGTCGGATCCAAAGTCGCGAACGGCATGTCTTTAGCAAGAACCTGAGCGCGCGACAGACGATTGAACAGGCTTGACTTGCCCGCATTGGTGTAGCCCACCAGCGCAATCACCGGATATGGCGCGCGCTGGCGCGCCTGACGGTGCAAACCGCGCGTGCGGCGAACCTCCTCCAACTCGGTGCGGATCCGGGTAATGCGCTCGGCGATCAGCCGGCGATCAAGCTCAATCTGCGTTTCTCCGGGCCCGCCAGTCTTGCCAAGGCCGCCGCGCTGGCGCTCAAGGTGGGTCCAGGTGCGCACCAGGCGCGAGCGTTCATAGGAGAGCCGGGCCGCCTCGACCTGCAGGCGTCCCTCCCGCGTGCGAGCCCGGCGCGCAAAGATCTCAAGGATGACACCGGTGCGGTCAACCACCTTGACCTGCCAGAGGCGTTCAAGATTGCGCTGCTGCACCGGGGTGAGCGGAGCATCAATGAACACAACGTCGATCGCGTCGCTTTTGATCCGTGCGCCGATGTCATCGGCCTTGCCCTCACCGAAATAAAGACCGGGCTTGCGCTCGCGCAGCGGCTCGACCCGCGCCTCGACCACCAGGAGGTCCAAAGCCTCCGCAAGTCCAGACGCCTCGCTCAGCCGCAGGCTGCGATCACGCGACCCCTCTTCTCCAGGACCCCGCGCCAGCAGGGGATGCAGCACCAGCGTCCGCTGGCGCGGGACAGCCGTCTCAAACGGTTGTGTCAGCTGTCGTGCTCCTCTGACGGCTCAAACAGGGTGACAGGGCCGCCAGGCATGATTGTGGAAATGGCGTGCTTGTAGACCAGCTGACTTTGACCGTCACGGCGCAAAAGGAGGCAGAAGTTGTCGAACCAGGTGACCACCCCCTGCAGCTTCACGCCGTTGACGAGGAAGATGGTCAAGGGCGCCCGCTGTTTGCGCACCGCGTTGAGGAAAGTATCCTGCAGGTTCTGTTTCTTTTCAGTCTTGTCGCTCGACATGGTCGCCACCTTCTATGCCGCGTCACACACACGACCGCGGATCAGGGCTGCTGTCTAGCGCTGGCGCCGGAGGCGATCAACCCGTGAGCCGGCGCGACCCAGGCGCGCACTTGGTCTTAGATCCGGCTCGCAAGATAAACCGTCCGCAAGGCGCGCGCGACAGGCCCTGGCGCCCCAGATCCGATCACCCGCCCGTCGATCGCCACGACAGGCTGGACGAATGCCGATGCCGCCGTGTTGAAGGCCTCGCGGGCCGCATAGGCCTCCGCCAAGGTGAAGGGCGACTGCGAGACTGCAAGGCCAAGCCGCTCAATGGTCGCCAGGACGCCGCCGCGCGTGATCCCCCGAAGAATATTCGCCGTCAGGCTTCGTGTGCGCACAACGCCCGCCGCATCAACGATCCAGGCATTGGACGAAGCCCCTTCCGTCACAAATCCGTCATGGTCGACAAACCAAGCCTCGCGTGCGCCGTTTTCGCGAGCGAATTGTTTCGCGAGCACATTGGCGAGCAGGGCAGTGCTCTTGATGTCGCAGCGCGCCCAGCGGGTCTCGGGCGTACTTACCACCGCGATGCCGGTCGCGGCCGTCGCCTCGATCGCATCCCAGTCGAGCGCCCGCGCCGTAATCACCACCGTCGCTGGAACCTCCTGTCGCGGAAATGCGTGATCGCGGCGCGCAACGCCGCGCGTGATCTGCAGATACACGATGCCCGTGCGCACCCGATTGCGCCGCAGTGTCTCGCGCACCGCAACGCCCAGTGCAGCCCGCGACAACGGCGCGGCAATGCGCAGTTCACGCAAGGATCGCTCGAGCCGCTCATAATGGCCTACCTCGTCGAGAAGGCGCGCGTCGCGCACGGCCCAGACCTCATAGACGCCGTCAGCAAACTGAAAGCCACGATCTTCCACATCGATGGAAGGACCGCGCTGCGGGCGGAAAACACCATTCACATAGGCCAGTCGAGACATGCCCTTTGTCCGTCCCTGATCGCAACGATTGAACGTCCTGGCGCCTCTTTGCGCACGGGTTGCGCCGGCCCGCCCCACGCAGGCCCGTAGCCGGAAGTGCTAGTTTTCGTCCCGGCCATTGGTCTCCACACCGAGCGATTTGAGTTTGCGATGCAGCGCCGAACGCTCCATGCCGATGAAGGCAGCCGTACGGGAGATGTTGCCCCCAAATCGGGTGATCTGGACCGCCAGATATTCCCGCTCGAACTGTTCACGCGCATCGCGCAGGGACAGACCGATGATCTGCTGCAGGCCCCCTTGCGCCGGGATGTTGCCGACGCCGGCGATGTCGGAGGGCATTTGCTCAACACTGATCGGATTGGCCGCGTCGCCGCCGGCCAGGATGAGAATGCGCTCCACGACGTTGCGCAGCTGACGAACATTGCCCGGCCATTCAGCAACCTGCAGCGCGGCGATCGCGTCCGGGCCAAAACTGCGCGCCGGAAGTCCGGATCCCTCCGAGATACGGCGCACAAAATAGCCGACAAGCTCAGGAATGTCTTCACGCCGCTCAGAGAGAGCCGGCGCGCGAAGCGGGACCACATTCAGGCGGTGGAAGAGATCCTCGCGGAACCTGCCCTGCCCGATCTCCTCGCGCAGCTCGCGCGAAGTCGACGAAAGCATCCGCACGTTGACTTCGACATCAGCCACACCGCCGAGACGGCGGAACCGCTGGTCGACCAGCACGCGCAGGATCTTGTTCTGTGACGCGCGCGGCATGTCTGCGACCTCGTCGATGAACAATGTGCCGCCGTGTGCATGCTCCAGAAGGCCGATCTTGGTCGGACGACCCTCAGGTCCTTCTTCGCCAAACAGTTCCCGCTCGAAGCGCTCGGGATCGAGGCTTGCCGCCGACACCACCACGAACGGGCCGTCGCGGCGCGGCGAACGCTCATGCAGCAGCCGCGCGATCAGTTCCTTTCCCGAGCCCGGCGGACCAGAGATCAACACACGGCTGTTGGTCGGCGCGGTGCGGTCAATCGCTGTGCGCAACTGGGCGGTCACCTGGGAAGATCCGACAAACTCAGATGAAATGCGCGCCGATTGAGCCCGCAGCGCGTCGTTTTCGCGGCGCAACCGCGCCGTCTCAAGGGCACGCGCGATGACCAGCAGCAGGCGGTCTGACTTGAAGGGCTTTTCAAGAAAATCGTAGGCCCCTTTGCGGATCGCTGCTACGGCCGTCTCAATCGTTCCGTGACCGGATATGACGACTACGGGTAGATCTTCGTCGATCTGCTTGATGATCGACAGGACCTCAAGTCCGTCGATCCGGCTGCCATGCAGCCATATGTCCAGCACGACAAGGGACGGGCGACGCTGGCGCAGCGCCTCAATCGCCGCGTCACCATCGGCGGCATCGCGCACCTGGTAGCCCTCATCCTCAAGAATGCCCGCGATCAGGTCGCGGATGTCTGCTTCGTCGTCGACGATCAGGATGTCGCTGGTCATCGCGCGATCTCCAAGCGGTGAATGTTCGGGTTTGAGCCGGCGGCTGAGCCGGCGGGAAAAATCAATCGCACCACAGCGCCTGGTCCCGGCGCCGGAGCATCATCAAGGATCAGCGAACCGCCATGGTCCTCCATGACGCGCTTGACGATGGCGAGGCCGAGACCGGCGCCTTTCTCGCGGGTTGTCATATAGGGTTCGACGAGACGGGCGCGCCCCTTTGCCGGGAAACCCACCCCGTTGTCCTGCACGCTGATGACCGCGCCCTCATGGGTCAGATCAAGCTGCACCAAAATGCGGCCCGTCTTGGGTTCGCCGTCGCGCGCCCGGCGCATGGCGATTGACTCGCCAGCGTTCTTGATCACGTTGGTGAGCGCCTGGCTCGCCAGACGATGATCGCATGCGATCACCACAGGTTTCGCAGGCTCGCTCCAAACAACATCGCAGTCCGGATTGGCGAGACGCTGTGCGAAGACTGTGGCGCGCACCATGTCAACGATGTCCGTGTCCTCGAAGCGAGCCTCCGGCATGCGCGCGAACGCCGAAAACTCATCAACCATGCGCCCGATGTCATCCACCTGACGGATGATGGTGTCTGTGCAGCGCTCGAAGGTGTCCCGGTCTGAGGTGATCTCCTGCAGGTACTTCCGGCGCAGGCGCTCCGCCGACAGCTGGATCGGCGTGAGCGGGTTCTTGATCTCATGGGCGATCCGGCGGGCCACATCCTTCCATGCCGCCTGGCGCTGTGCAGCCACCAGGCGGGTGACGTCGTCAAAGGTCAAAATGACGCCCGATCCGTCGGGGGCGGCGGCAGCGCGCACCTGCAGCGAGAGGATGTCGCCGTCGCGGCTGATATCAACCTGGGCGAGCCGGGCAGTGTCCGCCTCCTCCGGCCCGCGCCGGGCCAGAGCGGCGAGATCCGGCGCCAAGGTCTCCAGATGCATGCCTGTCATCTGTGCCGGGGCGACGCCAAGAAGTGCAGCCGCTGAGCCGTTCGCCACAGCAATGCGGCCGCGCGCGTCCACCCCGATGACGCCAGCCGACACGCCCGCAAGAACCGTTTCGATGAAGCGCCGGCGGGTCTCGGAATCCTCACGCGCGTCCAGCAGATCCTGGCGTTGCGCGTCGAGCTGCTCGCTCATGCGATTGAACGCGCGCGCCAGAGCCGCGATTTCGTCATCCTTCGGCCCTGGCTCAACGCGCGTGGTCAGGTCGCCGTGGGTTACCCGTTCCGCCGCCTCGGCAAGCCGCCCGATCGGGCGCGCGATCTGCGTCGCATAGGACAATCCGAGCGATACCGAGCCCAGCAAAATCAACAGGACGGTCTGCAGATACGCAAACAAAAACTGAAGCTGCAGCCGGTCGCGCCGATCCTTCGCCTCACGATAGGCAAGCACCTGGCGTTCAGTGTCGCGCAAACGCTCCAGCACGCCCGGCTCGGCGAAGCGCACGACATAAAGAAACGCGTTGGGATAGGCGTCGAGCTTGAACAGCGCCTGAATCAGGTCCTGTTCGTCGACGATTTTCATTGACATCACACCCTGGGCGGCGTCGGCGAAGGCCGCGGGCGACGGGGCGGCGAAGCGCGGCGCATGCGGCCCCTCCGCACGCGCGAGCAGGCGGCCGTCGCGCGACAGCACATAGGCCGCTGCAAACGATCGACCGGCCGCCTGGCGTCCCAGATAGAAAGCGTATCGGGTCGGGTCGGCGGTCAGACCATCCGACGCCTGGTTCAGGTCGCCAGCCATGGCGAACACGTCGCCGCGCATATTGTTGGTGGCCTCGGTCACATAGGTGCGCGCGAGGTCGACACTGTTCTCGACCAGCGCGCTCTGCACGCCGGAGAACCAGAAATCGACGCCGCGACTGAGGGTCAAGCCAAGAAACACCGCCACCGCCGCCGCAGGGGCCACCGCTGCGAAGGAAAACATCCACGCAAAGCGCAGGTGCAGACGCTGTCCGGGCTGAACCGGCCCGCGCGGGCGCGCCACCCGGCTCACCCGGAACAGCACCAGCAGAGCCAAAAGGGCGATGATTGCGCCATTCGCCAGCAGGAGGCTCAGCATGACCGGGCTGGCCGGAGCAATCGGCCCGACGCCCGACACGGCAAAGAAGGTGACGAGCGCAAGAACCGCCGCAGAGAGCACGAAACCGGTCCAGAAGACGGGTCCGCGCATAGCCCATCGGGCGGCGCGCACACGCAGTCTGGACGTCGGCATGCGATCGCTCATGCAGAACCTCGAACGGACTGACGTCCCATTGTGTTGCAGTGTTGCACCACTTAGCTGTGGCGCACAACCCACACCCTGCAGCTTCGGCGCCACATGAGTTTTGGCGCAACGCCGGTGCGGCTCATCCGCCGCGTCCGCCCTTGACGCCGAGATCACGGATCTTCTTGCGGAGCGTGTTCCGGTTGAGCCCGAGCATATCGGCGGCCCGGATCTGGTTGCCCTTGGTGGCGGTCAGACAGAGCTCGATCAGAGGTCGCTCAACATCGGCCAGAATCCGGCTGTACAACTGGCCGTCAGCGAGCGAACCCGCGCCGGCCATCAGCTCCATCACATGACGGCGCACCGAGTCGTCGAACGTCGGGATGCGTTGAGCAAGCGCTGCACCGGAGCCGAGCGCGCCGGCCGCAGCGCCTGATCCGCCAGCCAGCGCCGAGCCCCCGGGCGCGGCCCCGGCGCCTGCGCGCCCTCCGGCCTCGCTGGCGAGTTCACGCTCGAGGATCCGCCCGGTGATGACCTCCTCGCTATACAGAGCACATACGCGCCGCACCAGGTTTTCAAGCTCGCGCACATTGCCGGGCCAGTCATAGTCGCGCAGCGCGTCGAAGGCAGACGGGTCAAACGTTTTTTCGGGCAAACCCTCATTGCGGGCGCGCACCAGAAAAGCCCGGGTCAGCTCGGCAATGTCTTCCTTGCGATCGCGCAGCGGCGGCAAGCGCACCGGCACCACATTGAGGCGATAAAACAGATCCTCGCGAAACAGACCCTGCTCGATCAGCGCCCGCAGATTTTTGCTGGTCGCCGCAATCACGCGCATGTCCGCCCGTCCGTCTGTGCGCTGCGCGCCCGGCTGCAAATCCTGCAAGAGCCGCACGAGACGGGTCTGAGCCTCAAGCGGCAGATCGCCAACCTCGTCGAGGAACAGAGTGCCGCCCTGCGCCTGCGCAAGGCGGCCATGCTCGCCCCCGGCGCCGAACAGCTCAGCTTCTATGCGCTCGCGCGGCATCGCGGCCATGTTCACCGCAATGAATGGACCTGTGCGGCGTCGCCCGAATTGGTGGAGCGCGCGCGCCACCAGTTCTTTGCCGACGCCGCTCTCGCCCTGAACCAGAACGGTCAGATCCGAGGTCACGACCCGTGAGATCGTGCGGTAGACCTCCTGCATCGGAGCCGAGCGCCCGATCAGCGGCAACCGCTCGTCCTTCTCAGCCTTGCGCTGGGCCTGCAATTCGCCCTTGGCCTTGCCGCCAGAAAGGGCGCGGCGAACAATCGCTGCAAGATCCTCAAGATCAAACGGTTTTGGCAGATATTCGTAGGCGCCGAGCTCTGCGGCGCGCACCGCGGTGGTCAGAGTGTTTTGCGCGCTCATCACCACGATCGGCAGCTTCGGGCGCGCCTCGCGCATTCGCGGCAGCAGATCAAAGATGTCCTCGTCGGGCATCATCACATCGGTGATCACAAGATCGCCCTCGCCCTCCTTCACCCAGCGCCACAGCGTCGATGCGTTGTTCGTGGCGCGGGTCTGAAACCCCTCCCGCGTCAGAGCCTGACTGAGCACAAGCCGGATGGAAGCATCGTCATCGGCGATGAGAATGCGCGCATTGGCGGTCATCGGGGGCCTCCTGGCTGCATCACGGGCAACAACACGCGAAAAACGGTGCGGCCCGGCTCGCTGTCGCAGTCGACAATGCCGCCATGCTCGCCCACCATTTTGGCGACAAGCGCGAGACCGAGCCCGGCGCCTGCGGGTTTTGCGCTCACGAACGGCTGAAACAGGTTTGCACGGATCGAGTCTGGCACACCCGGGCCATTGTCGCGCACAGTGACCTCAAGGGCCAGCACATTGGCGCCGCCGGCGCCGCCGCGCATCTTAACGCCCGGACGGAACGCCGTGCCAAGAACGATTTCAGCCGCCCCGTCTGGGCGGGTCAAGGCGGCCTCAGCGGCATTCTTGACCAGGTTCAGGAATATCTGGACCAGCCGGTCTTCATCGCCAAACACGAGCGGAAGCGAGGGGTCATAGGCCTGCCGGACGGCAACACCGGCGCCGAAGCCCGCGACCGCAAGGGTGCGCACGCGCTCCAGAACCTCGTGAATGTTGACTTCGGACCGGTTGGGCAGCGATGGCGCGCCAAGCCGTTCGATGTCCTCCACCAGACGACGGATGCGATCAACCTCATCACGGATCACTTCCGCCAGCGGACGTTCTTCCTGCGTCAGTCCATGCGCCAGCAATTGGGCTGCGCCCCGGATGCCCGCGAGAGGGTTCTTGATTTCATGCGCCAGCATCTTGGCCAGCGTCGAGACGCTGTGGGCAGCGCGCTCGGCTGCGAGCCTGCCCGACAAGTCGCGCGCACGCGACCGCGGTTGCAGGGTGAGCGCTACAAAACCCGGCTCCAGGCCATGGGCGAGGCCAGCTGAAGCGTCCACCACCACAGGCGCGAGGATCGGCGGCCCCAGACCGATTTCATGATCATACACCACGGCCTGGCTCCGGCGCGCCCGCGTGATCAGCGCCGACAGCCGCGGCGCGGTCGCGAACAACGCATCGCTCGTATATCGCGCCAGAATGTGCCGGCTCTGTCCCAGCAGGGCCTCCGCCTGTGCGTTCGCAACGCGCAGGCGGTCGTCACCGTCGAGGCCAAGAATGGCGACCGGCGCCGCGTCAAAGATCGCCGCGTAAGCCGCCACGCCCGGTGCACCGCCCATCATGCGGCGACCGCGAGGTCGCCGGCGCAGAACAGCCCGCGCACAGCCGCGATGATCTCCCGCGATGTCTCCAGGCGGCACAGATCGGCGCGGCGTAGACGCCGCGCGGCCGGGTCAAGCCCGAGCGGCGCCGCATCGACGAAGGCCGCAAGATGCTTGCGTGCCATCCGCACGCCATGGGCGACGCCATAGAATGCGAGGCTGTCCTCCAGATAGCGGATGATCTCGTCGCACAGGTCGGCGCCCTGCGGGACTGGCGGAGCAGGCGCGCCGAAAAGCGCCGATGCAATCTCGCCAAGCACCCAGGGGCGTCCAAGCGCGCTGCGTCCCACCATGACGCCGGCGGCGCCGGAGGCGGCGAGCGCCCGCCGCGCGTCGTCAGGCGAGGCGATGTCGCCGTTGACGATCACGGGCAACGCCGTGGCGCGCACCGTGTCACCGACCGCTGACCAGTCAGCCGTCCCCTGATAGAATTGATTGCGGGTCCGGCCGTGCACCGTGATCGCCGCCACGCCGAGGCCTTCCGCGATCCGGGCCAGCTGCGGCGCGTTGCGCGAGGACTCATCCCAGCCCAACCGCATCTTCAAGGTCACAGGCGCACCCGCCGCTGAGGTGACCGCCTCGATCAGGGTCGCGGCGTGAGCGCAGTCCCGCATCAGCGCCGCGCCGCTGAGCCCGCCGGTGACCTGCCGCGCCGGACAGCCCATATTGATGTCAATCACCTGGGCGCCAGCGTCCACGGCGATGCGTGCAGCCTCCGACATCCACCGCGCCTCGCGCCCAGCGAGTTGAACCACCCGGGGCCCGGCGCCAGGGCCGTCGGGATCGATCGCCGCGCGGCGCACCACGTCGCGGCGCTGGCGCACCAGATCCTCGCACGCCACCATTTCGCTCACGGTGACCGGCGCGCCAAGACGCGCGGCTAGCCGCCGGAACGGCAGGTCCGTCACGCCGGACATCGGCGCAAGGATCACCGCAGGTGCGTTCCAGACCAAAACAGACATCGACGGCGGCCTATAACGCCCAAACTTTGGGCGCCCATTTCTGAGGCAAGGTAATGGGATTGTGATGGGCTGGCAACCGCGTTGGCCCTGCGTGTCGGCCCTGCGCCGAAGCCAGAAGCCTCGGCGAGGACGTTCGGCGCGAGAGGCTGGCCAGCCAGGTCAACCAGGCGGCGCCCGCTATGGTCTCGACCCGGCGACCGCGAACCGGCTAGGAAGGGTCATGCAACAGGCAGCCGCCATCCTTGCCGCCGCCGGGCGCGGCGTCCGCTTCGGTGCTGAAAAGCCCAAGCAATATCTCCTGCTCGCCGGCGAGCCGGTCATCCGTCACAGTGCGCGGGTCCTGCGCGCGCATCCGGCAATCGGCGCCATCATCGCCGCCGTCGCCGAGGAAGACCGCAGCTGCGCAGAAGCCGCTCTCGCAGGCCTGGACGTTCGGCTGGTCACCGGCGAGGCAACGCGCACCGGGTCTGTGCGCGCCGCCCTCGCCGCGTTGCGCTGCGATCCACCCGGGGCTGTCCTGATTCATGACGCGGCGCGCCCCAGCCTCTCGGCTGGCGTGATCGACCGAGTGCTGGCCGCATTGCACGGCGCCGACGGCAGCGCGCCAGCGCTGCCGCTGGCCGACGCCCTAAAACGGATCGATGCACAGGGCCGGGTGATCGACGATGTCGCGCGCGATGGTCTGATGCGCGTGCAGACGCCGCAGGGATTTGATTTCGCCCGCCTCCTCGCTGCCTACGACGCCCTGCCTGTCGACGCCAACCTGCCGGACGACATTGCGGTCGCCCAACGCGCCGGCCTGGTGATCCGGCTGACCAGCGGCGATCCAGACCTGGAGAAGCTGACGTTTCCCCACGACCTTGCACGCGCCGAATTACGCCTTGCCGCCAGCGGCGCGACCCATGTCGGCTTCGGGGTGGACGCGCACCGTTTCGGGCCGGGCGCCTTTGTGACGCTGTGCGGGGTGGAACTCGCTCATGACCAGGGCCTGCTCGGCCACTCGGATGCTGACGCCGCCTGGCATGCACTGACCGACGCCCTGCTCGGCGCGCTCGGCGAAGGTGACATTGGCGACCATTTTCCGCCCACAGACCTGCGCTGGAAAGGCGCACCCAGCAGGATCTTCCTCGCCTTCGCCGGCGAGCGCGTGCGCGCGCGCGGCGGCAGGATCATCAATGTGGACATCACCATTCTGGCCGAGGCGCCGCGGATCAAACCCCACCGCAGCGCGATGCAGAAAAGCACAGCCGAGGTTCTTGGCCTTGATCCCCGTCGCGTCGGCGTCAAGGCGACGACTACCGAGAAAATGGGGTTCACCGGTCGCGGCGAGGGCCTGGCCGCGCAGGCGTCCGCTTCGGTGTTTCTGCCGCTATGACGGGTCGTGCGCCCGCGAGACGCGGCTGCGCTTCTCAAGCAGTGCACCCATGACATTCGTATAATCATCCGTCCACGCTCGCCCCGGCAGCGCGTCCGCCTTGCGCCAGCGCGGATCTGCATCAAGCGGCGCGAGTGCTGCATCGCTGCGTGCAAGCACCATCACATCGGAGGAGGTTGCCCGCACCGTCTTGTCTCCTTCCGGCGACCAGGCCTGGCGGCGCATCGCCAGACCCTCAGCCGCGCCGACGCGCTGCAGAACCGAACCAAGATCGAGATGCTTGTTTGAGATGTGGAACACCAGCACCCCGTTGTCGGACAACTTGGACATAAAGAGACGAACCGCGTCGCGCGTCATCAGATGGGTTGGAACAACGTCGGAGGAGAACGCGTCGAGCAGCATAAAGTCGAAGGCGCGGTCCGGTTCGCGGGCGAGCGACAGACGCGCATCGCCAAGAATGATCGGGACTTTCGGCGCGCAGTCGCGCAGGAACGTAAAGAAGCGCGGGTCCTTCGCGATCTTCACCACCAGCGGATCGATTTCATAAAAGCGCCAAGTCTGACCCGGCGCGCCATAGCAGGCCACCGAGCCGACCCCGAGGCCGACGGCAGCCACGGCGCGCGCGCCGCCAGCGGCTGAAAACCGGACGAAAGCCTGACCGATCGGTGTTTCTGGCGCGTAGTAGGTGAGCGGGCGCAACCGATCGGGTCCGGAGATGGTTTGGGCGCCGTGCAGCGTCGTGCCGTGGAACA
>JBILMQ010000270.1:0-4904 GCA_044375455.1 Caulobacterales bacterium | reverse complement strand
AGCGTCTCGATGGCCCCGTTCGTGGCAACGGCCAGATCATTCCCGAGCTGGAATCGGTGTTCCGCGGCTTCGGCTGGAACGTCATCAAGGTCCTGTGGGGTTCGGAGTGGGACGAGATCTTCGCGCGTGACCGCGCCAACGCACTGCTGCGCCGCTTCGCCGAAACCGTTGACGGCAAGTACCAGACGCTCGGCGCCAAGGACGGCTCGTACAATCTCGCGCACTTCTTCAACGAGGATCCGCAGACGCGGGCGCTCGTCGCGCACATGTCCGCCGCCGACATTGATCGCCTGAAGCGCGGCGGCCACGATCTGAAGAAGCTCTATGCCGCGTTCAAGCTCGCCACCGAGACCAAGGGCAAGCCGACCGTCATCCTCGCTAAGACCAAGAAGGGCTACGGCATGGGTGGCGCGGGCGAGTCGCGCATGACGTCCCACCAGGCGAAGAAGCTCGATCACGAGGCGCTGCTGGCGTTCCGCGATCGCTTCGATCTGCCGCTCACGGATGCGCAGGTTGAAAGTCTCGCCTTCTACAAGCCCGCAGACGGCGCACCGGAGCTCGACTACCTGCGCGCGCGCCGCGAGGGAATTGGCGGCTACGTGCCGAAGCGCCGCCGCATCGCCCCGCCCGTCCCCGTGCCGGCGCTGTCGGACTATGCGCGCTTCGCTTTGGAGGCGGACGGCAAGGACATGTCCACGACGATGGCGCTCGTCCGCATACTAACTGGGCTTTTGAAAGACAAAGACCTCGGCCCGCGCATCGTGCCGATCGTCGCGGACGAGGCGCGCACCTTCGGCATGGCGAGCCTGTTTCGCCAGATCGGCATCTACGCGCCGGCCGGCCAGCTCTACGAGCCGGAGGATTCCGGATCGATGCTTTCGTATCGCGAGGCCAAGGACGGCCAGCTTCTGGAGGAAGGCATCAACGAAGCCGGCGCCATCTCGTCCTGGACGGCGGCGGCGACGTCCTACAGCGTCAACAGCCTGCCGCTGCTGCCGGTGTACATCTACTACTCGATGTTCGGCTTCCAGCGCGTCGGCGATCTCATCTGGGCCGCGGCGGACCAGCGCTCGCGCGGATTCCTGATCGGCGCGACAGCAGGGCGCACGACGCTTGGCGGCGAGGGCTTGCAGCACCAGGATGGCTCGAGCCTGCTGGTCGCCTCAACCGTGCCGAACTGCCGCGCCTATGATCCAGGCTACGCCTACGAGGCCGCGGTGATCTTCGATCACGGTGCCCGCCGCATGCTCGAAGACCAGATCGACGAATTCTATTATCTCACCGCCATGAACGAGTCCTACGCGCAGCCCTCTATGCCGGAGGGCGCCGCAGACGGGATCTTGAAAGGCCTCTACAAGCTGCGCGGCGAAAACGGAAAGGTGCGGCTTCTTGGGTCCGGCGCGATCTTGCCGGAGGTCGTCGCCGCGGCTGAGATCCTCGAAAAGAATTATGGCGTCGCCGTCGAAGTGTTCAGCGCCACGAGCTACACCGAACTTGCCCGCGACGCACGCGAGGTCGAGCGCGATAACCTCCTCGGCCGCGCCAAGCGCCGCGCCCATGTGGCGAGCCTTCTCGAAGGCGAAGCGCCGATCGTCGCCGCAACGGACTATGTCCGCGCCCTGCCGCATCTCATCGCGCCCTATGTCAAGGCGCGCCTCCTCGCGCTCGGTACGGATGGCTTCGGCCGCAGCGACACCCGCGCGGCGCTGCGCGACTTCTTCGAGGTCGATCGCAAATCCATCGTCGTCGCCGCGCTCGCCGCGCTGGCAGAAGAGGGCGCGATCAAGCGCACCGTCGTCGACAAGGCCATCGCTACACTTGGCGTCGACCCGACGCGCGATCATCCCTGGCGCTGCTGAGATCTATCATGCGACACACCGTTCTCGCTCCCAATCTCGGCGACTACGCCGATGTCCCCGTCATCGAGTTGCTCGTGAAGCCGGGCGACGTCGTGCGCCGCGACGCGCCGCTGCTCACGCTGGAATCCGACAAGGCGGCCATGGAAGTGCCGTCGCCCGTTGAAGGCCGCGTCATCGAGCTGCTCGTCGCGCTCGGCGTGCGCGTCTCGGAAGGGACGCCGCTCGCCGTCGTGGAGCTTGTGGGCTTGGAGACCGCGCCGACGCCAACGCCCGCGTCCGCGACGCCGCCCGTCCCGGCGCCACAGGCGGCTACTCCGGTCGCTCCGGTTTCGACCGCTCCCGCGGGGCCAGGCCCGGCGGCGCCCGCTCCGGTCGCGCTGCAATCGACGGACGGCGCGACCGCCTACGCCACGCCCTCGGTGCGCGCCTTCGCCCGCGAACTCGGCGTGCCGCTCGAGCACGTGCGTGCGAGCGGCCCGAAAGGCCGCATCTTGCGCGAGGACGTCGCGGCCTACGTGAAGGCGCTCGCCACCGAAGGCCCGCGCCGCGCGCAGTCCGCGTCGGACGAACTGCCCTGGCCGAGCGTCGACTTCGCCGCCTTCGGCCCGATCCGGCGCACACCGCTCACGCGCGTGCAGAAGCTCGCCGGCGCCAATCTCGCGCGCAACTGGCGCGTCATTCCGCACGTCACCAACTTCGATCGCGCCGACGTCACCGACATCGAGGAGTTCCGCAAGCGCGTGAACGAGGAGGGCGGCGGGCCGAAGCTCACGATGGTCGCCTTTCTCGTGAAAGCGGCGGCGGCGGCATTGCGGGCGCATCCGCGCTTCAACGCGTCGCTCGACGGCGCGGACCTCATCGAAAAGGACTACGTCCATATCGGCGTCGCCGTCGACACGCCCGCCGGTCTGATCGTGCCGGTGATTCGAGATTGCGATCGCAAGGGCTTGCGCGAGATCGCCGAAGAGCTGGCGCGTCTCGCGGCGCGCGCCCGCGACGGCAAGCTCACCGCCACTGAAATGCAGGGCGGCTGCTTCACGGTCTCCTCGCTCGGCGGCGTCGGCGGCGATGGCTTCACGCCGATCATCAACGCGCCGGAAGTGGCGATCCTCGGCGCCGGCCGCGCGCGCATCGAACCGGTGTGGGACGGCGCGGCCTTCGCGCCGCGCCTCATTCAGCCGATCTCGCTCTCCTGGGATCACCGCGTCGTCGACGGCGTCGCCGCCGCGCGCTTCCTCGGCCACGTCGCGGCGACGCTCGCCGATTTTCGCCGCGCGATCCTGTGACCATGACCGCCCCCTATGATCTCGTCGTCCTCGGCGGCGGCCCCGGCGGCTTCGCCGCCGCGTTCCGCGGCGCCGATCTCGGCCTGCGCACGGCGCTGATCGAGCGCGACGCACAGCTCGGCGGCGTCTGTCTCAATGTCGGGTGCATCCCCTCCAAGACGCTGCTGCACGTGGCGGCGATCAAGGAGGAGGCCGAGGCGCTCGCTGCGCATGGCGTGGCTTTTGCGCCGGCGAAAGTGGATCTTGCCAAGCTGCGCACGCATGTCGGCGGCGTGGTGCGCCGCCTCACGGGCGGGCTCGCGGATCTCGCCAAGAGGCGCGGCGTCACGGTGATCTCCGGCGAGGGGATGTTTGCCGGCCGCAACGCCATCGCCGTCAAGGGCGACGGCGCACCGTCGAGCGTGACGTTCCGAAACTGCATCATCGCCGTAGGCTCGCGTCCCGCGAGGCTCGACGTGTTCCCTGACGATCCGCGGATCGTCGATTCAAGCGGCGCCCTGGCGCTGCCGGTGATCCCGAAGCGGATGCTCGTCGTCGGCGGCGGCGTGATCGGGCTTGAGATGGCGACGATCTACAGCGCGCTCGGCGCCCGCATCGACGTGGTGGAGGTCGGGACACGGCTTCTCGCGGACGTGGACGCCGATCTCGTGACGATCTGGCGCAAGGCCAATGCAGCCCGCTTCGATCATGTCCGGATCGAAACGCATGTCACCGCCGCTGAAGTGCGCAAGGACGGCGTGCATGTCCGCTTCGCCGGCAAGGATCCGGGCGAGGGCGTCTATGATCTCGTGCTCGTCGCCGCGGGCCGTGTCGCCAATGGCGATCGCATCGGCCTCGAGGCGGCGGGTCTCTCGCACACGCGCGGCGTGATCATAGTGGATGCGCAGCGCCGCACCGCGCGGCAAGACATCTTCGCCGTCGGCGATGTCACCGGCGCGCCGATGCTCGCGCACAAGGCCACGCACGAAGGCCACGTCGCCGCCGAGGTCGCCGCCGGGAAGAAGACCGCATTCGACGCCCGCATCATCCCCGGTGTGGCCTACACCGCGCCGGAGATCGCCTGGGTTGGGGAGACGGAAGAGGGCGCGCAAGCCGCCGGTCGCGCCGTGCGCATCGCACGCTTCCCCTGGGCGGCGTCAGGTCGTGCGCTCGCCAGCAACGCGACCGCCGGCGTGACGAAGCTTATCTTCGATCAGGAAACCGATCGCGTCATCGGCGCCGGCATCGTCGGCGCCCACGCCGGCGATCTGATCGGTGAAGCGGGCCTCGCCATCGAGATGGGCGCCGACCGCGTCGACATCGCCCACACGATCCATGCGCATCCGACTCTGGGCGAAACAGTCGGCCTCGCCGCAGAGGTCGCCTTAGGAACGTGTACGGACATTCTTGTGAAGGCGTGACCAGAAGTTTTGGCGATGGAGGTGCGCATGGACCGCAGAGACGTGTTTCGCGCGTTGGGCGTCGGCGCGGCAGCCCAAGTACTCGGATCCGCGTACGCCTATGCGTCCCCGCACGGGAAGCCGCGCGGGTTTCCTCGCGGATTCTTGTGGGGTGCAGCGTCGGCTGCCCATCAGGTCGAGGGACAGAACATCAACTCCGATTTCTGGGTCCTGGAGAATCTGAGCCCGAGCCCATTCTCAGAGCCTTCCGGCGACGCTTGCGACAGTTGGAATAGGCACCTGGGCGATGTTGCGCTCGCCGCGCGCCTGGGCCTCAACGCGTATCGGTTTTCCGTCGAATGGGCGCGCATCGAGCCCGA
>JBILMQ010000047.1:0-16836 GCA_044375455.1 Caulobacterales bacterium | reverse complement strand
TGGGCCAAAAGCGATGACGCTTTTCGCGACCGGGCCCGCAAGGCCACAGCCGCCCTGCAGAAAGGCCACGCGCCGTACCGCGCAATCTGGGCGCACATGCGCAAGGTCTCCCTGGACGCCCAGAAGACAGATTTTGCGGCTCTGGGCGTGAGCTTCGACATGTGGCTCGGCGAGAGTGATGCAGATCCGCTGATTGACGACATGGTGTGCGACCTGCGCGCGCGCGGGCTCGCGGTCGAAGATGACGGAGCCCTTGTCGTGCACGTGCACGAGAAGCTGGTTTCAAAGAAGGACGGCACACAAGGCCCAGACATCCCCCCGCTTCTGGTGGTGAGTTCGGAGGGTTCGGCCATGTACGGCACGACCGACCTGGCCACCATCCTACAGCGCAAGCGGGACTTCAAACCGGATCTGATCCTTTATTGCGTCGATCAACGCCAAGCCGATCACTTCGAGCAGGTATTTCGCGCGGCGGCCAAAGCCGGCTACATGGATCGCGGCGCGATGGAGCATATTGGCTTTGGCACCATGAACGGGGTGGACGGAAAGCCATTCAAAACCCGGGAAGGCGGCGTTTTGAAACTTGCCGATCTCATCGCCATGGTGCGCGAAAAAGCCGAGACGCGCTGCGCCGAGGCAGGCATTGCACAGGACCTGCCTGAGCAGGAACGCGGCGACATAGCAGACAAAGTCGGCGTGGCGGCATTGAAATTCGCCGATCTGCAAAATTTCCGCGGCACGAGCTACGTCTTTGACATTGAGCGCTTTATGAGTTTTGAGGGAAAGACAGGTCCATATCTTCTGTATGCTGTGGTACGGATCAGATCCATCCTGCGGAAAGCCAGCGCACAAAATGTTGAGGCTGGAGCGA
This sequence comes from Caulobacterales bacterium, assembly GCA_044375455.1. Taxonomy (GTDB): domain Bacteria; phylum Pseudomonadota; class Alphaproteobacteria; order Caulobacterales; family Aquidulcibacteraceae; genus JBEIHX01. Next base: position 15,965 of record JBILMQ010000047.1, on the reverse strand, counting down.
TCACCATCACGACAAAGGCGGAACGCGATCTCGCATTGATGCTTGACGGTTTCGACGCCGCCCTGGCAGGCGCATACGACAAACGCGCGCCACATCTGATCGCAGAGCACGCCTACTGTCTGGCCCAGGCGTTTTCAGCGTTCTATGCCACATGCCAGATTCTCGCCGAACCGGATGCGCGGCTGGCGTCGTCGCGACTAAGTCTGGCCATCGCCACGCTCAACCAGCTCGCGGTCAGCCTGTCGCTGCTGGGCATTGAAGCGCCCGACAGAATGTAGCCCGCAGGATGCGCGCCGCGGGCATCCCTCGACCAACCGGCGAGGAGCTGTGCAAGCAGCGCGCGACTGGTTAGAGTGTGAGGCATGCTGAAATCCATTCAGACATTCTGTCTCCTCGCCGTGCTCGTCGCATGCGGCCCCTCCCCCGCGCCAGGCGACAAGGCGGCTTCCCTTTCGCCGGGGGCCTCTCAGGCCGATGCGTTCATCGCCCTTGATTGCGCCGGACTCGCGCGCAATGCGCATATCAACGAACAGACGATCTGCGCGCATCCTGAGCTGCAACAACTCGACGCAGCGACCGCTGGCGTGTTCGCCACGCTGGCGGCCGCCCAGACGCCCTCCCCCATAGCGTCCGGTCTCAAATCCACCTGGGGCTACTACCTGGTGCGGCGCGGCGGCTGCGCCGGCGGCGCGCCGAAGACGGACGCCGAGCGGGTCATTTGCCTGCAAGATGCAATGCGCAAGACCGCCGCGGCCATGACCCACGTTCAGCGTATGCGCTACGGTCCCGCCTATACAGACAAGGTGGGACTGGAAATCTGTCCGCCAGATGCGGTCGGCGAAGCAAAGGCGGATTGTTTCAAACTGGTGGAGAAGAACTGGGACGCTTTGCGTCTCTTGACTGCGCCCCTCGCCATGGAAAAAGTCAGAGCCTCAGGAGCCCCCGAAGCCATTAAGATGGCATGGGAGGAAGCCAACGGCTGGCTGGCCTATGACTTGGGCCAATGCGGCGCGGATGCGCCGCGCGATCCTGAGGAACGCGCAGCGCACCATGCCTGCAGGGCCCGGGCGAGCGCCAAACACTACGCGCGTCTTCTGGCGATCATTTCCTCGCCCTGACGTCTTGGCGGGCGAGACTTGACCCGCGACGCCGATCGGCCACGCTGGCGCACCGGACATGGGAGAAACAGCGATGTCTTTGCGAACGCCCTTATGCGACATGCTCGAAGTCGAGCACCCGATCATGCTCGCGGGCATGGGCGGCGTCAGCTATGCGGAAGTCTGTGCTGCGGTCTCGAACGCTGGCGGGTATGGTTGCCTTGGGATGGCGGGACGCCACCCGGACGAGATCAGAGACAATATGCGCCGCGTGCGCCAGCTGACGGACCGGCCATTCGGCGTGGACCTCCTCGCCGCGATCCCCTCCAGCCTGGAGGATTCAGTCGATGTCATCATCAATGAGGGCGCAACGGCGTTCATCGCGGGCCTTGGCGTCCCGCAATCCATCATTGATAAGCTGCACGGCGCAGGCTTGAAGGTGATGGTGGTGACCGGAGCGGTCAAGCACGTGGTCAAGGCGCAGGCGGCCGGCTGCGACGCCGTGATCTGTCAAGGCTCGGAAGGGGGAGGACATACCGGCCTCGTCGGCACGTTTCCACTGGTGGCCCAAGCAGTGCAGGCCGTCTCTATCCCGGTTGCCGCCGCCGGCGGGATCTATGACGGGCGCGGACTGGCTGCAGCGCTCGCGCTCGGCGCGCAGGCGGTCTGGATGGGAACGCGGTTCATCGCATCAACCGAGTCGCATGCCGCAGCCATGTATCGCGACGCGATCATACAAGCTTCGGATGAAGACACCGTTCGCACCCGCTCGTATTCAGGAAAACCGATGCGTGTGAAGCAAAACAAGTGGACCCAGGATTGGGAGAGCCGTCCCCAGGATATCAAGCCATTCCCGGTGCAGGCTGCGATCTCGCTGCAGAACAACGCCATGGGCGGCATCGGCGGACAAATCGAAGGTCTCGACCCGGATAAGTCCTGTTTCGCCATGGGCCAGTCCGCCGGGGGCGTAAAGAAGGTGATGCCTGCAGCGGACATCATCGCGGAGATCATGTCCGACGCGCATGCGGCCATCACGCGGCTTGAAACACTGAACCGCACATCCCCAGCGCAGCACGCGGTCGCATGACGGCGTCGCGCGCCGCGCTCGCGGATGCCCTGATGCGGGCGGCGCCCGCGGCCGCGCTGCGGTTGGCGACATTCATCCGCCCGGCGGCGCTCTTCGCGCGCGGCGGTCAGCCGCGCATAGGCGGGTCCCGCCTGGGCGGCTTGCCGGACCTGTCGGACGCACTCGAATGGCCGACCCGCCCGGCCACGGCAGAGGATCCAGATCCAGTGCGCAGCCACGGCCGGGCCGGCCTTGACTTTTTGGCCCAGATCGATCTCGGCGAGTGCGCCGGCCTGCATGATCTTCCGCTCCCGGACCACGGCAGACTGTGCTTCTTCTGTGATGTCGCACACGCCTCCTCACCCGCAGGCGGCGCTGCTGCATCCGCATGGCGGCTCATACATGACGCCGGGCCCGGGCGCACAGCAAGACCACGGGAGCGATCGCCCGACATTATCGTGCGCGCGCGCTTTCCCGCGACTGATGTTGTGGCGCAACCGCATTTTGACCTGCCTGACGCCGCCGCGCCGGTCTGGCGTCGGGCGATTGCGCCTGACTTTCCGGACGCCGCGCATCAGATTGAATCGAGCAACGAGAGCGCGTTTGCCGCATTGCGAGAACCCGCGTTGCTGCAACTGGGCGGGTCAGCACGCAGCTGCGGCGCGCGCGCGGCGCAAGACATTGCACACGCACAGGCGCCCGCACCCTCAGGCGGACCAGAAGACTGGCGCGTCGTGCTGCAGATGACACCGCACGAACTTGCCTGGCCCTCGTGGACGCGCGCCGAGCGTCTGGTCGTGTTGATGCGCGGCGCAGACCTGCTCGACGGCGAATATGGCGCCGCCTGGAGCGTCGTTCTCAGCGACAACTGACAGCGCGCGCCCAAGCCGCCGTCTAGACTGCTGGCGGCAGCGGCGGATCGGCAACCTTGAGCAACTGCTTGCCAAGGTTCTGACCGCGGAAAAGCCGCTGCAAGGTCGCCGGCGCATTTTCCAACCCGACCTGCAAATCCTCAGCAACTTTCAATTCGCCAGATGCAACCCAGGCCGCCAGCTGCTTGACCGCCTCAGGAAAGCGCGCCGCGTAATCGAGCACAATGAAACCTTCCATGCGGGCCCGCATGACGACGAGGTTCATGTACATCTTCGGCCCGTAGGCGTTGGCCATGTCGTCATAGTTCGAGATGCCGCCGCACAGGACGACACGCGCGCGCATCGCCAGGTTCATCAGACCGGCATCAAAAACCGGACCGCCAACATTCTCAAAGTAAACGTTGAAGCCCTTCGGCGCGACCGCCTTCATGCGGTGGAACACATCTTCAGATTTATAGTCGATGCAGTCGTCAAAACCGGCGACCTCCTTCACCCAGCGGCACTTCTCCGGACCGCCCGCTACACCGATGACGCGGCATCCCTTCAGTTTCGCAATCTGACCAGCAACCGAGCCCGTCGCCCCCGCCGCGCCAGTCACCAGGACCGTATCGCCCGGCTCGGGCCGGCCGATGTCCAGCAGACCAAAATACGCCGTCAGTCCAGTGATGCCAAAGACCCCGAGCGCGTGTTCCGGTCGGACGCCAGGCGCGAGGTGGGTGACTGGGCCGGTTTGGGTCGCGCCGTCAGACAATGCATAGTCCTGCCAGCCGAATGTGCCCTGCACCAACTGGCCGACTTTGAACCCAGAATGCGCGCTCGCCACGACCTGTGCGACGGCTCCTGCGCGCATCACTTCGCCGATTGCGACCGGCGGAAGATAGCTTGGCGCATCGATCAGCCAGCCGCGCTGCGTCGGATCAAACGACAGACACAGCACCCGTGCGACAAATTGCCCTTCGGCCGGTTGCGGAACCGGTTCAGCAACAAACTCGAAGTTTTCCGCCTGCACCATCCCCTGCGGGCGTGTCTTCAGCTTCCACCGGCGGTTCATCTCAGCCATCCCTGGTTCTCCTGTGTCTGCGCCGTCCTCAGCTGCGAACGCAGCAGGGAGCGAGAGCAAACCTAGCGCAAGCCCTCTTGAAAACCACCGTCGGCCGGGGCTCTGTGGCGCCATGATCGACCCGCGATACGCCATCTTGTTTGAGCCGGTGCGGATCGGGCCCAAAACGGCCCCGAACCGGTTCTACCAGGTTCCCCACTGCACGGGGATGGGAAGACTTCACCCCGCCGCGCTGGCCCGTTTGCGTGAAGTGAAGGCCGAGGGCGGCTGGGGGGTTGTTTGCACCGAAGAGGTCGAGATCTCGCCGTTCTCTGAAATTAGCCCGTCGGCGCAAGGAAGGCTCTGGGACGACGCTGACATCGCACCGCTCGCGCTGATGACCGAACGCGTGCACCGTCATGGGGCGCTCGCCGGGATCGAACTGATGTTCAACGGGGCAGCAACAGCCAATCTTTACAGCCGAGAAATCCCGTTCGCCCCCTCCCATACCCCCGTGACAACCGACGATCCGATCCAGGCGCGAGCCATCGACAAGCAGGACATCAAAGAGTTGCGCGCCTGGCATCGCGCTGCGGCCTTGCGCGCGCGCAAGGCCGGGTTTGACATCGTCTACGTCTACGCAGGACATGACCTCGGTATGCCGATGCATTTCCTCTCGCGTCGGCACAATCACCGCACAGATGAATACGGGGGCTGCCTGGAGAACCGTGCAAGATTACTTCGGGAACTGATCGAGGACGCAAAAGATGCGATTGGCGATACATGCGCGGTCGCAGTGCGCCTCGCAGTTGATGATTTGCTTGGCGCCCAGGGCGCTGGCAGCCAGACTGAATCGCACGATGTGATCGCACTGCTCGCCGAATTGCCAGACCTCTGGGATGTAAACATATCTGACTGGTCAAACGACAGCGCGACGGCGCGCTTTGCCGAAGAAGGCTTCCAGGAGCGCCATGTCGCCTTTGTCAAGAAACTCACCAGCAAGCCTGTGGTGGGTGTCGGGCGGTTCACCTCGCCAGACGCGATGGTGCGTCAGGTCAAGTCGGGAGTTCTGGATCTTATCGGCGCGGCGCGTCCCTCAATCGCGGATCCATTCCTGCCGCGCAAGATCCAGGAGAACAGGATTGAGGAGATCCGCGAGTGCATCGGATGCAACATCTGCGCAGCAAGCGACAACACGATATCGCCGATACGATGCACGCAGAACCCGACCATGGGTGAGGAATGGCGCAGGGGCTGGCATCCAGAACGGATCGCGCCAAGGGGGCGTTCGAACAGCGTCTTGATCGTCGGCGCAGGACCGGCCGGCCTGGAGGCGGCCAAGGCTCTGTGCGAGCGGGGCTATGAGGTGACTCTTGCAGAGGCGCGCGAGACGATGGGCGGAAGAGCCGTGCTGGAGAGCACGCTGCCAGGTCTGGCAAGTTGGCGGCGCGTGGCGGACCACCGTCTCTTCATGCTCGAGCGCCACCCGAACGCGTCGCTGTTTCCGGCCAGTCGACTGCAGGCGGAGGATATCGCCGCATTCGAGGCTGACCATGTGGCGATCGCCACGGGGGCCTCGTGGCGACGCGACGGCTTCGGACGCACCATCAAGACAGTCATTCCAGGACTTTCAGACGCCCTGGTGCTGACGCCGGACGATATCATGGCAGGTCAGCGGCCGCAGGGGCCAGTTCTGATCTTTGACGATGACCACTACTACCTCGGCGGGGTTCTCGCTGAATTTCTTACCGGGCAGGGCCATCAAGTCCGCCTTGTCACGCCCGCGCCCCTGGTGTCCCACTGGACACGGCATACGCTTGAACAAAATGCCATCCAGACACGGATCCTTGAGGCGGGCGTGCGCCTTGACGCCAACCGCCGCCTCGCCGCTGTACGTCCTGGCGAGGCAGACTTGGCGTGCGTGTTCACTGCACGGATCGAGACCGTCAGTGTCACGACAATTGTCCTGGTCGCCTCAAGACTTCCCAATGACGAACTGTACCACGCAGTGCGCGCCACTGGACGCAGTAATGTGACGCGCATCGGCGATTGCTTCGGGCCGGGCGTCATCGCCGCAGCTGTATATGCCGGTCATCGCTATGCGCGTGAACTGGATGCGCCGGACGCCGGGCCAGGATTTCGGCGCGAACGGATAGCGCTGGACCGTCAGTAAGTGGGGCTATCCTGACCGCGCGGGCGTCAGGAGCGCCACCGGGACGTCAGTCGAACCAGGAGGCGACATCGTGTTTGGCAATAGCGTCCACCAGCGTGGCGCAGGCGCGTTCATCCGCGCCGCCAGAGCATGCGCGTCTTCGCCCACCCCGAAGAACACATCGCCACGCAGCGGCCCGCGGCGAATCGCGCCGCCGGTGTCCTGGGCGATGAGCAGGCGGCTGAACGGGCCGGTGTCGCCATTGGCCAAAGGCCCAACCGCATCAACGAACAGCACCGCGCCGTACGGGTGATATGCGGGATCGACGGCAATCGAGCCCATGGGCGTGAGATTGACCCCTTGCGCGCCGCGAGGGCCTGCGAGGGGATCGTCGATCGCCTCAAGATTGAAGAACACGTAGCTGGGATCCGTGTTCATGACCTCACGCACAAGCGCAGGATCCGCGCTGTCCATCCAGGCGCGCACAGTATTCTTGTTGAGCGGCCCGAGGATCAACGCACGCTGGCGCAGCGTGCGGAAGATGGAGTTCCACTTGCGCCCGTTCTGGCCGTCCCACGCCGCCCGCAACTGCCCGCCGTCGGGAAACGTCACGCGACCAGACCCTTGAACCTGCAGATCGTAGAGATCGGCTGGATGGGCGTAGGCAAGCACCTGGCCAGGGATTGGAGTGAGTTCGCCGCGGGCCGGATATGGCATGATCCGCCCACCGACGACCTTGCCCTGCCAGACACCGCGCGGCGCGCGCTCAGCTGGAATTTCGAGGGCCTTGACGAATTCCGACACATCGATTGCAAGCATATCGGTCGGTTTTGCAAGAAGCGGCTCGCTGAAACGGCCCTCCGGGGCGCGCCGTCCTTCAAACACCGGTTCATAGTAGCCGGTGAGCTTCGCTTCGCCATGGCGGCTGGTCACCGCATAGGGCCGGAAGTTGGCCTCAAAAAAAGCGCGCGCTTGGGCTGGTGCGGCGGCGTCGGCGGCGGCGCAGGCAGGCAACCAATCCTTGACGGCGCCGCCATAGCGCGCCGCCCCCGTCAGCGCCGTATCCGCAGGGCGGGCGCGCAATCGGGCGCATGAGCGTTTGAAGGCGAGCAGGGCTGGCTGGGCATCAGCCTGTGACCAGCCAGGAAGTTCGTGAAAGCGCGCCGGAGCGAGCTCGAATGTGATGGCCGGCGGCGTTGCCTGCGCCGGTGGCGCAGTCGGCGCGCTTGGTTGGGCAGGCGGCGCGGCGGGCGTGCTGGCGCAGGCAGTAAGAACGCAAAGACTGATGGCGGCTAGGACAGCGCGCATGGCCATGATCCTCCTCCAGGAGCCTGATCCGGGATTGTTGTGACATTTCCTTCAGCGCTTGGGGAGACAGGCGCGCCGCAAGCTCTGTGCACCCGCTGCACGAGTTCCTCAGGCCCACCCTGAAGCCGCTCGATGAGCCCTATGCCCGCGAATTCGAGGGGATGACGCGACAGGCCGCACCTCTCGGCAGAAACTCTTCGGTAACATTTTGGGTGAGGCAATGCGGGCGTCAAAACTGCACGCCGGGGAACACAGGGGAACTTCAGGCTAGCGGCTGCGGGCGCCCGACGGCGTCGCCGGCGCAGATGTCAAGATCCCGCCGAGCGGGAAAATGAAGCCGTCAACTGTGTAGATCCGCCCTCCCCAATGTGCGCCAGGCACATGCCAGACACGGATCTTGGACCAATCATTGTCCGGCGAGACGTCGAGCACCGGCACGTCGACACTGATTTCGCCGCCATTCAACCAATTGGCGTGATCGACCACGATGTGACGATCGGAGAGTATCCGGCGGACGACCGCGACATGGGCGCGCGCATCCGTCTGGTAGCCCTTTACAACAAGCACGGCTCCCTCGGCCGGGGTGCCGGAGCGCGGGTAGCGGCCTGCTGCCTGACGCCACCAGGTGTTGGCGTCGCCAAAAATCTGAACGCCGGAATGGGCGCGGGCATAGGGAACGCATTGCAGCTGGGCGCCGGGGTCAACGATGCGCGGCGCGACGGAATCCAACGGCGGTGAGGACGGCGGGCGCGGGGAGCCAGGAGCCGGTGTGGACTGAGGCGTTTCGGCGCCATACCTGACAGGCGCCGGCGGGCTGCTCGCGCAGGAGCTGACGATTGCGGCAGCCAGAGCGCAGCACGCGTGTGGCAGGATCCAGGGGGCGGCGCGGCGGCGCATCACCGGAACGTCCACACGGATTGCACCCCTCCAAACAGGTCAACAGGTCGCTTGGGCGCGGGCGACCCTTGAGATTGCACGCACGTCAGGCAGCACCCCGCGCCCGGCGGCAAGCCCGCCAGGCAGGCCAGCTCAGACGTCGCCAGTATGGCGCAATTGTTTCAATCCGCGATGAAAGGACTGCTGCATGTGGCGAATTTTTATTCACCATTTCTCCCGCCCGAGGCATGCAGGCGCCGAGGGCATGCAGGCGCCCGGGGCATCCATCGTCCTGCAGCACCGCCCGCCGGGCGCCGCCCGCGAGCGTCAGATATCCCCCAGGCATAGCCCCCAAGCATCGGCCTGGGATTTCGGACCCGAACAGAGAACCCGGACACGCGCCGGAAACACCCGAATGGCGGGCCCGTCTGGCGCCCACCGACGGCGATGGCCGCGTCAGGTCCGCTCTAAAGCACGCTCGCGCAGCGCTTTGCGGGCCCTGTCCACCGCGCGCATGCGCCGCAGGCGGGAGAGATGGTCAATGAACAGAACGCCGTTCAGATGGTCCATCTCGTGCTGGATGCAGACCGCATAGAGGCCCTCCGCCCACTCCACGACTTCCTGGCCGTGATAGTCGAGATAGCGCAGTTTTACGCGCGCCGGGCGCTGCACCTCATCATAGACCTCCGGCACCGACAGGCACCCCTCTTCATACGGCGCCATGTCAGCAGACGCCTCCAGGACCTCAGGGTTCACAAAGAAGCGCGGCGCCGGCGCCTCTCCCTCGCGCGCAAGGTCCATGACAATCACGCGTAACGGCACGCCGACCTGGATTGCAGCGAGGCCGATGCCAGGGGCGGCATACATCGACGCCAACATATCATCCATGAGCGCGCGGATCTCGTCCGTGACTGACGCCACGGGCGCTGACACTTGCTTGAGGATCGGATTGGGAACGGTAAGAATTTCGCGCAAGGCCATGCTCCTCAGCTATTGACGAGGCCCGCCTGCGTCAAGGCTGCGCGCATCCGCGCCGGCCCCGCTGGACACGGCGCCAAGCCAGGACAACCGCGTGCGCGTCGGGTCTTGACGGCGCAGAAGCCGGCCGGCCGGGCGCACCCGGCCCGCCCCACAAACGTCGCACAGGGCCCGGCGGCGGCGCCCCCTGCCCGCCCCACGCCAAGGCGCCGCGCCGCATTCCTTGACACCCGGTCCTCGGCTCATACAACACCTCCAGTGTTTGACATGCTTCGGGGTCACTATGGCTGTAAATAACCGGCCGCGGGCGCGTCCGCTGTCGCCGCACCTTCAGGTCTGGCGCTGGCACATCACGATGACAACATCGATCCTGCACCGCGCCACAGGCGTCGGGCTGGCGGCGGGCGCGGTGGTGCTGACCGCGTGGCTATGGGCGCTGATCGGCGGCGAGGCCTGGCACAGCGCCTTCGCGCAGTTCTTCGGCTCGCCGCCAGGCAAGGTCCTCGGGTATCTTTGGGGGGTCGCGCTGGCCTTCCATATGGCCTCGGGGCTGCGCCATCTTGTGTGGGACGCAGGCATTGGGTTCAGCCCGGGCGTCGCCAAGGCATGGTCATGGGTGATGATCCTCTGGGGATTCGCAGCTCCCCTGGTCGTGCTGTCCGCCGCAGGGGTCATCGGATGAACGGACCTGAACCATCATCGCTGCGCACGCCGCTGGGACGCGTCAGAGGGCTGGGGGCGGCCAAAGCCGGCGCTGGTCATTTCATCCAGCAGCGCGCAAGCGCGATCGCCCTGCTTTTTCTGACCCCCTACATCGCCTGGTCCCTGGTCACGGTGACACAACGCCCCTATGCCGAGGTGCTGGCGTGGATGGCGCTGCCTTGGAACGCCCTGGCTGTGATCCTGTTCCTCGGGGTTTCTTTTCACCATGCGCGCCTTGGCGTCCAGGTCGTGATCGAAGACTACATAACTCAGCCAGTCACCAAGGCGGCGCTGCTGCTTCTCATCAACTTTGCGGCCATCACGGCCATCGTAGGCGGCGCCTTTGCAGCCGCCCGGATCAGCTTCGGAGCAACCTGAGCACATGGCCGCCTATCCTTGGAATGATCACACCTTTGACGTCGTCGTCGTCGGCGCCGGCGGGTCAGGTTTGCGCGCGGCGCTTGGCTGCGCGCAGGCCGGTCTGAAGACAGCCTGCATCTCCAAGGTCTTCCCAACCCGCAGTCATACAGTCGCCGCCCAGGGCGGCATCTCCGCGTCGCTCGGGAACATGGGCGAGGACGACTGGCGCTGGCATATGTATGACACCGTAAAGGGCGCCGACTGGCTGGGAGACCAGGATGCCATTGAGTACCTCTGTCGGAACGCCCCCGCGGCCGTGTACGAACTCGAGCACTGGGGCGTGCCGTTCTCCCGCACGGAAGAAGGCAAGATCTACCAGCGCGCCTTCGGCGGCATGACCCGGAACTTCGGCGAGGCCCCAATCCAGCGGACGTGCGCAGCCGCCGACCGGACCGGCCACGCGATCCTGCACACCCTCTACGGCCAGTCCCTGCGCTACGATGTCGCCTTTTTCATTGAGCACTTCGCCCTTGACCTCATCATGGATTCAGATGGTCGCTGCCGCGGCGTGACGACCTGGCAGCTCGACACTGGGGCGTTGCACCGGTTTCGGGCGCAAATGGTGGTGCTGGCGACCGGAGGCTATGGCCGCGCCTATTTCTCCTGCACCTCCGCCCATACCTGCACCGGAGACGGCAACGCCATGGTGCTGCGCGCAGGCTTGCCGCTGCAAGACATGGAGTTCGTGCAGTTCCACCCGACCGGGATTTATGGCGCTGGCTGTCTGATCACAGAGGGCGCGCGGGGAGAGGGCGGATACCTGACCAACAGCGAAGGCGAACGCTTTATGGAGCGCTATGCGCCAAGCGCAAAGGATCTGGCCTCGCGCGATGTCGTTTCGCGGGCGATGACCATGGAGATCAACGCCGGGCGCGGCGTCGGCGCCAAAAAGGATCATATTTTCCTGCATCTAGACCACCTCTCTGCCGATGTGCTGCACAAGCGCCTGCCGGGCATCTCGGAAAGCGCCAAGATTTTCGCAGGGGTCGACGTCACCAGGCAACCGATCCCCGTGCTGCCGACCGTGCACTACAACATGGGCGGGATACCGACGAACTATCACGGAGAAGTGCTCACCAAGGTCGGCGCAGATCCGGACCATGTAACCCCCGGGCTCATGGCCGTGGGCGAGGCAGCGTGCGTGTCCGTTCACGGCGCGAACCGGCTTGGGTCAAACTCCCTGATTGACCTCGTGGTGTTCGGCCGCGCCGTCGGTTTGCGGTGCGCGCAGATACTGGAGCCCGGCGCCCGCCAGGCCGAACTGCCGAGCGCGGCTGGCGACAGTCATCTCGCGCGCTTCGATCGGTTCCGCAATGCGGATGGATCAACCCCGACCGCGAAGCTGCGCGCGGACATGCAAGACGCCATGCAACGCCATTGTGCGGTGTTCCGTGACGGGCCGCTGATGCAGGCTGGCGTCGACAAGATCGATATGGTGCTGCGCGGCGCGTCCGATATCGGCGTGCGCGACCGGTCGCTGATCTGGAACACCGATCTTGTTGAAACCCTGGAGTTTGACAATCTGATCTGTCAGGCGGCAGTGACCATCAATGGCGCACTCAATCGCACCGAATCGCGTGGCGCTCACGCCCGGGAAGATTTTTCTGACCGCGATGACGCTGCCTGGATGAAGCACACTCTTGCCTGGTTCGACGCAACCAAAGGCAAGGTCACCATCGACTACCGCCCTGTCCACGCCTACACGATGACCAACGACATTACCTACATCGCCCCTAAAGCGCGGGTGTACTGAGACGTGGCGCAGACGGTTGATCTGGAGGGCCGCAAGGCGCAGGCCCGGGCGTGGTTCGAGAGCCTGCGCGACTCCATTTTCGAGGCGTTTCATGCTCTGGAAAACAGCGCGCCGCCGGATCTGTACCCCGAACCGCCGGGCCGCTTCGAAACCGCGCCCTGGACCCGCGCGCCCGGCCCCAACGGCGAAGACCAGGGCGGCGGCGTCATGGGAATGCTGCGCGGTCGATTTTTCGAGAAGGCAGGCGTGCACACCTCGACGGTGTTCGGAACCTTCAGCCCCGACTTCGCCAAACAGGTCAAGGGAGCCGCAGAGGATCCGCGCTTCTGGGCCTCCGGCATCAGCCTGATCGCACACCCGAGAAACCCTCGGGTCCCCGCCGTGCACATGAACACCCGCATGATCGTGACGACCCAGTGGTGGTTCGGGGGCGGGGCTGACCTGAACCCGATGTTCACCGCACATCGTGACCGGGCGAACCCGGATGCGTCAGACTTTCATGCGGCCCTGAAAGCGGCCTGTGATGCCGCGGACGGGGCATATTACGAAAAATACGCCCGTTGGGCTGACGACTACTTCTTTCTGCCCCATCGCGGCGAACATCGCGGGGTCGGCGGCATTTTTTATGATCACCACAACACCGATAACTGGGACGCAGACTTCAATTTCACGAAAGCCGTCGGGCAGGCTTTCCGGGAAATCTATCCGACCATTGCAGCCCGGCGGGCGGGCGAGCCGTGGACATCGGACGACGCCGAAGATCAGCTGAAGTGGCGGTCGCGATATGTCGAGTTCAATCTGCTTTATGACCGCGGAACCACGTTCGGTCTGAAGACAGGCGGCAATGTGGAAAGCATCCTGTCGTCCATGCCGCCGCTGGCCGCCTGGCGGTGAGCCGCGCCTGCCGGCGCTAACGTGATCTTCAGAGTTGCCGGGTGATGCTGATCCCGAGTGTGCTGGCATAGGTCGCCAGCAGTGTCACTGGGGTGGTTCTGCGCCATGGATGATCTTCTGTCCGAGTTCCTGACGGAAACTGCTGAAAGTCTTGAAGTTATCGACACAGAGCTCGTGCGATTTGAGCAAGACCCTAACGATCAGGAAACGCTGAACGCCATCTTCCGTTTGGTCCACACGATCAAGGGGACGTGCGGTTTTCTCGGCCTGCCGCGTCTGGAGGCGGTGGCGCATGCCGGCGAAACCCTGCTCGGCAAGTTCCGCGACCGCGAACTCCCGGTCACGACCGATGCCGTGACGCTGGTTCTGGAGTCCATTGATCGCATTAAGGAAATTCTCCATGGGCTGGAAGCCAGCGGCGCCGAACCGAGCGGGAACGACCGTCCTCTGATCGCGCGACTCGAAGCTGCGGCAAGCGGCGACATGGTCGGCGCTGCGCCAGCCGCGCCGAAGACCGCGGCGCCGGTGAAGGTGGCGGCCCACCCGGAACCGGCCGCCCCCGCCAAGAGCTCGGTCCTTGGCGAGCCGAAGTCGCGCGAGGAGGCCGAGGCGCTCGGCATACGCTGGGACGTGGACCTCGGGCGCGCGCTGCGACCAGGGGAGGTCAGCCTGGCCGAACTCGAAGCAGCGTTTCAGTCCGCCGCGGGCCCAGGCGCAAACCTGCCAAGCGTGGCCGCGGCTGTCCCCGCGGTCGACACGGGCGAGGAGGAGGACATTGCCCGGGCCGCGCGCAGCGGCGAGAGCACAATCGCCAATCAGACAATCCGCGTGACTGTGGATGTGCTTGAAAACCTGATGACGACGGTGAGCGAGCTCGTGCTTACCCGCAACCAGCTGCTCCAGATGGTGCGCCAGCTCGATGACAGCGAGTTCAAGGCGCCCTTGCAACGCCTGTCGAACATAACCGCCGAACTGCAGGACGCGATTATGAAGACGCGCATGCAGCCGATCGGCAATGCCTGGAAGAAACTGCCGCGGATCGTGCGGGACGCTGCGCACGATTTGAAGAAAAAGATCGAACTGCGCATGGAGGGCGAGCAGACGGAGCTTGACCGCCAGGTTCTGGAGCTGATCAAAGATCCGCTGACGCACATGATCCGCAACTCCTGCGATCACGGATTGGAAAGCCCTGCCGACCGGGCGGCGAAAGGCAAGCTTGAGACCGGGGTGATCAATCTGCGCGCCTACCATGAAGGCGGTCATATCATCATCCAGATCGCCGATGACGGCGCCGGTCTCAACACGGTGCGCATTCGCGAAAAGATCATCTCACAAGGCCTCGCCAGTCACGCCGATGCAATGGCGATGTCTGATGCGCAAATCCATCGCCATATCTTCGCTCCCGGTTTCTCAACCGCAGCCCAGGTCACCAACATGTCCGGGCGTGGCGTCGGCATGGATGTCGTGCGCACCAATGTAGAGGCGATCGGCGGAACGATCGATCTGACGTCCGCCCCCAACCGCGGAACAACCTTCACCATAAAAATCCCGCTGACGCTGGCGATAGTGTCTGCACTGATCGTCGGCGCACGCAATGCGCGCTTCGCTGTGCCGCAGTCAAGCGTCGTTGAGCTGGTCCGCACCGGCAAGGGATGCCAGCATCAGGTCGAGACGATCAACAGCACGAAGGTCCTGCGACTGCGCGACAGGCTGTTGCCGCTGGTGGAGCTCGCCGATGTGCTCGGCCTTGAGGGCGCCGCCCCGCGCAGGACGTCCTTCGTGATCGTGATGCAGGCGGGCGGGCACCACTTCGGCATGGTTGTCGATGACGTGTTTGATACAGAAGAAATCGTCGTCAAGCCGTTGTCTTCATTGCTGCGTGACCTGCGCATGCTGTCGGGTGCGACCATTCTGGGCGATGGCACAGTCATCATGATCGTCGACCCCAACGGGGTTTCGCAGAATGTGGGCGCACTGGCCGGAGATGCTCTGCGCGAAGAGCAGGCTGCTGCGGCCAGCGCACAAAGCCAGGAGCGCCAGAGCCTTCTGCTCTTCCGCGCCGGCGGCCCGGAACCGAAGGCTGTGCCGCTGTCGCTGGTCACGCGCCTTGAGGAAATCTCTGTCTCTCAGATCGAGCGGGCTGACGGGCGCCTTGTGCTGCAGTACCGCGGCAAGCTGATGCCGATCACCTGCGCGGCCCCCGATAGCGATATCCGCGCCGAGGGCAAGCAGCCGATCCTGGTCTTTACCCAGGGGCGCAAGCTCATGGGGCTTGCCGTCGATGAGATCGTCGACATTGTGTATGAACGCCTTGAATTCGGCCTGTCTTCAGAACGTCCAGGCCTGCTCGGCACAGCTGTGCTCAGAGGCGCAGCCACGGATGTGCTTGACATGGCCTACTTCCTGAGGCGGGCCGATCCGAACTGGTTTAAGGATGAGCCGGCGCCTCAGGCGGCGGCTCGCATGCGCGCGCTCCTCATTGATCCGAACCCCTTCTTCCGCTCCATGCTACAGCCGCTTCTGATGGCGGCCGGGTATGACGTGGAAGCGGTGGAAGGTCCGCAGGCAGCGCAGAAACTGATAGCCGCCGGCATGCAGTTCGACGTCATGCTGACAGATTTCGAAACGGAAGCGGAAGTCGAAAAGCTTACAGCGGGCAATCCGCGCCTGGCCGAGTGTCCGCGCCTGGTCCTGACAAATGACATCCCGTCCGGGGCTCTTGCCGCCGTCGCCAAGACTGACCGCCTGGCTCTGATAGCCGCCCTCGACAATATGATGTCGCAACAAGGAGCCGCAGCATGAGCGCCG
>JBILMQ010000269.1:0-4912 GCA_044375455.1 Caulobacterales bacterium | reverse complement strand
CGGCCCAATCACCCGGTGCGCGCCTGCCAAACGCCTGCGCGCAGTCCCCACGGCGTCCTGTTGGCGAGCGCACACGACCTGAGCCGTGAGCCAGAAACAGGGACGTAAGGCAGGCAGCCTAAGGCAGGGGGGCCTAAGGCAGGGGGGGCCCAGACGAGTGTCGGGCGCAGATCGGGCGGCGTCTGGCCTTTGGCGCGTCGTACATGAGGGTGCAGATGGACTGGGACAAGCTGAAGACTTTCCATGCGGCCGCCGAGCAGCTGAGCCTGACCGCGGCAGCGACGCGTCTGGGCGTCAGCCAGTCAGCGGTCAGCCGTCAGATCGCCAGCCTTGAACACGGGCTGAGCGTGACACTGTTTCATCGGCATGCGCGCGGACTGGTGCTCACTGATGCCGGCGTGACGCTGCTCGAGGCCACGCGCGACATGGCCGCCTCGGCTGCATTGGCCGAAAGCATGCTTAAAGACACGCGCGACCGCCCGCAGGGAGAACTGCGCGTAACCGCTCCGGTGGCGCTGGGCGCACTCTGGCTGGTCCCGCGGCTCGGCCGCTTCCAGGCAACCTATCCAGAGGTGAGACTTCACCTGCTGCTCGATGACCGCGAATATGATCTTGGCCGGCTCGAGGCTGAATGCGCCCTGCGCTTAGGGGGCGCCACGCATCCAGACCTCGTGCAGCGCAAGATCCTGGAGGTCGAGGCCAGCTTGTACGCATCGCTGGCCTACCTCGAGCAAGCAGGAACACCGCCAGCGCCCGCAGCCCTCGATGATCACCGGATCATTGCCTACGGCGCCCCCGAAGACAGTCCGATGCAGGATCTGGACTGGGCCATGAGAGCAGGTCGGGACGGCGCGGCGCCGCGCCCCTGCACGCTGAAGGTCAACAATGTTTATGGGATGCTCAAAGCGGTCGAAGCCGGCCTGGGGATCGGCAGCCTGCCCGACTATATGGCCCGCACCGCCGCCGGCCTTGTCCGCCTGTTTCCGGATCATGCAGGAACACGCTTCGACGTGTTCTTCGTATATCCGGCAGAGCTGCGAAACAGCCAAAGAGTGGCGGCCTTTCGCAGGTTTCTGCTCGATGAGACAGCCCACCAGCCGCCCGAAACCGCCTCGCGCGCCTAGGCCCCAGCTCGAAGCTGGGCGCGCGCCGTCTCCAGAAGCTCATCCATCTGGCGGCGGATCTGGTGATCCGTCTGGGCGATGCCCCTGGCGTTGAGATCCGCGCGAACCTTGGCGAACAGGTCATCATCGCCCGGCGCCTCGAGGTCAGAGATGATGACTTCCTTGGCGTAAGCCTCAGCCGCCTCAACCGTCATCCCCATGAGCCCTGCCGCCCAGAGCCCCACCAGCTTGGCCCGCCGGGCCTGAGCCTTGAACTCCAGTTCGGCGTCATGTGCGTATTTGCTTTCCTGAGCCTTTTCACGCTCATTGAAGGTGCTCATTAAGGGTCCTCGTTCACAATCCCCTGCGCCGGCGGCTTGCGCCAGCGCTGTTTGGCCTCGATATACATCATCGCTCCGGAAATCAAAGGAACCTCGCGCCGACCAGGCTTACCCAGCACGCGGCGCCCCCTTCCGCTTTCGTGACGGCAAGGGCGGATTGTGAGCGGCGGCTTGGTCGGCTAGCGTGCTGTTCCCAGTGTTCCGCCGGATATTGCCGATGTTCCTAAGCCCTGGAAGGGGAGTTGAGACATGACTCGCCGCAAGAAAATCTACGAGGGCAAGGCGAAGATTCTCTATGAGGGCCCTGAACCCGGGACCCTGATTCAGTATTTCAAGGACGACGCAACGGCGTTTAATGCCCAGAAGCACGCGATCCTGGAAGGCAAGGGCGTCCTGAACAACCGGATCAGCGAATTCATCATGACCAATCTCGGCGCCATCGGCGTGCCGACGCATTTCATCCGGCGGATCAACATGCGCGAGCAGCTTATCCGCGAGGTCGAGATCATTCCGCTTGAAGTGATCTGCCGCAATGTGGCCGCAGGGTCTCTGTCAACCCGCCTCGGGATCCCCGAAGGAACGCAACTGCCGCGGTCCATCGTTGAGTTTTGCTATAAGAATGATGAATTGGGCGACCCTATGGTGTCAGAGGAGCACATCACAGCTTTCAACTGGGCGTCCACCCAGGAAATCGATGACATCATGGCGCTGGTGCTGCGGATCAACGATTATCTGTTCGGGATGTTCGCCGCCGTCGGCATCCGCCTCATCGATTTCAAGGTCGAGTTCGGACGCCTCTACGAAGGCGAAATGGTCCGCACCGTGCTGGCCGATGAGATCAGTCCTGACAGCTGCAGACTGTGGGACGTGGCGACCAATGAGAAAATGGACAAGGACAGGTTCAGACGCGACCTGGGCAATGTCACGGAAGCCTACGCCGAAGTGGCGCGCCGGCTCGGCATTCTGAAGGCGGCTGGCGGAGAGGGCTGAGGATGAAAGCGATCGTTCACGTCGGCCTGAAGTCCGGCGTTCTGGATCCGCAGGGCAAAGCGGTTGCAGCCGCGCTTCAGGACCTGGGGTTCCAGGGCGTTACAGATGCGCGCGTCGGCAAGGTGATTGAACTCGACCTCGCGCCGGGAGACCCGACGGCGGCAGCGGCCGCGGTCAAGGATATGTGTGAGCTTTTGTTGGCGAATACGGTGATCGAAAGCTACCGGGTTGAGATCCGCCCCTGACGCGCCAGACCCCTTCAACTGAGGATTCCGGCGATTTTCGTAGCGCAATCCTGGACTGCCCGGCAGGCTGAGGCCTTCAGCAAGCGAGGCCGACGAAAACGGTCCCCGGCAGACCCGCTGCAGACACGACCTTCAAAACGTGAGTTTGACCCGCGCGCTGTGTCTGGGTGGCGGCTGCGATTTGCGCCCGCAGGTCGCGCACGCTATGAGGCGCTCATGAAATCAGCCGTGATTGTATTTCCAGGCTCGAACTGTGACCGGGATTGCGCTGACAGCCTTGAACGTGTGACGGGGCAGCGCCCGACGCTGGTTTGGCACCAGGAAACTGATCTCCCGAGACTGGATTTGATCGTGTTGCCTGGCGGCTTTTCCTATGGCGACTATCTGCGCTGCGGGGCCATGGCGGCGCAAAGTCCCGTCATGCGCGAAGTCAAAGCCCGCGCGGAGACCGGCGTGGCCGTGCTTGGCATCTGCAACGGCTTTCAGATCCTGACCGAAGCGCACCTCCTGCCGGGGGCTCTGGTGCGCAACGCCAACCTCAAATATGTCTGCCGCGAGCAACCTCTCGAGATCACCAATCCAGACACCCGCTTTACCCGCGCATACGGCTCCATCAGCCAGACGGTCATGCCGATCGGACACGGGGAAGGAAACTATACAACTGACGCTGAGACCCTGGCCCGCCTTGAAGGGGACGGCCGGGTGGCGTTTCGCTACCGCGGCAATCCAAATGGATCCGTGAATGACATTGCCGGAATTCTCAACGAAGCCGGCAATGTGCTGGGTTTGATGCCCCACCCCGATCGTTCCGCAGATCCTCACCTCGATCGCATGGGCGGATGGAAACTCTTCGAAAGCATTCTTGAGTCGACATAACCCCGGCGCGGCCCGCTAAACCCGCGTCGGCGCAAGCTCACGAACGGCCGTCCTGCGCTTGCCGGACGCCCGCGTCAGTGACCCTCCGCACAGGGCTCAGCCCTGTCCGGCCGACGCCAGCGCGCCAACGCCAGCGCGCTTTGCGTTCCGCGGCGTGCGCGGCTATCACCCTCGCTATGATGCAGACTTCAGAACCTCCCGTGACCGCAGACTTGGCCAGAGAATTCGGCCTGAAGGCTGAGGAATTCGACCGGATCGTGCAGCGGCTCGGACGGACGCCGAATTACACCGAGCTGGGCTTGTTCTCGGTCATGTGGTCGGAGCACTGCTCCTACAAGTCCTCCCGGCTGCACCTTAAGCGCCTGCCGACCACCGGCCCGCAGGTCATCCAGGGCCCGGGGGAAAACGCTGGCGTGGTCGACATCGGCGACGGTCTGTGCGTCGTCTTCAAGATGGAAAGCCACAACCATCCCTCCTTCATCGAGCCTTACCAGGGGGCGGCGACCGGCGTCGGCGGCATCATGCGCGACGTTTTCACGATGGGCGCGCGTCCGATCGCCTTGATGAACGCGCTGCGGTTCGGCGCGCCCGATCACCCGAAAACGAGACGCCTCGTCGCTGGCGTCGTCGCGGGCATCGCCGGGTACGGCAACTGCGTGGGGGTGCCCACGGTCGGCGGCGAAACCAATTTTCACAGCAGCTACAACGGAAATATCCTGGTCAACGCCATGTGCGTGGGCCTGGCGCGCAGCGACAGGATCTTCAAGTCAGCCGCACGCGGCGTCGGCAACCCGATTGTCTACGTCGGATCAAAAACGGGACGCGACGGCATTCATGGCGCGACCATGGCGTCAGCGGAATTCGATGACTCCTCCCAGGAAAAACGCCCGACCGTGCAGGTGGGCGACCCGTTTGTCGAAAAACTGCTGATCGAGGCGTGCCTCGAACTCATGGAGTCCGACGCAATCCTGGCGATCCAGGACATGGGCGCGGCCGGACTCACGTCCTCGTCGATCGAGATGGCCGCTAAGGGCGGTTCCGGGATTGAACTGATACTGGACCACGTGCCGCAACGCGAGGCGGGCATGTCGGCCTATGAAATGATGCTGTCCGAAAGCCAAGAGCGCATGCTTATGGTGCTCAAGCCGGGCCGGGAACCTGACGCCGAACGGATCATGACAAAGTGGGGCCTAGATGCAGCGGTGATCGGGATCACCACGGACACTGGACGCATTGTGCTGAAACACAAGGGCCAGACGGTCTGCGATCTGCCTCTTGCGCCGCTCGCAGACGAAGCTCCGCTCTATGACCGTCCCTTCGTGCGCACGCTGCCGCCAGAAGACATTGACCCGGAGAC
>JBILMQ010000307.1:0-4052 GCA_044375455.1 Caulobacterales bacterium | reverse complement strand
CCGCACGAGTTCGATGGTCGCGCGGTTCGAGCCGTGCGGTGGATCCGCAGCGGTGTGGCCGTCGAACTGATCCAGCCCTTCAAAAAAATGGCTGATCGAAACTTCGAGGCGCTGGGCGATCTGATAAAGCCGCCCGGCGCTGACCCGGTTGGCGCCTGTTTCGTACTTCTGAACCTGCTGGTAGGAGATCTCGAGCGCGGCCGCGAGTTGTTCTTGAGTATATCCGAGCATGGTGCGACGGCGGCGGATGCGCTCCCCGACGTGGCGATCGATACGAGCGGCCAACCGGGCGCCACGCCACGTGAGTGCATCCATGTCCGCCTCCCTGATTGCTCATCGACTCCGGTTTTCCGGCGCTGCCGCCCAAAAACCGTGCCAAACACCTTGCCTGCTTGACGTCTGGGCCTGCTTGACGTCTGGCCCCACTTCCGGAAGCCAGTGCGACGGCGTTTGATGTGAGTATATGTCACTTTGCGTCATGGGCAAGCCAACAGCATGGGGCCAACAGCAGGGGGCCAACAGAAGGCGGTTGGCGCGGCAGGGCGACCTGCGCCAGTATTCTGCGCCAGATTTCTTTGAGCAGCGCCGTGTTCGGCCAGGCGCGGTCTTCTGACTGGGGACCCTCCTGACCGGCCGCCCTCCTGACCGGCCGCCCATCTGAAAGGGCGCCCATCTGAAAGGGCGCCGGTTTGCAGGTCTTCGCCTGCGCAGCCGGCGCTCAGCCCTGCCTCAGGCGTCTGTGGGCGCGCCACAAAGCCGCCTGGAAAGCCCGTCATTGCACCATCGTACGGGATCGGATGCGCCCGCGCGGCGATTCCGTCTCGCCTCGCCACGGCAAAGGCGGTAAACGGTCCGTGCGTCATGCGCTTCAGACTGGTCCGTCGCGCTTTTGCGGCCGGCGGCGTCAACAGGTGAGCCTGCCCGATGGTTCGTTCGAAATCGTCTCTTGCCATTCTCCTTGTCGCCGGGGCGGCGTCCGTCGTCGCCGCCTGCGCGGGACGTCCGCGCGAGGAGGTGCAGTTCCGCGAGCGGCCGGTCGAGCAGCTTTACCAGGAGGCGCTGCGGCAACTTGACCGCAAATACTGGGCCGAAGCGGCGACCGCCTTTGACGAGGTCGAGCGACAGCATCCGTACACTGAGTGGGCTCGTCGGGCAATCCTGATGTCGGCCTATGCAAGCTATCAGGCCAATAAGTATGACGACGCGATCGCGGCCGCACAGCGCTTCTTGACACTGCATCCCGGCAACCGCAGCGCGCCATACGCCTATTATCTGATCGCCATGTGTCAGTTCGAGCAGATCCTTGATGTCGGCCGCGATCAGAACACGACGGTCAACGCGAAAAACGCCCTCCTGGAGGTGGAGCGGCGTTTCCCGGCAAGCGATTACGCGCGCGACGCCCGGCTCAAACTGGACATGGTCGACGATCAGCTCGCCGGCAAAGAGATGGAGGTCGGGCGGTATTATCTGCGTCGCGACCAGTACATCGCAGCCGCGAACCGTTTCAAGACGGTGATCTCGGACTACCAGACGACGTCGCACACGCCTGAAGCGCTCTACCGTCTCGTGGAGACCTATCTTGCGCTTGGCGTAACCGATGAAGCCACTGCCGCCGGGGCCGTTCTTGGGTATAACTTTCCGGGTTCTCCCTGGTATGCTGACGCCTATCGGCTGCTGAAGGGTCAGGGGTTGGCTCCAGAGGAAAGCCCGGAGAAACGGGATGGCTGGTGGCGGCGGGCGATCGGGCGCGTCCTTTAGTTTTGCTGCCGGTCCGTGGTTGCGCCGCCCGCCTTTGAAGATCTGGTGCGCCAGGCCGAGCGCGTCGCGCGCGCGCTTGCGGCGCGTCGTGAAACCGTTGCGGTGGCTGAGTCATCGGCCGGCGGTCTGATCAGCGCGGCGCTGCTCGCTGTTCCTGGCGCGTCAGCCTACTTTCTCGGCGGCGGGATCGTCTACACCGCAGCGTCACGGATGGTGCTTCTGGACATGCCGCGTGAGGCCATCCGGCGATCGAGCGAAGGCGCGGTTCTTGACCTTGCACATGCGGTGCGCACCCGCCTGAACGCCGTGTGGGGACTTGCGGAATCCGGCGCTGCCGGTCCTTCCGCGCCAGCGGGGGTCACTTTTGTGGCCGTCAGCGGCCCGGTGCAATCCGCCGCCCGATGGGAGACAGGGCTGACCGTGCGCGCCGCCAACATGGCGCTGTTCGCCGAGGCGGCGCTTGCGGCCCTCGGGGCGGCCCTTGGAGCGGACCCGGGCGCGCGCGCGTCGCCTGATCGGTGAGTGTGTGGACGCGCCTGGGCAAGATCTCGGGCGCGGCGAGCGGTTCGCCGCGTCAGGCCAGGGCCCGGCTCATCAGATAAACCTCCAGCATGTGGCGGGCGTCAGGTCCGGCCCGGTGGGTGCGGGGGGCGCGCCGGTCGGCGCTGTCGACGATGCCGGGAAACAACGGATGGCGCAGCGCCGGTCCAAGCGCCAGCGTCCAGTCCAGGATGCCGAAGGCCGGCGGGCGGCCTGCCGCTTCTGCAAGTCGGGCCAGCCAAAGATTATCGAAATCCGGTGCGTCGGAAAACACCAGTGCGCCGCGCACCGCGGCTTCCAGACGGGTCAGGGCGCGGTGCGGAGGATCTGCCGAAGCGAGGCTGTCACGGCTGATCTTGTGAACGCCGGCTGAGCGCAGGCTCCAGGCTTTGTCTGGCCATGTCGGCGCTGGCGCGATCAGGCCGCTGGCCACCGGCGCATCGCAGCGTGCGACGCCCCATTCGATCGGCCAGGACTCCGGCGAGAGGCTTGAGGCCTCAAAGTCCAGAAACGCGAAGGGGGTTGGCCCAGCTTGTCCCTGCGTCGGCGATTGCGGGAGTGGCGCTGACATGCAAGCCTTTCTGCGACCATGAACCGACATTGACGGGCACATGCAGCCTGTCCCTGGGAGACGCCCCGATGACGCCAACCTGTTTCAACGTGACCATCGACAATCAGATCGCCCACATCCAGCTCAAGCGTCCGGATGCGATGAACACCATGAACCGTGCGTTCTGGAACGAGTTGCCCGAAATTGTGCGCGACATCGACGCGAATGCCCGCGCGCGCGTCATCGTCATTTCTTCCACCGGGCGTCATTTCTCGGCCGGCATGGAGCTGTCTGTGTTCACGGACGGCGCTGGCGTGACGATGCAGGGCGGCGCGGATCCCTGGACCCGGAATGAAGCATTCCGACGCCACGTGCATCATCTGCAAAGCACATTCACCTGTCTTGACCAGGCGCGCATGCCGGTTCTCGTTGCTTGTCAGGGCGGCGTGATCGGCGGCGCCGTCGACCTGATTTCGGCCTGCGACATCCGCTATTGCTCTGCTGACGCCTTCTTCTGCATTCAGGAAATCAACATTGCCATGACGGCTGATGTCGGGACATTTCCGCGTCTGACGAAGCTTATTCCAGAGGGTTGGGTGCGCGAGCTTGCCTATACGGGCCGTCGTCTTCCTGCCGAGAAAGCGCGCGAGATCGGTCTCGTCAATGAGGTGCTGCCTGACCATGAGAGCCTGCTTGCCCATGTCATGGAGACCGCCCGTGAAATCGCCGCAAAGGCCCCGCTGGCGGTGGCGGGTTCCAAGGTCATGATCAACTACGCACGTGATCATTCGATTGCCGACGCGCTTGATTACATTGCGGTGTGGCAGACAGGCATGTTCGCGCCGCCGCACATGGCGGAGGCTTTCCGGGCAAAGCAGGCCAAAGACGAGCCGCGCTATCCGGATCTGACGCCCCTCAAGCTTTCGATGTAAGAACCGGCCGGGTCAGTTGAAGCTTGGAATGGCGTCGAAGCCCAAGAGGTCGCGCGGCCGGTCATGGGTTGCTCCGGCGCGATCTCGCGCGTAGAGGGTGTCGGCTGAGAAGTTCCAGCGGATGCCAGCAAGAACCTTCGTGTTGCGGACAACGGCGGCGTCATCCTGGCCGTACTGTACGCCGGAGTAGAGGCTTACCGGTGATCCGCTCATCTTGTACTCGACCTCTGCGCGGCCGCCCCAGAATTGTTGTTGTGTGGTCGCCGCGGCGG
>JBILMQ010000077.1:0-12776 GCA_044375455.1 Caulobacterales bacterium | reverse complement strand
GCGCGGTCAACTCTGCCAGCGAGCCTGAGACGCGAACCGCAAGGTTTTGCTGCGGAAAGAAACGCCCCTGCAGGCGTCCGCCCCGAATTTCCAGATCCCCGCTTGCCGTGTCGTCCAGTCGGCCAATGCCGCTGGAGGCGTACAAGGTGAATCTGTCGAGGTAGGCTTGGCTTTCCGTGC
The DNA here is from genome assembly GCA_044375455.1 of Caulobacterales bacterium. Lineage (GTDB taxonomy): Bacteria > Pseudomonadota > Alphaproteobacteria > Caulobacterales > Aquidulcibacteraceae > JBEIHX01. The sequence continues at coordinate 12,596 of JBILMQ010000077.1, read as the reverse complement.
CGCCGCCATAAAACTGGTCGTCGCGGTCCTCCGACCCGCCCAGGAAGACGCCCACCATCAGATAGCGGGCATTGCGAAATGCAAGGTGCGCGCCTACGTCGAGCTGGCCTTCATTCTCGCGGCCGGGCTCTGCCAGGGTGTAGGCGGCGTCGACCTGCAGGCCGATCAGGCGGGAAAGCGCAAAGCTTGCCGCGCCTTCAACCTGCAGGATGTCGGTGTCCGCGTCCTGGAAGCCGCGCAGCTTGCTGGCGGATTGGCCATAACTGGCCCCCACATAGCCGGAAGAAGACTGATCCTGCGCCATTGCCGGAGCGGCGCATGCGCAGGCGAGGCTGGCGGCGACGAGCAAACGAAACGACATCAGACGGCCTTTGACGAGCGAGAACCTGAACCGGCATCGTGCCCGGCAAGGGCGAATTTTGTCTTAACCGAGAGGATTTGCGCTCAGGCTGTCCTTGCTGAGGGCTGCCCGCTTTTGGCGCCGCCTGCAGCCGGCGGCGGCGGGTTTCAGACCCGGCCTGCACGCGCTGTCGCGGCGTCCCTGGCTGTGTCTGGTCTTCGGGATTGTTGGTCTTCGGGATTGTTGGGCGGCGCCTCAGTTATTGCCTGAGTGCAGCAGCAGAAGATCCTTAAAGCCGTCACTTGTCGCACCGGCTCGGTCCCGATAGAAGAGACTGTCGGCGCCGAAGCTCCAGCGCACGCCCAGGGCCCCGGTCGTGACATTTTCCACGTCGCCGGCCAAGCCGTTGCCGAAATCGTTGTATCCGACGCGTCCGTAAACGGACAATGGCAGACTGCTCAGCTGATACTCTGCGTCCGCGCCGAGCGCGTAGCCTGACCTTGACCTGAAGCCGTCATCGGAGGAGCCGTAGCCGAGTGCGCCGGCGATGCGGAGGTTGTCGTGTGGGAAGTAGCGCACCTGGGCGCGAGCGGCCAGATAATCAATATCCGTCTGTGAGACGCTCGGCGGCGGCGCGGATGGCGGCGGAACGCCCTGCCCGCGGGCATAACCGAGCGATCCGTAGAGAGTGAACCGGTTGATATAGTACTGCCCTTCGAGGCCCCCGCCATAGACGGTGTCGTCACCATCCCTGGCTGCGCCCAGGAAGCCGCCGGCAAGTCCGATATCTGAATTACGCCATGCCACATGCAGCGTCGCAAAGGGTTGCGTGTCACCGGCCTCGTCGAGATAGGCAAACCCGCCATCTGCCTGCAGTCCGATCGTTTCGCTCAGCGCGATCGACCAGGCCCCGGAAACTTCCACGACGTTTTCATCGGCGTCTTGCAAGCCGCGCAGAGAGGTCTTGCTCTGTCCGTATGAGGCCCCGACATAGCCTGTCGATGAGCCATCGCCAGCGACCGCCGGCGCGCACAGCGCGGCAAGGCACACTGCGGCGAGAAGATGGCGCGACAGGCGCATGGCGGACTCCCACTGATCTATCCTGGGACTGCCCTTACAGGCTATCTGCTACCAGAGGGTAAACACGGGCTTCCCGAAGCAAGGCGCAGCCCTGCTGCGACAAGTCTGTAGAAAACCTCATGTGTCAGGCGCTGTGCAGGACTTGACCGCGGCGCGGGTGATGCAGACCTAGAGGCAGCGATATCTTGATGGAGCCGCCATGTCTGCACGCCCGACCCCTGCCGTCGTGCGACCGCCCGGTCGCGGGCGGATCTATGACGACATCACCGCGACGATCGGCGACACTCCGCTCGTACGATTGCCGCGCCTGACGCAGGCGAAGGCGGCTGGCGCTGAGGTTCTCGCCAAGCTTGAGTTCTTCAATCCGATCGCCAGCGTCAAAGACCGGATCGGCGTGGCCATGATCGATGATTTGCTTGCGCGCGGCGCGATCGGACCTGACACCGTGCTGGTCGAGCCCACATCCGGGAATACGGGGATTGCCCTGGCCTTCGTCGCAGCCAATCGTGGTCTTCGCCTGATCCTCGTGATGCCGGAAAGCATGTCCCTGGAGCGCCGCAAGATGCTCGCCTTCCTGGGCGCCGAGTTGGTGCTGACGCCGGCCGGGGAAGGCATGAAGGGGGCGGTGGCGCGCGCCCAGGCGATTGCGGCAGAAAACCCCAAGGCGATTATTCCCCAGCAATTCGCCAATCCGGCAAACCCGGCGATCCATCGGCGCACCACCGCGGAGGAGATCTGGACTGATACAGACGGGGTCTTGGATATCTTCGTGGCGGGGGTCGGCACCGGGGGCACCATCACCGGTGTGGGGCAAGTGCTCAAGTCTCGCCTGCCGCACGTGAAGGTGGTCGCGCTTGAGCCTGCAAATTCCCCGGTTCTGTCTGGCGGCCCTCCCGGCCCGCATAAGATCCAGGGCATTGGCGCCGGTTTCGTGCCGGACATTCTCGACCGGTCCGTGATCGATGAGGTTGTGCAGGTCACCAATGAGGACGCGGTTGCAACGGCGCGCGAGGCGGCCCGCCTTGAAGGTCTGCCTGGCGGCATTTCGTCCGGTGCGGCGCTTTGGGCCGCGTTCGAACTTGCGCGGCGGCCGGAAAACGCCGGCAAGCGCATCGTGGTCATCGTGCCCAGTTTTGCGGAGCGCTACATCTCTTCCGTGCTGTTCGAGGGCGTCGGCTGAGCGCCGTCGATACGGGCTCGGATCCAGCGCCCTGCCTGGGCGAGCGCCGTGCGCGCGGGGGTCAGCATCGGAAAGAATGCGTGGAAGACGTGGATCATCTGTGCAGCTGACACCAGGGTCGTTTCGACATCAGCCAGTGCGGCCTTTGCGGCGACGGCGTGGGCGTCTGAGAGCAGAATTTCATGTGTTCCGGCGTGGATCAGAAGCGGGGGAAAACCTGCGAAATCGCCATGCACTGGGGATATGATTGGATTATCCGGCGCAAGGCCGGCGCGGTAGTGCGCAGCGAACGCATCCAGGTTGTCTTTGGTCAGCATGGGATCGACGCTGGCGGCGGTGTCATAGCTTGGTCCCGTCTGGGCGAGATCAGCCCAGGGAGACATGCAAAACAGGCCGGCGGGCAGCGGGCGTCCCTGGCCTTTCAGCGCGTGCGTCATCGCCAGGGCGAGGCCGCCGCCGGCTGAGTCGCCTGCAATGACAATCCGCTCAGGGCTCACGCCTGCAGCGACGAGCGCATCATAGGCCGCGACCGCGTCCTCGACCGCCGCTGGCGCGGGGTGTTCCGGCGCCAGGCGATAGTCCAGCACAGTTGTCGCCATGCCGGCTGCGAGCGCCAGTTGCGCGGCAAGACCGCGGTGACTGCGGGAGGACCCGATCACATAGCCGCCGCCGTGCAGATACAAGATCCGGGCTGCTCGCGCGCTGTCGCGCGGCGACAGGGTCTGACCTGGCACGCCGTTCAGCGTTTCCTCGGATTGGCTTACCCCAGCGGGCAGCGGTGTAAGGTCGCCAAACGCATCCATGGCGGCGCGCCGGGCGACAATGTTGATGGGACCTGGGGCGGCCTGGCGCGCCCTGAGGAGCGCGCGCAGGGCTGAGACTTCGCTGGGTATTGGATCTAGGGACATTCTGACGGTTTCCATGTCACTGGTTTCCATGTCACTTGTTTCCTTGGCGCTTTGGGACGAGGGCCTGCGCGAGCCTGTTCAGCGGCGGGTGCGGGCCAACGCCCGGGCGCGTGCCCCTCTGCCCGCGCCGGTCTCGCCGGATGGGCGCGGTCTGCCGCGGCTCCGGTCCGGTCAGCGCTGCAAAGTCCACTGGTGTGCTGAGGGTGATGTCCGCCATCGAACAGCCGTCGCTCGCCATGAGGGCATGCGCGCCGTCCGCGCCAGGGACGCGCGCCTGTCGACCGCAGCTGACCTGGATCCAATGCCGTTCCAGCGAGGCGATGGTGCGGGCGCAGGGTGCAGCGCTGACGCGCCAGAACGCCAAGTTCTGGTCGGCCAGTCGCGCGCTTCGCGGGCGCGTTGCGCCGGTAATTGGCGACCCGGGACATGACCCCGGGCTCCACACGGCGCATCCACATGTCGATCAACGCCGCCGTCCTGGCGCACGCGCCCAACAGCGGCGGGTCAGGAAACATGCTGTCCGGAAAGCGGCAGATGGAGAGGCTTTCATCAAAGGTTGTTCCATCGGTCCGGTCTAGGACAGGCGTCTGGCCGGGCCTTGTCTGGGCCACAAAGACTGTGCTCCGGTGCTCTCCATTGCGCAGGTCCGCCCGCGTTTCAGGCGGGCTCGCGATCTGGGCGACCAGCAACAGGCGCCCGCGGCGCGGGTTGGGTGTTGGATCGCAGTCTGTACACAGCTGTACGTCATGCCGCCGCCGGTGCGGCGCGTGGGCGGATTGGCGCGCCCGCCCCGGCTGCGCTGGCGCGCTTCTCGCCGACGGCGACTTCCTTCGCCAGATCCCGACAGTAGGTGTTGAAATCCAATTGGATGGTATGGCGCGGGCTATCGTAATAGTGGCCTGCATGCAGGCGCTCGTCCGCCGCGATCGTTGCGGCCATGGCCGCCGCATCGGGCAGGGCGTAGCGCCCGGTGAGGAAGGCGGCGCACAGCTTGGATTGCTGTTCGGGGAAGTTGACGAGGGTCGGGAGCGGCTGCGCAAGCCCCATGTAAAATAGATTATTTACACCCGGTTTCATCATCCGCTTCCACAATGGAATGCGATTGTGCGCATCCGGTTGAAACTCGGGCTGGTCGAAGAACGGAAACGAGATCTTGTAACCTGTCGCGAACACGATGACGTCCGCCTCCACCTCGGTGTCGTCGGTGAAGATCACCTTCGCCCCGTCAAATGCTTTGATGGCGGGCTTCGGCTTGACATCACCGCACTGCACGCGGGCCAGAAACTCGCTTGATACCGTCGCATGCGCCTCCAGGGGATCATGGTCGGGCGTCGGCAGGCCGTAGGTCTCCATGCGGCCGACGGTCCGCACGATCATCGACTTGGCGAGTTTTCTTTGCCAGGAGAGGGGCATCCAGGCTGGTGCAGGAACCTTGTCGCTTGGTCGCCCGGCGATCGTTTTGGGCAGCACCCAGACCCCACGCCGCCAGCTCGTCCAGAGGTTCCTGGCGATTGCGCGCTGCGACAGTTCCGAGGCGATATCAACCGCGGAGTTTCCTGCGCCAACCACGATCACGTTCTTGTCGCGCATGTCGATCGGATCGAAGGGTGTTCGATAGTCATGCGCGTGGATCATCCGTCCCGTGAAGGCGCCCGGGTAGGGATCCGGCCAGCGCGGATCCCAGTGGTGTCCATTGCAGACAAAAAGAACATCGTAGCGTCGGGTCTCTCCGGTGGAGAGGGTGACCGACCATAGTCCGTCTGCGTCCCGGTGAGCGCGCGTCACGGCGGTGTTGAAGGTGATGGTGTCCCTCAGGCCAAAGTGGGCGACATAGTCCTTGAAATACTGAAGCATCAGGGTGTGATGCGGGAAATCCGGCCAGTGATCCGGCACGGGAAAGTCCTCGAAGGCGAGGCGCCATTTCGAGGTGTCGATGTGCAGGCTCGCATAGCAAGCCGACCGGCCGTTCGGGTTACGGAAGTACCAGTTTCCGCCGATATCGTCGGACATCTCGAAGCAATCGTAGGAGATCTCATGATCCTTCAGCCGCTTCGCGGTCGTGAAACCCGCGCAGCCTGCCCCGATGATGCACGCCTTGGGCAGGTCTGCCCGACCGACAAATCCCATGCGCCGCTTCTCCTTGCGCCTGCGCCTGCAGACTGCTTCTGCAGACTGCTTCTGCAATCTCGTCTTCGCCGCTGTTGCGCCTGCGCCGCCAGGCGCAGGTTCGGCGTGATGTTGGCATTTTGCCCCTGACGACGGTGATCGGGCAATGGTCCGCCTGACATCGCCCTGCTTTTCGCTGCGTCAGCCTTCGTCTGGCCTGGTTGCCCAAGGCATGTCACGCCGCGGGGCGTGTTTCGCCGGGGCTTGCTGTTCCGGGGCCTGTCTCCGGGGCCTGTCTCTGGAGAGCTGTCTTTGGGGAGCCGTCTCTGATGGGCTTGGCTTTTTAGGGGCTGGCGCAGCTCAGTCAGGCAGTGATCGGACCGGCGTTCGGCCTCGCCGTCCTGCGGCGGGCGCCAGAGACCGCCACTGGTTCCATTGCAGGCTCGCCAGCCCGATCGGTCCGCCGCATCCGACTGTCTTGTGGCTGGTCCGCCAGGCGCCGTCTTTGGTCCTTGCCTTGGCTGACCGCCTGGACTTATGTGACCGGGCAAGGCAGACTGCGATGAGCGCTTACTTCAGATATCAGACCTCCGCCGCCGCAAAAGACGTGCAAGGGGTGCTCGCCGCGATGCGCGACGATGTACGTCTGCATAGCCCAACCAAACTCAAGCCGTTCGAAGGCAAGACCATGGTTGGCTTCCTCTTCGCCCACCTGTTTGAGGTTCTCCAGGATTTCTCATTCACCCACACAGCCGTCGGCGAGGGGCGATGCGTGCTGTTTTTCCGCTGCCAGATCGCCGGGCGTGAGGCCGAGGGCTGCGATATTCTGGATTTTGACGCCGATGGCCAAATCGCGGATTTTAGCGTCATGATCCGCCCTCTGAGCGCACTGGAGGCGCTCAATCGCGAGATGGGTGCGCGCCTGCTTGCCGGACCGCCTCTGCCATGACGCTGACACTCGAGGAGCACGCTGCAATGCAGGCGCAGATAATGGCTGCGATCCCGCACGCGCGCGCCATTGGCATTGAGGTGCTCGGCGTCGAGGGACGAACCTGCGTGGCCCGGGTGCCTTTTCGCGATGATCTCGTGGGCGATCCTGAATCCAGGATCATCGCCGGCGGGGTCGTGACCACGTTGCTGGACCATATTGGCGGCTCCGCTGTTGCAGTCGCGCTGCGCGAGTTTCGTTCCATCGCAACCCTGGATCTGCGGATTGATTACATGCGTCCGGCGGCGCCTGGGACGGGCGTAACTGCCGAGGCGGAGTGCACGAAGATTACCCGTTCGGTCGCGTTTATCAGAGCTGTTGCGTATGATCAGACAAAAGACGACCCAGTCGCCACAGCCGTCGGGGTTTACATGCTGGGCGCAGAACCATGATATGCCTGGGCTGGACACTGGGCGCGATGTCGTTGCGGCAAGCGCAGCGCGCGCAATCGGGGCAGCACTCAGCCTCAGGATCGGAATCGGGCGAGGCCTGCGGCGGTGCTGAGACCGCCTCGGCGACCCATGTGGCGGGGGCATGGTTCAGGGGGGCGCCGTGCGTTACGCCCTTCCAGGACCGGAGTTCACCCGTGACCGGATCGCTCATATGACGGGCGTGCCCGCCGCGGTGGTGAGCGCCGAGCTGGAGCGCATGGCCTATGCCCGTTTCCTGGGTATCCGCGCCGATGTTCATGGAACAGAGCTCACAACCATTTTGCCGTTTTCCCACGACCTGATCGGCAATCCCGTTCTGCCAGCTTTGCATGGTGGGGTGATCGGTGCATTCATGGAGATCACGGCGATCATCGGGATCCTGTTTGCGCAGGCCTCCCAGGGTGAAGCCGGGGGGCAGCCTGCTAAGCCGATCGACGTGAGCATCGACTATCTGCGCTCAGGTCGCCCGCGCGACGCGTTTGCCCGGGCCATCATTACCAAGCTCGGCCGGCGCGTGGCCAATGTGCGCGTTGAATGCTGGCAAGACGAGCCGGGCAAACCGATCGCCGCCTTGCATGGCAATTTTCTGGTTGTGCCGTGATCCCGACATGTTCTGACGGAAACTGCATTGGCGGGCTGGAAGACCGGGTGGTGCAGCAACGCCGTACGCAACTCAGACGCGGTCGTTCACACCGAACCGGGATGATGGCGCCGACACCTTGGCCACGGATGACAACTTGGCCGCCACGCAGGTTTGCACCGCCAAGGCGCGGGCGAGCGTCGTGACGGAAGCCGCTTCTTCACTCCTCATGAAAATGCTTCAGCGTGACGTCGAGGTCACGCGTCACATAGTGCGCCACGACCCAGTCGTTGATCTTCTTCTCGACCCTGTTCGTCGGCGGTTTGCCACGCCGGCGATCAGCAATCGCATCCGCCGTTAATCGGCGCAGGCGTCGCGAAACCGGCGAAATTGCTGCTCATTCATCCCCAGTAAGGACGCCGCCTCCACGCAGGTCAGCGCGTCCGACTTATGCCGACCAACCGCCTCAACGATCCCTGCCATCCGTATCTCCTGCAGCACCACGATCCTTCTGGCCAAAGTCGGTCACATCGCTTGCTCCAAACCGGGTTTGCGGGGAGGGGGCGGATTGAGCGCGCCCCACAAGCCCTCTCCTGGGGGGCGCGCCGAGCGGACCGGGTAGTCTGGCGCCTGGTAGGCTCGGACCGGGTTTTTGGGGACCGGGCACTTTGGGACTGGGTGCGATGCGACTGGGTGTTTTTCGGCTGCGGCACGGTCGCCTTATGCGGTATGATAATTCGGTAGGGAAGTTTTCGGGGCATAGAGCGGAGGAACTCCTGTTCCATGCGGTGTTTGATCCGCTTTTTTCACCGGCTCTGTTGGGATGTTGGCCGGTTGGGCGATCGTCGAGGCCGCCATTCTTGCCGACCCGGGCGCAGTGCGCGCCGCCATGGTTCCGACAGACGTTGCGGTCCTGACCGGGTTGATGCTGTGTTTTGGCATGGGCGCCATGATCGAGCTGGTCCGGATGGGGGTGGCGATGGCATGGCGCGGCGAGCAGCATGCCTGCCTTGGGCGGGTGCGCCGCGTCGCGCGTCGCATGGCCGTCGCCCGTCCGGCGCCGGCCGCCTTCGGGGTTGGCTGATGCTGGCGAGGGGCCTGATCCAGCGACCCGATGCGGGTCAACAGCAAGAACTTGCAGCAGGCAGGCCGAACCGGCCGGCAACTCGGAGCGGCAGTCAATGACCACCAGACGCAGTCTTCTCGCCAGACTTTCGGCAGCCGGTTTTGTCGCCGCCGGCCTCGCCGCGCCTGTGCGTGCTCGCGCCAAGGACACTTTTGAGGAGAATGAGGTGGTCCTGGCGGTGGCGGACTTCTTCGGCACGACCGCCGCCGCTGCGGGCGAAGCCGTGTCTCGCATATTCCGTGAACATGGCCGCCCATCTGGCTACATCAGGGGCGAGGAGCTTGCCGGGGCCATCGGCGTGGGACTGCGGTATGGCCGCGGTGAGCTGGTTCTTGCCAGTGGCGGCCGGCGCAAGGTTTTTTGGCAGGGGCCCTCGATTGGGTTCGACACGGGCGGCAACGCAGCAAAGGTTTTCACCCTCGTCTACAACATCTCTGACCCGGATCAGATTTTCCGGCGTTTCCCTGGCGTTGAAGGGTCGGCCTATTTCGTGGGTGGGATCGGGGTCAACTACCAAAGAGCCGATGACATGGTTCTTGCGCCCATGCGTGCGGGCGTTGGTCTGCGCGCCGGCGCCAGTGTTGGTTATCTCGCCTATTCGCGTCGTCGTCGGATCAATCCGTTCTGAGCGAGACCGCACGCGATGCAGGATGCACAGATCGTCGTCATCGGCGCCGGCGCCGCCGGGATGATGGCCGCCGCGGCGGCTGGCGCGCGCGCGCGGCGTGTGCTGCTGCTTGAGCACACCGATGCGATCGGAGCCAAGATCCTGATCTCGGGAGGCGGACGCTGCAACTTCACCAATCTGCATGTGGCGCCGGACCGCTTCCTGTCACAAAATCCGCACTTCGCGAAATCAGCCCTGGCCAGGTTCACCCAGCATGACTTCATTGATCTGGTCCGCCGACATGGGGTGGCGTTTTATGAAAAGACGCTTGGTCAGCTGTTTTGCGAGGGGACTGGCGCAGCGCGGTCGATTGTCGCCATGCTCGTCAAGGAGTGCTGTTTGGCCGGCGTGGAGATTCGCACCGGCGTTACGGTCGGCGCCATCTCCAAGGCTGACCGTTTTCGTCTGGAGACATCTCAGGGTGATATAGTCTGTGATCGGCTGATCATCGCCACGGGCGGACTTTCGGTTCCCAAGATCGGTGCGACCGATTTTGCGCATCGTGTGGCTCTCCGGTTCGGTCTTCCGGTTGTCGGGGTCCGGCCTGGTCTCGTGCCGCTGACCTTCGGGTCTGCCGACCTGTCTATGATGCAGCCGCTTGCCGGCGTCTCGCTCGACGCTGCCGCCAGGGCTGATGGGCCCGCCTTCCGCGAAGCGCTGTTGTTTACCCATCGTGGTCTTTCTGGCCCGACAATCCTTCAAATCTCTTCCTACTGGCGCGCGGGGGAGGCGATCAGCATTGATCTGTTGCCGGGGCGCGACGGGGCGGCCTGGCTTATGGCGCGCAAGCGCGCGCGCCCGAAGGCGCGCATGGCTGCGATCCTTGATGAGGCTCTGCCGCAGCGTTTTGCCGCGACGCTTGCGCGGCGCTGGTTCGATGAGCGGCCGATGGCGGACTGGCGCGATCAGGAGCTAGTCGCCGCCGCGCAGCGTCTTGGGTCGTGGCGGGTGGCGCCGACCGGCACGCAAGGCTACGCCAAGGCTGAGGTCACGTGCGGCGGCGTCGACACACGGGCATTGTCCTCCCGCACGATGGAGGCGCCAAGCGCTCCAGGTCTTTATTTCGTTGGCGAGGCGGTTGATGTCACCGGCTGGCTTGGCGGCTACAATTTCCAGTGGGCATGGTCGAGCGGCTGGGCGGCGGGGCAGGCTGCTGCCGGATCGCTCATGTGATCGCCTGCAACTCGGCGAGCGTCATCGCGCCGGGAACGACGAGCACTGGGACGGGTCGGTTTGAAAACTTCACGCCGCGCGCGAGCGATGAGACCAGCGGACCTGGTCCGCCGCGGCCAGATCCCGCGCCCAGCACCAGAACTTTGATCGCCAGATCGTCATCGAGGAGGCGCTGGATTTCGCTGCGCGTCTCGCCCTCGCGCACCACAATCTCGGCGGTGATCCCGGTTTCCGCCTTGACGCGGGCGGCCAGTCCCGCAGCGAGCGCTTCGGCCTCTTGGCGCGATTGCCGGAGCATTTCGGCGCTGACTGCGATCCATTGAGAAAAGGCGCGCGGCTCGACCACGCACAGGATGACGAGCCCTGCGCCGACCGCGCGCGCCCGCAGCCCCGCCAGCATCACGGCGGTCGGGGCTTCATCACTGTCGTCGGCGATGGCCAAGAACTTCCATGCGACCGTGGTCATAGGCGCAAAGCCTGCCTTTCTCCGGCGCGCCTGGCAAGCGTGCTACCTCCAGAACCCGACGATGTTGCGCACGTCGGCGAGCACCGGCTCCGCGATGGCGTTTGCTTTGCGCGCGCCCTCGCGGAGCACGCTGTCGAGCAGTGTGGGGTCGCTGAGCCAGCGGCGCATCTCGGCGCCAATCGGCGCGATGCGTGAGATCACCAGATCCGCGAGCGCTGGTTTGAAAACCCCGAAACCTTGGCCTGCGAACTCGGCGAGGACCTGCTCGCGCGTCATGTCGGCGAGGGCTGCGTAGATGCCGACCAGGTTTTCGACCTCAGGCCGGCCGGTAAGTCCATCGACTGTCTCCGGCAGCGGTTGCGGGTCGGTCGTGGCTTTTCGGATCTTTTGACGGATGAGTTCTTCGCTGTCGCTCAGATTGATCCGCGACGCATCTGACGGGTCTGATTTGGACATTTTCTTGGTCCCGTCGCGCAGGCTCATCACCCGTGCTCCCGGGCCCTGGATCAGAGGTTCGGGGAGGGGGAAGAACGCCGGCGCGGCGAAATCGTGGTTGAATTTTGCCGCGATGTCCCGGGTTAGCTCGAGATGTTGCTTCTGATCTTCGCCCACCGGCACGTGCGTCGCCTTGTAAATCAGAATATCGGCTGCCTGAAGAACTGGATAGTCAAACAAGCCCACCGACATCTTCTCGGCATCCTTGCCGGATTTCTCCTTCCACTGGGTCATGCGATTGAGCCAACCCATGCGCGCAACGCAATTGAAGATCCAGGCAAGTTCAGTATGGGCTGGCACAGCGCTCTGCACGAAGATTGCTGCGCGTTCAGGGTTGACTCCGCTGGCGAGGAAGGCGGCTGCGATTTCGCGCGTCTGGCGGGCGAGTGCTGCTGGATCCTGCCAGACGGTGATGGCGTGGTAATCCACCACGCAATAAAGGCAGTCATAGGAGTCCTGCAGCGCGACAAACTTCTTTAGCGCGCCGAGATAGTTGCCCAGGTGCAGGTCGCCTGACGGCTGGACGCCGGAGAGCACGCGGGCGGGGCCGGTGAACACGGGCGCAGGGGCGTCAGTCATGGCTGAAAATCCGATCTCAAATGGCGCCAGGGCGACGGGAGCTGAGGGGCGTTGAGGCTTCAGGGTCGAAAGGGTGTGGGATCAAGAACTTTTGGGGCCAACCGGCTCTGCAATCAACGGGCGATTTTCTGCGGATGGCAGTCGCGCTCCGCGGCCCTGCGACACTTGGCGATCCAGCGACGCTGCCTGGCGAACTGGCGATGGCCGGTTTGCAACCGCTCGAGCTTGCTGTCCGGCGTGATCAGCGCCATCAGGCGGGGCATCTAAGAACCGCCATCACGAGGCGCTCATGCCATGCAGGCGGTTGGCGTGCAAGACTGGACGCTCCCGCAAGACTGGGCGCTCTTATAGGACTGGGCGCTCTTATAGGACTGGGCGCTGACGTGGGGTCTGGCGCGCAGGCGTGCGCACACGTCGTCTGAGCGTGGGTCAACCATGCCCGATGGCTGGCATGTCCCGGGATGGCGCGTGGCGCAA
>JBILMQ010000046.1:0-16875 GCA_044375455.1 Caulobacterales bacterium | reverse complement strand
GGCCAAGCAGGCCGCATTGGTTGCAGAACACATCGCCAAGCAGGACATCGTCATCACCACCGCGCTGATCCCGGGTCGTCCCGCGCCTGTCCTCGTCAGCGAAGAGATGGTCAAGACAATGAAGCCAGGCAGCGTGATCATTGATCTGGCGGTGGAGCAGGGCGGCAATTGCCCGCTGTCAAAACCAGATCAGGTCGTGGAGGCCTACGGCGTCAAGATCGCGGGCTTCACAAATCTGCCCGGGCGGATCGCGGCGGATGCCTCGGCGCTTTACGCCAAGAACCTCCTCAACCTCACGCCGCTTTTGGTTTCAAAGGATGGGGCCTTCGCGCCCAATCACGACGACGAGATCCTCAAAGCCGCAATCCTCACGCGCAGCGGGGCGGTGGTTCACCCGAACTTCGCACCGGCGGGCGGGCAAGCCGCGTGAGGCCGGCGGAGGGCTATGCGCCGCCCGCGAGGGCCGTGCGCCATACCGCAGGCCGGCGCCCGCTAGCCCTCCAGCCGCAGCCCTGGTCCGCACGCCGCACCTGACCCGAGCCAAGATCTCAATGACCCCTGAAGGAGACTGGACATGGAAGCCGTCGATCCCGTGATCTTCCGCCTCGCCATCTTTGTGCTGGCGATTTTCGTCGGCTACTATGTCGTCTGGAGCGTGACGCCTGCGCTGCACACGCCGCTGATGGCCGTCACCAACGCGATCTCCTCCGTCGTCATCGTGGGCGCCCTGATCGCCGCCGCCGCCACTCTGCCGGACGGCAGCGTGAACGCAGATACCTGGATTTCCAAAGGCATGGGGGCGGTTGCGGTCGCGCTCGCCGCCGTCAACATCTTCGGTGGATTTCTGGTCACCCAGCGCATGCTGGCAATGTACCGCAAGAAGGAAAAACCGGCCGCCAAGTCAGCTGGTCACTGAGGAGTATCGATGTCGCCCGCCGACTGGCGCCAGCTGATCGCAGCCTATCTGGACGGACGCCTGTCCGCCCACGCTTTCCAGCGACGATTCCTGGAGGCCTACGCGGCTGCGACCACTGTTCCAGCTGGCGTGCAGCGCCTTTACTTCGTGGTCGAGGCCTATGGCGGCGATCCAATCGCGCGCGGCCATGCGGTGAGCGATGATGATGATCTGTTTCGCGCTGCACACGGAGTGGTGGAGGAGCTCAGCGAGCATCTTGGTCCGGAACATGTCGAGCCCCGCTTGGAGGCCGGCCTGCGCGAGGGCGATGTTGCAGCAAACCTTGCGGCGGCGCAGACCCGGGCGCGCCGCGCCGCCTTCACTATGGGCACAGTCGGCACGCTCGGCTGCGCTGCAATCGCCGTCTATGTCGCTATCGGCATCCTGCAGTTCTTCGCAGTTTCCGATCAGATCCAGTCGGTGCTCGCCTGGTCGGCGGCCCCGGCGGCGCTCGTGGGCCTGCTTCTTGCGTTTATTCCGGTCGTGGGATCACTGATCGCGTTCTTCGGCGCGAAGGACGTTTGGCTGTGGCCCTGGCCGGTCGCCGCCGGCGTCTTTTTGGCGTTCCCCGCCATCACCTATGCGGCCGGCTGGTTCGGTCACAGACGGGGGCTGCGATGAGGCAGCCCGCCAACAGTCATCACAGAGGGACACGGCATGACCCCTGACATCGCTTCGCTTCTTTATCTCGCCTCCGGCGTGTTGTTCATCCTGGCGCTGCGCGGTCTGTCGAGCCCGGAAACCAGCCGCCAGGGCAATACCTTCGGCATGATCGGCATGACGATCGCGGTGCTAACGACGCTCGCCCTCGTCAAACTCGACCCGACCACGATCGCTCTGATTCTCGGCGGGATCGTGGTCGGCGGCGGCGCCGGCGCCGTTATCGCCAACCGCATCAAGATGACGGACATGCCCCAGCTCGTGGCGGCCTTCCACTCGCTGGTCGGTCTGGCCGCCGTGCTGATCGCAGCCGCCGCGCTCTACAGCCCGGAGGCTTTCCACATCGTCGCCAAGGACAGTCTCGGCGGTCCCGCCTTCGGGGCCAATGGCGAACCGCTCGTCAAAGCCCTGTCGCTGTTCGAGATGGCCCTCGGGGTGGCGATCGGCGCCATTACCTTTACGGGCTCGGTTATCGCCTGGGCCAAGCTGCAAGGCGTGATGAGCGGCGCGCCGATCATTCTGCCCGCACGCCACTTGCTCAACATCGCACTCGGCGTCGCCATCGTCGTGCTGCTCTTCGTCCTCCTGCAATCGGGCGGATCAAACAAGCTCGCCTTTTGGGGCATCGTCGTTCTGAGCCTCATCCTCGGGATCACTCTGATCATTCCGATCGGCGGGGCTGACATGCCGGTGGTTGTCTCGATGCTGAACTCCTACTCAGGCTGGGCCGCGGCTGCGCTTGGGTTCACGCTGGAAAACATCGCCCTGATCATCACCGGAGCGCTGGTTGGCTCCTCCGGCGCGATCCTGAGCTACATCATGTGCAAGGGGATGAACCGCTCGTTCTTCTCTGTCATCCTGGGCGGGTTCGGCACAGCCGATGGGGCGGCCGCGGCCGGCCGCAAGGAAACCCGCCCGGTCAAGCAGGGATCCGCCGATGACGCCGCCTTCATCATGAAGAACGCCTCCAAGGTGATCATCGTGCCGGGCTATGGCATGGCCGTCGCCCAGGCCCAGCATTCGCTCAAGGAGATGGCCGACAAGCTCAAAGCCGAAGGCGTGGAGGTGAAATACGCCATCCACCCCGTTGCTGGACGCATGCCCGGCCACATGAACGTGCTGCTGGCTGAGGCGCAGGTGCCCTATGACGAGGTGTTCGAACTGGAAGACATCAACAATGAATTTGCACAGGCCGACGTCGCCTATGTCATCGGGGCCAATGACGTGACCAACCCGGCAGCGAAAACCGATCCGCAGTCGGCCATCTACGGCATGCCGATTCTCGAAGTGGAGAAGGCCAAGACCGTGCTCTTCATCAAGCGCGGCATGGGCTCCGGCTACGCTGGCGTAGAAAACGAACTGTTCTTCCGCGACAACACCATGATGCTGTTCGCGGACGCCAAGAAGATGACGGAAGAGATCGTCAAGAGCCTGTAGGCCGAGACTATCGCGTCATCCGGCCCGCTTTCGCCGCCACGCCTGGCGGGCGGCGCATCCGGCTGACTGCGCAATCTCGTGTCTTGCTTGGTGGGCGCCTGCACTTATCCATCTCGGGGCAATTCGCGAACCGGGGGTGCGCCGGCGCGGGCCCTTTCGCGATCGTGCGCGCCGTCGTCAGGGCGCGGCGCACCGCTTGCGCGGGTGTTTGCCCCAGAGCCCCTGGTCCGGACCGATGGGTCAGATTCGCCTATTGGACAGACTCGCTTGGACATGCGTATGAGTTACACGCCCGGAACGAACCAAAGGGGGCGGCTATGTCGCAGACAGACACGGTGCTCGTGACCGGCGGGTCCGGCTATATCGCAGGGTTCTGCATTGCGCGGCTGCTGCTGGAAGATGTCACCGTGCGCGCCACCATGCGCAGTCTTGCGCGCGCGGAGCAGGTGCGTGAAACCCTGCGCAGCCTGGCGCCGAACGTCGAGCGCGTGACCTTCTTCGCTGCCGACCTCAATGACGACAAGGGCTGGGCTGAGGCCATGGCCGGGTGCAGCCACGTGCTGCATGTCGCCTCGCCCCTGCCGGCGACCAATCCGAAGGAAGATGACGAGCTGGTGCGTCCGGCGCGCGACGGTGCGCTGCGGGTGCTCAAGGCCGCTCGTGACGCAGGCGCGCGGCGTGTGGTGATGACGTCGTCGACCGCCGCCGTCGCCTACGGCCGGGGCGGGCGGGCGACCGCGTTCACGGAGGATGACTGGTCTGACGAAACCAACCGGAGCGACACATCCGCCTATGAACGCTCCAAAATTCTTGCCGAGCGGGCGGCCTGGGAGTGGCAAAAACGCGAAGGCGGGCCTCTGGAGCTGGTCACCATCTGCCCGGGCGCGGTGCTCGGCCCTGTCTTGAGCGACGACTACTCCGCCTCGATCGAAATCGTCAAAAAACTCATCGACGGGTCGCTGCCCGGACTGCCGCGCTTCGGCTGGCCCCTGGTTGACGTGCGCGATGTCGCTGATCTGCATATCCGCGCCATGCGTCACCCAGCGGCTGCCGGGCAGCGCTACATTGCTGCTGGTCAGTTCTATTGGATGACCGACGTCGCCCGCGTGCTGCGCGAAAACCTGCCGCAGGCCGCCAAGCGGACGCCGCGCACGGAACTTCCAAGCCTGCTTGTGCGCCTGTCCGCGCTGTTTGATCCGGTCGTGCGCGATCGGCTGTTCGAACTCGACAAGGAAAGACCCGTGTCGGCGCAAAAGGCGCGCGACCAGCTCGGCTGGTCGCCGCGGTCGAACGGCGACGCCATCATCGACACCGCCCGCAGCCTGATCGCGCAGGGCATCGTCACGCCCTGAGGCCCGCGCGCAGGCCCATTCTGGGACCACACCAGCGCCTGGCGCCGCACACCGCGCCCGGCGGCGGGATGCGCCTTACGGCGCCCAGCTCAGGAAATTCGCCAAGAGCCCAAGCCCTGCGGCCTGGCTCTTCTCCGGGTGGAACTGCACACCGGCAAGCGTGTCGCTTGCGATCGCGGCTGCAAAGGGCGCGCCATGCTCGCTCTCTGCAAGGAGATGGGCCGGGTCAAGGGGCGTTACGGCGTAGGAATTGGCGAAATAGAAGTGGGCCGGCGCCGCGCCGAGGCCTTCAAACAGCGGATGCGTGCGCAGCACCTTGACCTCGTTCCAGCCCATATGCGGCAAGGTGCGCGCGCCGCCGCCAAGATCCAGCCGGGTCGTCTCGCCGGCGATCCAGTCCAGCCCGTCATGGGCCCCGTGCTCGAGGCCGCGGGTCGACAAGAGCTGCGCGCCCACGCAGATCCCCAGAAAAGGCCGGGCACGCGCGCGCGCAGTATGGGTCATGGCGTCAATAAGGCCTGGCCGGGCGCGCAGCCCGGCGGCGCAGTCGCCGTAGGCGCCAACGCCCGGCAGCACGATATAGTCGGCCGTGGCCACAAGGTCTGGGTCGTCGGTGATGCGGATGTCGCGCCGGAGGTCGGCGCGCCCTGCGGCGGCCCACAGTGCTTTTTCCGCCGAGCACAGATTGCCCGATCCGTAATCAATGATCGCCACGAGACCCATGCCGGCCATAGAGCGGGCCGCAGCGCGTTGCGCAAGGGCGGCGCGTCAGAACGAAGCGTAAACGCCTGAAACAGTGTAGTGCTGATCCATGGCGCAACCGATTCGCATCCTCGGTGTTGATCCCGGCCTCAACCGGTGCGGCTGGGGCGTCGCCGAACTCAATGGCGCGCGCCTAAGCCATGTCAGCCACGGCGTGATCAAGACTGACCCAAAGCACGCGCTGTGCGCCCGTCTCAAGCTGGTCTTTGAGGGGCTGCGCGATGTCGCCCTTGCCCACACTCCGACAATCGCGGCTGTGGAAGAGACCTTCATCAACACCAACCCGCGCGCCGCGCTGGCGCTTGGCCAGGCGCGCGGCGCCGCACTGGCTGCGCTTGCGATCGCGGGCCTGTCCGTTGACGAGATTTCGGCCACCGAGGTCAAGAAGGCGCTGACGGGCACCGGTCGCGCGGAAAAAGATCAGGTGAGCGCGATGGTGCGCCGTCTCCTGCCGGCCGCCGGCCCGGTCACAGCCGATGCAGCCGATGCACTCGCAGTCGCGATCTGCGCCGCGCATCGCTCCACCGCGCCAGCGTCGCGACTGACGGAGATGATGACGCGATGATCGGGCGGCTCACAGGCCTCGTCGCCGGGATCGGCGAGCAGGCGGCGCTCATCGATGTCGCTGGCGTCGCCTATGTGGTCCAGGCGGGTGCGCGCATGCTGGCCCGGCTCGATCCCGGTGAACGCGTCACCGTCTATGTCGAAACCCAGGTGCGTGAAGACTCGATCAAGCTGTTCGGCTTTCTGTCGGAAGAGGAGCGCGCATGGTTTGCGCAGCTGCAGGATATTCCCGGGGTCGGCGCGCGCACAGCGCTTGCGGTGCTTGACGCCTGTCCCCCCCGCGACCTCGCTGAGGCTATCGCCTTGCAGGACAAGGCCGCGGTCGCGCGCGCCCATGGCGTTGGCCCCAAGCTCGCCCAGCGCATCGTCGCAGAGTTGAAGGACAAAGCGCGCCCGAAGGGATTTCTGCTGAAGCGCATGAGCCTTGCCGAAAGCCTCGCCGAGGCGCCGCAGGATGCGCCGCGCAGCACGGATACGGTCGATGCGGCGCGCTCGGACGCGGTCTCTGCGCTCGTCAATCTTGGCTTTGGCGAAAGCGATGCGGTGCGCGCCGTGGTCGCAGCCGCGCGGGCCAATCCGCAGGTGACGCCCGGCGACCTCGTGCGCGCGGCCCTCAAGGAACTCGGACGGTGAGGTGATCCATGACCGCTGATCGCCTCGTCGCGTCAGATCGCAAATCCGGCGAAACCGTCGACCGGGCGCTCAGGCCGGAGAAATTCGAGGATTTCGTTGGCCAGCCGGAGCCCAAGGCCAATCTGAAGGTTTTCGTCGACGCCGCACGTGGGCGCGGCGATGCGCTTGACCATGTCCTGCTGTTCGGGCCGCCCGGACTTGGCAAGACCACGCTTGCCCAGATCGTGGCGCGCGAGATGGGCGTCAATTTCCGCGCCACCTCCGGTCCGATCATCGCCAAGGCAGGCGATCTTGCCGCCCTTCTCACCAATCTGGAGCCGCGCGACGTTCTGTTCATCGATGAAATTCACCGGCTGTCGCCCCAGGTGGAGGAAATCCTCTATCCGGCCATGGAAGACTACGCCCTCGATCTGATCATCGGTGAGGGACCCTCGGCACGGTCAATCCGCATCGATCTTGCGCCCTTCACGCTGGTCGGCGCCACAACCCGCGCAGGTCTGCTCGGCACGCCTTTGCGGGACCGCTTCGGCATCCCGGTGCGCCTCGACTTTTATTCCCCCGCCGACCTCGCGGCGATCGTGACGCGCGCAGCCGGCAAACTCGCCGCACCGCTGACGCCGGAGGGCGCCGCCGAGATCGCCAAACGCTCGCGCGGCACGCCGCGCGTCGCCGTGCGCCTGCTGCGCCGGGTGCGCGACTTCGCCGACGCCGGCGGTCAGACCATCGACGCCAAAGTCGCCGACTGGGCGCTGCGCCGGCTTGACGTTGACGAGGCGGGCCTCGACCTCCTGGACCGGCGCTATCTGAAGGTGCTGATCGACAATTATGGCGGCGGCCCGGTCGGGGTTGACACGCTGGCGGCGGCGCTCGCCGAAGCCCGCGACGCGATCGAGGATGTCATCGAGCCCTATCTGCTGCAGCAGGGCTTCATTCAACGCACGCCGCGCGGACGCATGGCGGCGGCGCGCGCCTACGGGCATCTTGGCCTTGCAGCGCCGCCGAAACCGCCTGAACAATCTGGCCTGTTTGGCGGGGCGGATTAGACTGCCGCGGCCTTGTCAGGCCGGGTCTGACCTGCCATCCGATAGTCATGACACAGGATGCTGACCTTCCCGCCATCCGCGCCGCGGTGGCGGCTCTGTGCGCGGACTTTCCCGGCGCCTACTGGCGCGCGCTCGACCGGGAGCGGGCTTATCCCAGCGAGTTTGTCGACGCGATGACGCGTTCGGGCTTTCTGGGCGCGCTCATACCCGAGGAGTACGGCGGCTCGGGCCTCACCCTGCTGGCGGCCTGCGCCATCCTGGAGGAGGTCCACAAGAGCGGCTGCAACGCCGCCGCCTGCCATGCCCAGATGTATACCATGGGCACCATCCTCAAGCATGGCTCGCCTGACCAGAAGCAGCGCTGGTTGCCCCAGATCGCCTCCGGCGAGATCCGGCTGCAGGCCTTTGGCGTCACCGAACCGACCTCCGGCTCGCAAACCCTGGCGCTGCGCACCACAGCGGAGCGGCGCGGCGATCATTACATCGTCAATGGCCAGAAGATCTGGACGAGCCGGGCGGAGCACTCCGACTTCATGATCCTGCTTGCCCGCACGACGCCGGCAAACGAGGTTGTGCGCAAGGGCGAAGGGCTCTCGGTCTTCATGCTCGACATGCGCGAGGCGCGCGCCGCCGGGCTCACCATCCAGCCCATCCGCACCATGATGAACCACGCGACCACACAGGTCTTCTTCGACAATGTCCGCGTGCCTGCAGAAAACCTGATCGGCGAGGAGGGCAGGGGCTTTCGCTATATTCTGGACGGCATGAACGCCGAGCGCGCTTTGATCGCCGCCGAGTGTATCGGCGACGCCCTGTGGTTCATCGACAAGGCCAGCGTTTATGCGCGGGAGCGCGTCGTGTTTGGTCGCCCGCTCGGGGCAAACCAGGGCGTTCAGTTTCCGATCGCGCGCGCCTACGCCCAGACCCGTGCCGCCGCCTTGATGGTGGAGCGGGCGGCCCAGAACTTCGATGCGGGTCTGCCGGCCGGGGAAGAAGCCAACATCGCCAAGATGCTGGCGTCGGAGGCGGCCCAGGCGGCCGGCGAGGCGTGCATCCAAACCCATGGCGGGTTTGGGTTCGCCGAGGACTTCGACATCGAACGCAAGTACCGCGAAACCCGACTTTATCAGGTGGCGCCGATTTCCACCAACCTGATCCTCGCCTTTCTCGGCCAGAACGCCCTCGGTCTGCCGCGCTCCTACTGA
Organism: Caulobacterales bacterium; assembly: GCA_044375455.1. GTDB lineage: Bacteria > Pseudomonadota > Alphaproteobacteria > Caulobacterales > Aquidulcibacteraceae > JBEIHX01. Next base: position 8,264 of record JBILMQ010000046.1, on the reverse strand, counting down.
GGTCAGCCCTTGGAGGCTTGGCGCAGGTCCCGCAGCGGCGCTCGGGAGGCCCTTGGGAGGCCCTTGGGAGGCCCTTGGGAGGCTTCGGGTCGTCCTTTGGTCGGCGCAGCCGGGGCCGCAGCCGCCCTCTTCACGCGCTCCCAGACACGGCAGGCAATGGCCAGTCGGCTGTGACGCGCCGGACGACCGGCAAGCGCCGCTGAGCGCAAAAAAACGGCGCGGGGTTTGAAGCCCCGCGCCGCCGCCGTCCGCGCTGCGAAACGGATTACTGCTTTTCCTTGTCGCCACGCAGGGCCGCACCGAGGATATCGCCAAGCGAGGCGCCGGAGTCCGACGAGCCGTATTGAGCGATGGCGTCCTTTTCTTCGGTGATCTCGCGCGCCTTGATGGACAGAGAGATCCGCCGCGCCGCCTTGTCGACATTGGTGATCATCGCATCCAGTCGATCGCCAACGGCGAAGCGTTCGGGACGCTGTTCCGAACGATCGCGCGACAGGTCGGACTTGCGGATGAAGGACTTCACCAGATTGCTCTCGGGGCCGAACGAAACTTCGATCCCGCCGGTGGTGACTTCCGTCACCGTCACCGTCAACACCTGACCCTTGCGGAAATCCCCGGCCGCCAGCGGATCGCCCGTCAATTGCTTGATGCCAAGGCTGACGCGTTCCTTGTCGACATCCACGTCGAGCACCTTGGCCTCAACCGTGTCGCCCTTCTTGTAGCGCTGGATCGCTTCCTCGCCGGCCGCGTCCCAATCGATGTCCGACAGGTGCACCATCCCGTCGATCTCGTTGTCGAGACCGATGAACAGGCCGAACTCAGTGATGTTGCGCACCTCGCCCTTGACCTTCGAGCCAACGGGATGGGTCTCCAGGAAGATCTCCCACGGATTGCGCAGGCACTGCTTCAGGCCGAGCGAAATCCGCCGCTTGTCGCTGTCGACATCGAGCACGATTACTTCGACTTCCTGGCTCGTCGATACGATCTTGCCAGGATGGACGTTCTTCTTGGTCCAGCTCATCTCCGAGACGTGCACCAGGCCTTCGACGCCGGCCTCGAGTTCCACGAAGGCGCCGTAGTCGGTGATGTTGGTCACGCGGCCCATCATCTTCGCGCCGACCGGATATTTGGCGGCCACCCCGTCCCATGGATCGGACTGGAGCTGCTTCATGCCGAGCGAGATGCGCTGGGTCTCCGGATTGATCTTCACGATCTGCACCCGGACGGTCTCACCCACCTGAACGACCTGGCTGGGGTGGGATACGCGCTTCCAGCTCATGTCGGTGACGTGCAGCAGACCGTCAATACCGCCGAGGTCCACGAAGGCGCCGTAATCCGTAATGTTCTTCACCACGCCATCGCGGATTTCGCCTTCCAGAAGCTGGTTGACTATCTCGGCGCGCTGTTCGGCGCGGCTTTCCTCAAGCACAGCGCGACGCGACACCACAATGTTGCCGCGCGGGCGGTCCATCTTCAAAATTGCGAAGGGTTGCTCAAGGCCCATCAGCGGACCGACGTCGCGCACCGGGCGGATGTCAATCTGGCTGCCCGGCAGGAAGGCCGAGGCGCCTCCGAGATCCACGGTGAAGCCGCCCTTGACGCGACCGGAGATCTTGCCGTTGACCGGCTCCTGCGCCGCGAAGCTGCGCTCCAGGCGGGTCCAGGCCTCTTCGCGGCGGGCTTTCTCGCGGCTGATCACCGCGTCGCCGAGCGCGTTCTCGATGCGGTCGAGATAGACCTCGACCGTGTCGCCGGCTTTCAGGTCGCGCCCATCGGCGGCGAATTCGCGCGCCGGAATGCGTCCTTCAGTCTTGAGACCGACGTCGACGACAACAAAGTCGTTCTCCACGCCGACCACCGTCGCGGTGATGACGCGGCCTTCCTGAAGGCCTGAGGAGGAAATGGATTCATCAAGCAGGGCCGCGAAGTCGTCGCGGCTCGGGGTCATTGTGGCTGCAGCCTGCGCCATGGGGTCAAAGTCTCCGAATGATTGCCTGCCGTCCGGTTGGCTCCGGCGGTCTCGCCGCGGCGCGGGATGCGCCGGGACGTGGGTTGGACGGATACGTCAGTGAGGCGGACGCGGCCTTCCTCCGCGAGTCCCGACCCGGACGAGCCGGGGTGAACGAGCGGTCAGACGGAACGCGCAGCCATGCGCCGATCATCCTTGATGATCGCGCACGCCGCCTCGATGGCCGCTTCTATAGAAAGACCGGTCGTGTCAAGCAAGTGCGCGTCGTCGGCCGGACGCATCGGCGCGGCTGCCCGGGCTGCGTCGCGCGCGTCGCGCTCGCGCAACTGGGCCAGCATATCGGTGAGACTGAGATCCTCGCCCTTGGCCGCGAGCTCGTCCCGCCGACGCTGGGCGCGCGCCGTTTCGTCGGCGGTGATGTAAAGCTTCACGTCAGCATGGGGACACACGACGGTGCCGATATCGCGTCCGTCCAGAACTGCGCCGGGCGGGGTCGCCGCAAACCGCCGCTGCAGGTCAAGCAACGCCGCGCGCACGCCCGGCATCGCGGCCACCCTCGAAGCCCCCTGACCAGCCGCCGCCGAGCGGATCGCCGCCTCATCAATGGCGTCGAGGTCGAGACCGACCGCCGCCGCCTCGGCCTGGGTGGGATCGTCCAGATCGCCGCCCGCGCGCGCCACTGCAACCGCAACCGCACGATACAGGCTGCCAGTGTCCAGATAGCGTAGACCGAACCGGGTCGCGAGCGCCCGCGCAATGGTGCCCTTGCCCGCGGCGAGTGGTCCATCGATGGCGATGATCATGGCGGCCCTTTGACGCTTCCGGCTTCTAGCAAGCCGGTCCGACGGCGGCAATTGCGCCCGCGCCGCGGGTCCTGTCGCGCATCACGATGGGCTCTCAGGATAAGCCCCGCCCAATCGGCCCTGCCACATAGGACGCGCCAGATAGGTCCCGCCAGCGAGGCCTGCCGTCGGGCCGGCCTGCCGGCAAAGCCTGCCTTCCTGCGGTCAATTGACCCCTCGCGGCTGATCTCCTACCGATGCCCGCGCCGGCGACCCTGCCGCACAGTGCGCGTTTGCAGGGGCGGCCTTTGCGAGGTGCGGCTGTGCGTAGCCTGACCGTGTCCGCTGTCATGGCGGGCCTGTTTCTGTCGGCGGTCTCCTGCGCCCCGCCGGTCCGCCCCGCGGCGCCACGCGCCGACGATCCGGCGCAGCCCTGCGCCGACGCGCAGGCCCGGCTCGCCGAGACCGGCCTGTGCCCTGATCGGGCGATCGGGTTGCTTGATCGCGCAAAAGTGGCGGCGCTCTCCGGTCGGCGGCCTGACGGCTGCGCCTGGGTGGTCAGCGACACGTCCTTCAAGGCGCCAGACAGCCGCGGGCCCCGTCGTCTGGCCCTGATCTACATGGCCCTGTCCTGCAACGGGCAGACCACCCGCCTCGCGGTCGCCGACGGGGTGCACAGCTCAGTGATCACCTACGACCGGGCTGCCCTGCAGCTCGACACCACCATCGGCGAACAGACCGCCCAGGTGTTTCACGTGCCCGAGGGCGAGGACGCCAAGGCCTTCATCCAGGGGCTCGCACGCGACACCACGCTGAATGCGGACGAGGCCGCCGCCTGCACGATCCGGTCTGCCGGGATCGATTATTACCCTGCTGATGCCCTGGTGGTCGACACGCCGGAGGCCTATCGCGCGGCGCAGGGGCCTGACGCTGCAGCCATGGGCTTCTGCGGGGACTACGGCGTAGCGGCCGGATCCATGGCGTATTGGCGCATTGCTGACGGCTTTGCCTGGCGCTTCAATTTCGGACAGAAGTATCCCCAGTACGATCCGGCGTCGATGCGCTTGCTGGCGCAGGACGCGGACGGGGCGTGGACGTCCATGACCCCGCCATAGAATGTGGCAAAGAATTTTCCCCTGACCTCGCAAACCGGCTAAGGCATCCGGCATGGATGTGCTGTCTGTTGCCCCTTTCACACGCCCGGCCCGCGGGATCGTGTCGGTTCCCGGCTCCAAGAGCCTGAACAACCGGGCGCTGCTGCTCGCTGCTCTGGCTGACGGCGTCTCCACGCTCACCGGCGCACTCGACAGCGACGACACGCGCATATTCGCTGCCTGCCTGGAGGCTCTCGGCTTCGAGGTCGCGCATGACCGCGCGGCTCAGACCTTCACCGTGACTGGCTGCGCCGGACGTCTGCCCCAGGCGTCGGGCGGGGTGGTTGAGCTGTTTGTCGGCAATGCCGGCACGGCGGCCCGCTTCCTGCTTGCCCTGTGCGCCCTGTCGCAAGCCGTGGTGCGTTTCGATGGCGTCGCGGCCATGCACCGGCGGCCGATGGGCGATCTTCTGGAGCTGCTGGCAGCGCAAGGCGCCCGTATCACCTGTCATGGCGCGCCTGGCTGCCTGCCCCTGACGCTCAGCGGCGCCGGTCTGCCGGGCGGCGACTTGGCGCTCGATCCGAGCCGTTCAAGCCAGCAGGTCAGCGCCGCGCTGATGGCGGCGCCATACGCCCGCAGTGACACCATGCTGACGCTCACCGGTCCAATTGTCTCCGAGCCTTACATCGCGATGACGATCGCCTTGATGCAGCAGTGGGGGGTTGTGGTCGACCGTCCGAAGCCGGAGCGCCTGCACGTGCGCGCCGGTCAGACCTATCGCGCCCAGCCCGCGTTCGCCGTCGAGCCTGACGCCAGCAGCGCCTCCTATTTCTTCGCCGCCGCCGCCGCCACAGGCGGCGCAGTGACGGTGCGCGGCCTGTCGCGCGCCGCCCTGCAGGGCGATGTCGGCTTCGTCGACGCACTCGCGGCCATGGGCGCGGCGGTTGAGGAGGGGCCGCAGGGGCTGACAGTACGCGGTCCGGCCCGCCTGTCCGGGGCAACGCTCGACATGAACGCGATCTCGGACACCGCCCCGACGCTCGCCGCCATTGCGTCAGGGGCCAGCGGGCCGGTGGTCATCACCGGGGTTGAGCATATGCGCTGGAAGGAAACCGACCGCATTGCGGCCATGACCACCGAGCTGCGCCGGATGGGCGGGGATGTCGAGGAGCGGCGTGACGGCTTTCTTATCCGCCCGGCGCGTCTGTATCGCGCCCAGGTCGCCACCTATGATGATCATCGCATGGCGATGTCCCTCGCCATCGCTGGATTGGCCAATGCGGGCGTCGATATTGAGGACCCGGCCTGCACCGCCAAGACCTTCCCGGGCTTCTTCGCCGGGCTGGCCGATCTGCGGGCGCAATCCCATGCCTGACGCTGTCGTGGGTAAATGTGCACGCGACCTTTTGACAACTGGCCCCGACCGTGGCAAGCGACGCCGCCTTTCGTCGGGGCGTTGTCACGGCGACAAGCCGATTCTCTCATCTGCGCTGGGGTAGAACCGCGTGCCGAAAGTTGATCTGGGCGACAAGCAGCTCTGTCCTGCCTGCGGAGCGAAGTTCTACGATCTGAAGAAGCGTCCCGTGGTCTGCCCGAAATGCAGCCACGCCTTTGACCCTGCGGATGAAACGGTCAAAGCCAAGCGCGCCAAGGCCCGAGTGGTGGCCTTCCAGCCATCTGACGATGACGAGGAGGACGTCCGCGAGAACGCCGCGGCGCGTGATGTCGCGGAGGATGAGGAAGAGGAAATTGAAGAGACCGCGGAACTCGACATCGAGAACCCGGAAGTGATCCCTGTCACCGACGAAGCGAGCGACGACGAGGAGCCGGCTGGCGATGACCTCGCCGAGGGTTTCTCCGAAGAGGAGCTTGAGGAGCCTGGCGGCGATGACGCTGATGTGCCCTTCCTCGAGGATGAGGATGATGACCTCCTCGAAGACGATCTTGATGAACTGCCCGATGGGGATGGCGAGGATCGCTGAACCGCGAACACGCAATAGCAGGCGGCGTCCTTTCAGGACTTGAAACCCGCGCCCGCCGCGCGTAAAGAGCCGCCTCTCGCTGCTCGGCAAGCCCCCCAAGCGTTTGCGGAATGGCGGCGAGGAACAGGTTCGGGGCCATAGCTCAGTTGGGAGAGCGCTTGAATGGCATTCAAGAGGTCAGGGGTTCGACTCCCCTTGGCTCCACCACCACCCTCAGTCGGCAAACCCCAGGCTGAAGTGTCCTGGTTGAAGGCGTCGGGTTTAGGTTTGCCGGTCTTGTTTGCGCTGCCTGAGTTTCGCGGCCAAAGATGTTAGGCCAAAGGTTTTAGGCCAGAGGTTCTTCATTGGGACACAGTGCGACAGCTGACAGCGGTCTGTCCCAGTCCCTTCGGCCTGCTGAAACGCGAACCCTCAAAGCTCTCCATGCCGATTGCGACGAAGTCGCCAGTGCGCCGGCAGCCCTGGTCGCATCTAGGCTGCGGCCATCAGCGCCCGGGCTGCGGCGCGGGCCTCCTCCGTCACCTCCGCGCCCGCCAGCATGCGCGCGATTTCTTCTCCGCGCTGCGCCGGGTTGAGCGCCGTGACACGGGTCCGCATGGCGCCGTCCTCGCCAGGGCGTTTGGCGATCCGCCAATGATGGTCCGCCCGCGCAGCCACCTGCGGCGCATGGGTCACGCAGAGAACCTGCGCATGCGCCGTCAGGCGCGCGAGGCGCGACCCCACAGCGTCCGCCACCGCCCCGCCCACGCCCTGGTCGACCTCATCAAACACCAGGCACGCCGACCGGCTGGCGCGGGCGGTCGCGACTTTGAGTGCAAGCGCGAAACGCGCGAGTTCGCCGCCTGAGGCGATCTCAGACAGAGGCCCAAGCGATGCGCCTGGATTGGTGGCGATCAGGAACTCCACACGCTCCGCTCCCGCCGGCCCCCACTTGTCACTGGCCAGAGGCTCCATCATCACGCCGAAGCGCGCCTTCTCCAGGCGCAGGGGAATGAGTTCTGCGGTCAAGGCGGCTTCCAGCGCCCGCGCCGCATCCTGACGCAGCGCGCTCAGGCGGCCTGCCGCCGCTCCATACGCCGTTTCCGCAGCCGCGACGTCTGCGCGCGCCTCTGCCAGACGTTCCGCGCCGCTTTCCAGAGCGGCGAGCTCGCCGGTCAGCCGCATGCGCAGATCGGCGAGGTCGTTCACCGGGACATTGTGTTTGCGCGCCGCCGCCCGCAGCGCAAAAAGGCGTTCTTCGGTGGCTTCCAGCCGTCCCGGTTCACCCGCGGCCGCACGCATCGCCGCGTCGATCTCCGCCATGGCTTCGCTGGTCTCAGCCTGGGCGCGCCCGAGTGCGGCGATGCCCGCCTCAAGCCGCGCCGAAAGGGTCTGGGCGGCTGCGCCGGCCTGGCCGGCAACCTTGGCGGCCCTGTCCAGCCCGCGCGAGGCTGTCTGCAGGCGCTGTCCGACGCCGCCGCCCTCAGCAAGCGCGCGCGTTGCATCGCCAAGCGCCTGCGACAGCTTCTCGGTTCCCATCAGGAACGCTCGTTCTGCAGCCAGCAAAATTTCTTCATCCTGCTGCGGATCAAGGCGCTCCAATTCAGCAACTGCGAAAGTGAGCCAGTCCCGATTTCGCGCGCTCTCCGCGGCCCCATCCTCACGTGCGGCCAGTTCCGCCCGGCTTGAAGCAAGCGCTGCAAAAGCGCCGTCGACAGCCTGGAGCAATTCGCCTGCGCCTGCGAAGGCATCGAGCAGGGCGCGGTGTTCTGTGCTGTCCAAGAGTCTCATGCCTTCATGCTGGCCATGTACCTCCAGCAATGCGCCGCCGACGCTGCGCAGCAGCCCGCAGGACACCGGTTCGTCATTGATCAGCGCGCGCGAGCGTCCATCATTCGACAGAATCCGCTTCAGAACGATCTCGCCGCCGGGCGGGGCGGGAACCCCATGGTCAGCGAGCATCGACCAGACCGGGTTGTCCGCCTGCGGCGCGAAATGCGCAGCAGCGAGCGCCCGCTCCGCGCCAGGTCGCACAAGCGCCCGGTCCGCCCGGGCGCCGACGGCCAGACCAAGTGCGTCGAGCAGGATCGATTTTCCCGCGCCGGTTTCCCCCGTCAGGGCGGTGAAACCTTCGCGCACCTCAAGATCGAGGCTCTCTATGAGCACCACGTCGCGAATCGAAAGCGCCGTCAGCATAGGAAGTTGCCTTTTTGTTCTTCCGCGCGCATCCTAAAGGCCGGTCCCGGTTAGGCTGCGGTTGCGAGTATGGCGCATATTAGCCGCCCGAGCGGAAAAAGCAAGAACAAAAGCGGAACATGTACAGCCGCCAGAGCGTTAACGGATCATTTACCTTTGGCGCCCGAGGCTTATCACTGGTGATATGGGAAAGGGTGCGCGCATGACCGTTGCGGTCATAGTACAGGCGCGGTTTGGATCCTCCAGGCTTCCCGGCAAGACG
>JBILMQ010000268.1:0-4926 GCA_044375455.1 Caulobacterales bacterium | reverse complement strand
CCCGAAGGATCCTGGGCGAAGCCCTGGGAATGGCGCCGGACACTGCGGGGAGACCGGTTTTGGCGACCCATCGGGTAAGTTTTGACGTGGCGCTAGACGCCTTCGAGGCGCATATAGGCCATCGGTTCACCAATCGCGTGATCATCGAGCAGGCTCTCTCGCACGCCAGCGCGGTCGACAGCGGACGCGCCACCATCTCCTATGAACGCCTCGAATTTGTCGGCGACCGCGTGCTTGGCCTGGTCGCCGCCCTCGTGTTGAGCGAAACCTATCCAGCCGCGGACGAGGGCGGACTTTCAGTGCGTCTCAACGCAGTGGTCGCCGCCCCAGCCTGCGCCCGGGCCGCTCGCCGGGCGGGCATTCCCACGGTGTTGCGCCTGTCGCGCGACGAGGAGCGCAAAGGCGGGCGCGACAAGGAGCGCATATTGGGAGACGCCGCCGAGGCCGTGTGCGCCGCACTTTTTTTCGACGCCGGGCTGCCGGCGGCGCGGCGCTTTGTCGAAACTTTCTGGGCAGAGGAATTCGCGCGGGTCACCACCCGTCCGCGCGACCCCAAGAACACGCTGCAGGAGTGGGCCGCAGCCAGCGGACGCAGCACCCCGATGTATCGCGTGGTCAGGCGCGAAGGGCCGGACCATGCGCCGCGCTTCCAAGTCGAGGTCGCCGTCTCCGGCGCTCAGCCCGGTCTGGGAGAAGGCGCTTCCAAGCGCGACGCCGAGCGCGCGGCAGCCCGCGCGCTGCTGCGCGAAGCCGGAGAAAACGTTGATGAGTGAAGCAAGCCCCACCCGCGCCGGCGTGATCGCCGTTATCGGGGCGCCCAACGCCGGCAAATCCACTCTGGTCAACCGGATCGTCGGCGCCCAGGTGTCTATCGTCACCCACAAGGTGCAGACCACGCGCTTCCAGGTCCGCGGGGTGGCCATGCGCGGCCACACGCAGCTGGTGCTGATTGATACCCCCGGCATCTTTCGGCCGCGCCGCCGACTCGACCGCGCCATGGTGCGCTCGGCCTGGGCAGGGGCCTCGGATGCAGACGCAGCCCTGCATGTGGTGGACGCACCGGCCTACGCCCGCACCCTTGAGGGTGCAGGCGAAGGCGCAGACGCGCGCGCCTTCGATGATGTTGCAGCGATCGTGAAGGGGCTGCTCGCCGATCGACGCCAGGTGATCCTTGTGTTGAACAAAGTGGACGCGATGCGCCGCGACAGGTTGCTCGCAGTCGCCCAGGCGCTCCATGAAACCGGCGCGTACGAGCGGGTTTTCATGGTCTCCGCCGCCAAGGGGGACGGCGTGGAGGACCTGGTCGCTGCACTTGTCGAACGCGCGCCCGAGGGACCGTTTCTCTATGATCCTGAGGATATCACCGACCTGCCGTTGCGCGTCCTGGCGTCCGAAATCACCCGCGAGAAACTCTTCCTGCGCCTGCACGACGAGATCCCCTACGAGGCGACGGTCGAAACCGAGCGCTGGCAGGACCACAAGAACGGTGGCGTGCGGATCGAGCAGACCATCCTGGTGGGGCGCGAGAGCCACCGCGCAATCACGCTCGGTCACAATGGCCAGACGCTCAAGGCGATCGGCCAGGCCGCGCGCGCCGCGATCGGGGAGACGATCGGCCGGCCCGTGCACCTGTTCCTTCATGTCAAGGTAGACGAATCGTGGAGCGAACAGCCGGCGCGCTATGCCCGCCATGGCCTTGAGTTCGACAGCTGATGGAATGGAGTGACGACGCCGTCGTGCTTGGGCTGCGGCCGTTTGGCGAAAATGACGCCGTCCTGGATGTTTTCGCCCGCGCCCATGGGCGCAGCGCCGGCCTTCTTTACGGCGGCGCGGGGCGCAAGCGCCAGCATCTCCAGCCAGGCAACGGTCTCATCGTCACCTGGAAAGCGCGGCTTGAAACCCAGCTTGGTTTTTTTTCCGGGGTTGAGACGACGCGCAGCCGGGCGGCGGCGGCGATTGCAGACCCGCTTGCACTCGTCGGCCTCGGCGCCGCGCTGGCGCTGGTGCGCGCAGCAACGCCTGAGCGGGTCGCTTTTCCCAAGCTGTTCGATGCGCTGATCATTGTTCTCGACAATCTTGCAGAGCCCGATATCTGGCCAGCGCTCTACGTCAGGTTCGAACTGGGGCTGCTCGCCGAGATGGGCTACGGCCTTGAACTGGACAGCTGCGCCGTTACCGGCGCCTCCGGCCCCAATGCACATTTGACCCATGTCAGCCCCCGCACCGGGCGCGCTGTGAGCGCTGAGGCCGCCGCGCCCTATCTGGACAGGCTTCTCGATCTGCCCGGCTTCCTAAGCCGGCAAAGCGCGCCTGATGCGCACGCCCTAGCAGCAGGGTTCCGGCTTGCCGGTCACTTCCTGGAGCGCCGCCTGTTCGCTGCGGTCAACCAACCCCTCCCGGAGGCGCGCACGCGCCTGATCGACATGCTCGCCCGCCAGGGCCGACTCCGGTTAGCCTCACCCTCTGCTCATGATGGAGCCGATTCCTGATGTCCGATCTCGAACTGCCCGAAGACGCCGGAAAGATCATCGACGAGACCCTCAACGAGGCGCTGTCCAAGCGCTATCTGGCCTACGCGCTGTCCACGATCACCGCCCGCGCTTTGCCGGATGTGCGCGACGGACTGAAACCGGTCCACCGGCGCATCCTATACGCAATGCAGGAGATGCGCCTGAACCCGGAAGCAGGGTTCAAGAAATGCGCCCGGATCGTCGGCGAGACCATGGGTAAATTCCATCCCCATGGCGACAGCGCCATCTACGACGCCATGGTGCGCCTCGCGCAGAGTTTTTCTGTCCGCTATCCGTTGGTCGATGGCCAGGGCAATTTCGGCAACATCGACGGCGACAATCCCGCCGCCTACCGGTACACTGAAGCCCGTCTGACCCATGCCGCCATTCTGCTGCTCGATGGGCTTGCCGAGGACGCGGTCGATTTTCGCGCCAACTACGACGACCAGGATGTTGAACCGGTCGTTTTGCCGGGCGGGTTTCCCAACCTGCTGGCCAATGGGGCGTCGGGCATCGCTGTCGGTATGGCGACCTCCATTCCTCCGCACAATGCAGGGGAATTGATCGAAGCCTGCCTGCACCTCATCGAAAATCCGCGCGCCTCGGCCGGCGACCTGCTCGCCTTCGTGCCTGCCCCCGATTTCCCGACCGGAGGCGTCATCGTCGAAAGCAAGGAGGCGATTGCCGAGGCCTATGCGACCGGGCGCGGCGGTTTCCGCATTCGCGCCAAGTGGCACGTCGAGGATGTCGGCAGAGGGATGTGGCGTATCATTGTCACGGAAATCCCCTTCCAGGTTCAGAAGGCCAAACTGATCGAGCAGATCGCGGATCTGATCGATCAGAAGAAGGCGCCCTGGCTTGGCGATATCCGCGATGAGTCGGCCGAGGACATCCGCGTGGTCATCGAGCCGAAGAGCCGGACCGTTGAGGCTGACGCCCTGATGGAATCGCTCTTTAGACAGTCCGACCTCGAAACCCGCTTTCCGTTGAACCTCAATGTCCTGGACGGGCGCGGGCGGCCGCGGGTGATGAGCCTGCGCGAGGCGCTGCTCGCCTTTCTTGACCATCGCCGCGAGGTGGTGCTGCGCCGTGCAGAGCATCGCCGCACCAAGATCGTCGAACGCCTTGAGATCCTTGAAGGGTATCTCAAGGCCTATCTCAATCTCGATGAGGTGATCGCGATCATCCGCCAGGAAGACGAGCCGAAGCCGGCTTTGATGAAACGCTTCGGGCTGACCGACGCCCAGGCGGAAGCCATCCTCAACATGCGCCTGCGCGCCCTGCGCAAGCTGGAGGAGATCGAAATCAAGGGCGAGCACCAGAAACTCGCTGGCGAAAAGACGAAACTTGACAAACTGATCGCTTCGGAGGGCCTCCAGTGGGCGGCGGTCGGCAAAGGCCTTCAGGAGGCGCGTGACGGCCTCATGAAGGATGCCCCTGCGGCCCTCAAGCGTCGTTCTTTGATCGGTGGGGCGCCTGACAAATCGGAGGCGCCGCTGGAGGCCTTCGTGGTCCGCGAGCCGATCACTGTGGTGCTGTCGCAAAAGGGCTGGATCCGCGCGCTCAAGGGCCATGTCGACGACATCACCGGCTTGAAATTCAAAGAAGGCGATGAGGCCGCGCACGCCATTTTCGCGGAGACCACCGACAGGGTTCTTTTCGCTGCAAGCGATGGGCGGGTGTTCACGCTGGCGGGCGACAAGCTTCCGGGCGGTCGCGGTCAGGGCGAACCCATCCGCCTGCACATCGATCTCGGCGAAGAACACGAGATCGTTGCCATGTTCGTGGCGCGCGCCGGCGAAAAGCGAATCCTCGCCTCCACCAAGGGCGATGGGTTTGTGGCGAGCGTCGACGAGCTGGTGTCGCAGAAGCGGTCGGGCAAGCAGATCGTCAACCTGGATGACGCGTGCCGGCTCGCCGCCTGCGCTCCCGTGGAGGGCGATCACGTCGCGGTGATCGGCGACAACCGCAAACTGCTGATCTTCGAGCTGTCCGAGCTGCCGGAAATGAGCCGTGGCAAGGGCGTGCGCATGCAAAACCTCAAGGACGCCGACCTGCTTGATGTGTGTTCCTTCCAGGCGGCGCATGGTCTGGTGACCGTGGACGCCGCAGGGCGAAACAGGTCGTTTCCCGAATGGCGCGAATGGGTCGGCAAACGGGCGCAAGCGGGCCGGCCGGCGCCGTCTGGGTTCCCGCGTTCCGGGCGGTTCCGCGCCTAGGTCCATTACAGCCATGGGCGCGCGCGCAAAACCACGCTAAGTCACCCCTGAGCCATCGGGGGAGCTGCGGGTCATGGATCGGCGCACATTGTTGACGAGCGTTGCGGTTGGCGCGGCCGCGGGGGTGGGCGCGGGCTTCGGCGTTACCCGCGTCGCCGGCGCTGACGCACACCGCAGCGCCACTCAGCGCGCCGGCC
>JBILMQ010000267.1:0-4956 GCA_044375455.1 Caulobacterales bacterium | reverse complement strand
TCCCGCAAGACTGGGCGCTCTTATAGGACTGGGCGCTGACGTGGGGTCTGGCGCGCAGGCGTGCGCACACGTCGTCTGAGCGTGGGTCAACCATGCCCGATGGCTGGCATGTCCCGGGATGGCGCGTGGCGCAAGGCGCGCGCAACGCAGATCACGTGCAGCCTGCGCGTAGACCGGCCCCTCAAGGCCTTGGCGGGCGTTGCTCTGCGCGGCTGCGTGAGCCGTTGTGACCTTAGCGGTTGGCGTCCATGCCCCGCGGACGTGTGCGGTCAGAACTCGCTGTCGCCGCGCACGCCTGGCGCCCCGGCCTCGCGCCGCAGAGCGCTGCGCAGCTCGCCGGGCCGGACGGCGCGCAGCAGCAGCGCGGCGAGCGCATAGATCAGCATCCCGCCGAGCGCGGCCGCGAGGATTGCGCCCTCCTTGGCGAAGGTGATCGCGGCGATCTCTGCCCGGTGGGTCTGGTAGGCGAAGGCGGCAGCCCCGATGGCGCCGGCCATCACGAGGCTTGCAAGCCCGATGCGGCTGAGCCGTCCCCAGACGGCCGCGCCCAGCACATAGACGCCGCGCTGTGCAAGGCCGCGCGCGAGCAGACCCACATTGATCCATGCAGTGGCGCTGGTCGCGATGGCGAGGCCGACCACGCCGTCTACGCCCAGGCGCGGCAACAGGAGAAACAGCAGAGCGCCTGCAACCGTGCTGATGCCCACTGTCGCGAGGGCAAAGCGCATCGGAGACTTCGTATCCTGTCGCGCGAAATAGGGTGGGGTCAGCACTTTCACCAACACGAAGGCCGGAACGCCCCAGGCAAAATGGCGCAGCACCTCAGCAGTTCGCGCCGCGTCCGCGCTGGTAAAGGCGCCGCGCGTCACCGTCGCATCAATGATGAAGAAGGGCATCACCAGCAGTGCAAGGGCGGCCGGCATCGTCAGCGCCATGGCAAGACCGATGCCGCTGTCCATGGCCTCGCGCGCCGCCGACTGATCATCGAGCGCGTAGAAGCGCGTCAGCCGCGGCACAAGGGCGAGACCGATGGCGACGCCGACGAGGCCCAGCGGCAGCTGATAGAGGCGATCAGCGTTATACAGAACCGAGCGCGCGCCCTCATCGGCGCCGGTCAGCAGCTGGCTGACCAGTGAGTTGAGCTGGAACGCTCCGCCCGACAGCGCCCCTGGCACTGCAAGGGCCAGCGTCGTCTTCACCGTGGCAGTCAGTTTGGGCAGGCCCAACCGCAGGCGCACGCCCAATCTGGCGACCGCCCACCACAGCAGGCCGGCCTGCAGAACCCCGGCGAGCGACACTGCAGCGGCGGTTGCGATCACTGCGGCGCGCGGCTCGCTGAAGGCGAGCAGCGTGGCGAGGGTGCAGATGTTGAGCAGGATCGGCGCACCGGCTGCGAGTGCGAATTTCTTATGGGTGTTGAGCACGCCGGACAGAAGTGAGGCGAGCGTCATACAGGCGAGGTAGGGCATTGCCAGCTGGGTGAGCAGCGTGGCGATCCGCATCATCGCGGGGTCCTCGGCGTAGGCTGACAGCAGGATCGGCATCAGCAGCGGCATGGCGATCTGGGCTGCGATGCTGAAGCCGGCGACGGCGAAGCAGACGAACGTCATGGCTTCGCTTGCCTGGCGCGCGGCTGCTTCCTCTCCTGCCTCCACCCGCGCTTTGCCGTAAACTGGCACGAAGGCTGCGGCGAACGCGCCTTCCGCGAACAGGCGGCGAAACAGATTGGGAAACATCAGCGCCGTGGTGAAGGCGTCCATCAGGGGGCCTTGTCCGAAGCGGTGATTGAGCGCCAGATCGCGCGCAAAGCCCAAAACGCGGCTGCCCAAGGTGAGGCTGGCCTGCACGAGAGTGTTTCTGACAAGCGACATGGGGATCCTGGCTTTGTCCTGGCAGGGTTCGGGTCAGCGCAATGCGGAGGCGCGCGCCTGGGCGAGGCGACGGCGCGCCAACGTCATCGGCCCGTCCGGTTCGTGCGCGCGCAGCGTCTCCTCTAGACGGGCCTTCAACTGCGCGAGGCGGCGTGCGTTGGTGATTGGACCTCCGTCGTGGTCCTTCAGATAGAACGCGTCGACGGCGCGCTCGCCGATGGTCTGGATGTGGGCTGAGTGCACCGCCATGCCGCAATCTGCGACCGTTCGCGCCACATCGCTGAGGAAGCCTGGCCGATCGCGGCCGGACACTTCCAGAACGGTGCAGTCATCTGACGCATCCGGATCGATCGAGATGAGCGGCTCGATGGCGAAGGCGGCTGTGCGCCGCGCCGCCGCGCCAGGCGCCGCCGGCTCGCCTGGCTCGCCGCCGATCGCTGCGGCCTGGATCTGGCCGATCAGCCGTTTGAGGCGGCCCGGATCGTCAGCAGCGAAGGGGCGCCCCTCCAGATCCTGGATCGAAAACACGTCGAACGCCTGCGCGCCCGTCGTTGTAAAGACACGTGCGTCCGTGACGCTTGCTCCGGCTGAAGCCAGTGCGCCCACGAGGGCTGCGAACAGCCCTTCGCGATCCTGTGCGCCCACCAGCACTTCGGTCGCCGCCCGCTTGCTGACGACCCGCGCCGCCACGATCGGCGCAGCCCCGGCGCTCGCGCGTTCGTGCACATGCCAGGCGAGCGCGTCCGGCTCAAAGGCGATCCAATAGGCATCCTCCAGGGTGTCGAGCCAGGCCTGAACAGACGGGGTGAGGGCAGCGCCGACTGTCTCGGCGAGTTGTTGCTGAGCTTCCTGGGCGCGCTCGCGCAGACGCTGGCGAACCGCTGCTTCGCCGGCGCGCCCGCCGCGGAAGGCTGCTTCGCTGAGCTTGTAGAGTTCGCGCAGCAGCGCGCCTTTCCACCCGTTGAAAACGCCGACGCCGACTGCGCGGATGTCGGCGACTGTCAGGACGAGCAGCAGCCGCAAGCGTTCCGGCGTTCCCACCAGATCCGAGAATGCCGCAATGGTGCGTGCGTCCGACAGATCCCGTCGCTGGGCCACGTCGCTCATCACGAGATGGTGCGACACCAGCCAGACGACGAGATCGATGTCCTCCTGGGGCAGGTTGAGACGCTCGCAGGCTGCGCGCGCCGATTTGCCGCCCTCGCTCTGCTGGTCGCCTTTTCCCTTGCCTGTGTCATGCAGCAACATCGCGAGGTAGAGCGCACGCCGGTTTTGGATCAGCGGAAAGATTTCCGTCGCCAGCGGATGGTCTTCACGGTGGCGGCCGTGCTCGATGTCGGAGATCACCTCGATGCCGCGCAGGGTGTGCTCGTCGACCGTGTAGTGATGGTACATATTAAACTGCGTCTGCGCCACGATGCGTCCGAATTCAGGGACGAACCGGCCGAGCAGTCCTGCCTCGTTCATCAGCCGGAGTGCGCCTGCAGGGTTCTTGCGCGATGCGACAATTTCAAGAAACGCGTCAATGGCGCGGGGATCTTTGCGCACGGCGGGCGTGACATGGCGCAGCGAGCGTCTCACAGCGGTCAGCGCATCAGGGTGCAGGTCGAGGTCGCGGGCGTCGGCAAGCTGGAACAGGCGGAGCTGTTGGTGCGGCTCGCGTTCGAACAGGCGCGGATCGACGATCGACAGGCGCCCGGCGTCCATTATGAAGCCATCTTCGGCGATGAGAGTCCGGCCTGCGCCGTCGCGACGCGGCAGGAAGCGGGTCAGTCCGCGCGGCGCCCGTTTCTGTTCGTCGGCTTCCAGTTTCGAGCAAAACACCCGGGTGAGGGCGCCGACCTCCTGTGCGACCAGGAAATAGTGCTTCATGAATCGCTCGACGCCTGAGGACTCGGCGCGATCGCGATAGCCGAGCCGGCGCGCCATTTCGGGCTGCAGGTCGAAGGTCAGTCGTTCCTCTGCCCGCCCGGTCAGGAAGTGAAGATGGCAGCGCACGCTCCACAAGAAGTCGGTGGCCCGCCCAAGACTGTCGAGCTCTTCCGGTCGGAAAAAGCCGAGCTTTTCATAGTCAGCCCTGGTCTCCAGGGCGTAGATGTACTTGGCGATCCAGTCGAGCGAGTGCAGGTCGCGAAGACCGCCTTTGCCCTCCTTGATATTGGGTTCGACGAGATAGCGCGATTGCCCGGCGCGTTTGTGCCGGTCGTCGCGCTCCTTGAGCTTGATGGTGACGTAGGAGCGCTCCGATCCGGGCACGACGTCGCGGCGATAGCGTTGTTTCAGCTCTGCCGACAGCGCCGCATCGCCGACGATGTGACGCATGTCCAGGAGCGCCGTGGCGATTGTCTGGTCCTCCCGGGAGAGACGAACACACTCCTCGATTGTGCGTGACGCGTGACCGACCTTCAGGCCCATGTCCCACAGCATGTACAGCATATATTCGATGACGCTCTCGGTCCATGGCGTGGACTTATAAGCGCGCAGGAAGACCAGATCGATGTCGGAGGAGGGGGCGAGCGCGGCGCGTCCATAGCCCCCGGTGGCCGCCACGGCCAGGCGTTCGCCGGTTGTGGGATTGCGGGAGCGAAAGACGTGCGTCGTGGTGAAGTCGTAGAGCGCTGCGATCACTTCGTCCTGCACCTGCGACAGCAGGCGCGCCGTCTCCAGCCCGGAGGCGCCGTCTTCCAGGCGTTCCTGGGCAATCATGCGACCACGGAACAAAGCCCCAGACAGAAGCTTCAACGCTCCGGCGCGCGTTGCGTTCTCGTCGCCGATGCCGTCGAGAGCGACGGCGGTCAGCTGCACGCGCAGCTTTCGCCCGTCCAGGACGTTGTCGATAAGCAGGGGTTTAAGGCGTGTGGGCATTTGAGGCTGCGAGGATAGACGCGCTGGCGGGCTGCGTCACGGGTCTGTGCTGCGTGGATCCGCGCGTGCGGCAGCGTGATCTCGTCCGGCGGCGTGGACACCGCGCGCCACGGCGCGCGCCAGGCAATCTGCGGCGAGGGCTCCGATGCGGGCGATGTGGCGCGCCCGGTCAGCCTCGATGCTGCGCCGTCCGGTCGCCAGGGCGAAAACGACATCCCCG
>JBILMQ010000001.1:0-49122 GCA_044375455.1 Caulobacterales bacterium | reverse complement strand
GCGCCCGGCAAAGAAACGCCGCGCCAGAGACATGTATTTTGTCGCCACCTTCAGCGCGCGTCCGTATCGACTGGGAAACTCAGCCGCGACTTCATCGAGGTCTTCGATGGTGTCCACGTCAAACCAGCTTCGCGGCGCAGCGACCACCAGATCAGCGTGCCCAAACCCCAGCCGCCGCGTCGGATGGATGACGGCGGCGATGTCGGAAATGGTTTCATGCAGGAGGTCCTCGCCAGTCACGCCCATATGCAGTTCACCGGATGCAAGTCCTGTGGCGATCTCGGCGGCGGAGACCAGACGCACCTCAATGTCCGGTGCGCCGGCGATACAACCCCGATACCCGCGATCCCCACCGGTCTGCCTGATCGGCACTCCGCTGTCGGCGAAGAAGGCGGCGGCCTGTTCCTGCAGTCGGCCCTTTGAGGGGATGCCAAGAACCAAGGTCATCGGCGCGCCTGCGCTGCGCGTGCAAGCCGAGCGGGCCGCAACATCAATCCCACCGCGGGAGCGTCGAGCGCGCCGTGCGACAAGCGACGCAGCAGTGAGTCATACCGACCGCCGCCGCCCAGACCAGCGGCTGACCCCAGTTCGGGGGCTTCGAGTTCAAAAAGAACGCCATCGTAGTAATCGAAGGCGCGCGCGAAAGATGTCTTGAAGGTGATCTGTCCCGGTGCAACGCCGCATCGGGCCAGGCTCGTCAATCGTGTGCTCCAATCCGCCAGAGCGGCGTCTAGATTGACGCGCGCCTCAAGCGCTAACGCCTGCACGGCGTCCAGCACGCGTTCCGGCGGCCCTTCGATGCGCAGGTATCTGTCGAGAAGACTGCGCACGGCCGGGCTCACGGGCTGTGCGTCGCGCGATCGCGCGACCAGACGCGCGGCGATGTCCTCCAGACTGCGTACGCCGATCGGCTGGATCTTGGCCAGTCCCGCGACGTCGCCAAGCGCGGCGCGCGCTGCAGGCCCATCAAGGCCGGCAAGCGCATCAGCCAGCCCCGAATGGCGGGTTGGATGCGACGCGCGGTCCAGCAGGCGGTCACGAGCCTTGGGATGGGGCAGGGCGGCGGTAAGCTGGGCGCCAAGCGTCGCCGGAAGCCCCAAGCCGGCGATGAAGACGCCATAGAGACCGATATCCCCCAGTGTGACGCTTGGCTCAGGAACGCCAGCCTTTGCAGTGCATTCCAGCGCGAGCGCCAGCGCATCAGCATCCGCTTGCGGCCGATCGCTTTCGCCAAATGTTTCTGCACCGATCTGGATGAATTGGTCCTCCTCACCCGCCTCGGCGGCGCGGTGGCGAAAGACCAAACCCTGGTAGAGCAACCGTGCTCCGCCGCCGCCCTGAGCGATCAGGTGACGCGCTGCGGGAGCGGTCAAATCAGGGCGCAGGCACAATTCCGCGCCGTCAGGCCCGGTCAGAGTGTACAGGCGGGACCGGATGTCTTCTCCCGCCAGCTCCAGATAGATCGCAGCCGGTTGCAGCACGGGCGGATCGATCCATTCCCCGCCGTGGGCGATAAGAACCTCAGTCACCGCGCGTGCGGCCTGCATTTCGCGCGGGCGTGCAAGATCAGACGCCGCGCTCATGGCGCACGCGCCGACATGGCTGCTTTGACAGTCTCCACGAGCGCGTCGCGCGGCGCCTCGACCTGGATCAGGCCCTGGACATTCTTCCACGCGTCCCGGGCATCTCCCGCAAGGGCCGCGTAATACTGCCCCAACCTGAGATTTTTCACGGTGACGACTCCCTTGGCGCGCTCATCCTCCCCGACAATGACCGCGACGGCGGCGCCGCGTTTGTCCGCATACTTCATTTGCGCCTTCATGCCAGCGCCGCCAACATACACCTCGGCGCGAAATCCTGCGCCGCGCAGGCTCTGCGCCATCGCGAAATAATCAGGCATATGCTCGCCCTGAAGCGCCAAGACCACCACCGGACCAGCGTCGGCGCCAGGCGCGCGGCCGGCTGCCTGCAAAACCGCAGCAAGCCGTGACACGCCGATCGAGCAACCGGTCGCAGGCGCAGCTTCGCCCCCGAAGCGTGCGACCAACCCATCATATCGGCCGCCGCTCGCAACCGACCCGAATGAGATACGCCGCCCCTGTACATCGTTGAGGACTGTCTCAGCCTCAAAGACGGGACCGGTGTAGTATTCCAAACCACGCACCACGCTGGTGTCGAGCCGCCAGGACGATGCATCCAGGCCCAGTCGCGCCAGAATCTCGGCAATCTGACGCAGCGAAGATGCGCCGGCAGTCCCCGCGGCGCTGCCGGCGGCAAGCCGCTCAAGGTCGTCTATGCCGGCCCCGCCCGCAACAAAGGCAAGAACACGATCCGCCATCGCCGGTTCGAGACAGGCGCCGGGCGTGAAGTCGCCCGAATCGTCCTTGCGCCCCGTGGTGAGAAGCAGCCGAACACCGTCTGCCCCAAGACGATCAATCTTGTCGATGGAGCGCAACACTGCGATGCGCGCGCGGCGTCCGGCTTCATCGTGCGCCAGGCCCAGCGTATCCAAAAGACCGTCTAGCAGCCGCCGGTCCGACAGCTTGATGACATAGTCGCCAGGCGCGAGACCGATCGCCTCAAGAGCCTCGGCCATCATGGCGATGACTTCAGCATCCGCTGCAGGTCCTGGAGCGCCAACGCTGTCGGCGTCGCACTGCCAGAACTGGCGAAACCGACCGGGTCCGGGCTTTTCGTTTCGCCAGACCGGACCGGCCGCGTAGCGGCGGTATGGCCGCGGCAGCGATTGGCGGTGCTCGGCCACGAAGCGCGCGAGAGGCGCAGTGAGATCGTAGCGCAGGCTCATCCACTGGCCGTCATCGTCCTGCAGGGCGAAGACACCCTCATTGGGGCGGTCCTGGTCAGGCAGAAACTTACCGAGCGTGTCAGCGTACTCGAAAGCCGGCGTCTCAAGCGGCTCGAAGCCCCAGGTGTGGTAGGTCGCCGTAGCCTTCGCCACGATATGCGTTTCCAGCGCGAGCTGGGCTGGGAGACGGTCCTCAAAGCCCCGGGGCAAGCGCGGTTTGGGACGGAAAGAGGCTGGTTCGCCTGTCATGCACACTCATCCAAAGGTCGGGCGCGTCTAGCTGACGCACACGCTCCCGGCAAGGCGGCCGCCGCACAGTCAACGTTTGGCCGCGTCGTGCAGTTCCTGCACCAAACCAGCTGGCAGCTTGAGTTTGCCTGCCAGCGCGATCAGATAGTCTTTCTCGGCCGGCAGGTCGGGATCTATGGCGACCAGCGAGGCGGCATAGATCTGAGCGGCCGCCTCTGGGGTGCGCGCGCTCGCCGCGACTGCGTCGATGTCGAGCGGCTTCGTCAACTCATCAAACAGGAAGCTCTGTTCGTCCTCGCCAAGGTCGATCTGGCCGAGCCGGTCAAACAGCCGGCGCTTTTCCTCGCTGTCGATGTTCCCGTCGGCTTTCGCGGCGGCGATCATCGCGCGCAAGATCGCTTTTCCCAACTCTGGATCATCGGGCTGCGGCAGAAAGCCCGCGGGCGGTGCATCATAGGGCCCCTCGTGTGACGGCGCCTCACCCCGCCCTTGTCTGGCCTCGTGCGACTTCCAGGCATGCCAGGCGAGCCCTCCCAGGGCGGCGACAGCGCCGACTTTGACGACGCCGCCAAGAAAGCGCGCCCCTGCCTGGCCTGCGAGCACGCCGCCGACAGCCCCGAGTCCCAGGCCGATCGCCATGTTTCGGGCAGCCGGATCCGTCTTGATTCTTTCAAGGATCGCGCCGCCTTGCGCCCGCATAAGCTCCAGCGCCAGCTTCGGATCAGACTGCAGCGCGCCGATAATCTTATTCGCGTCCATCATCCAAGCTCCCGGACTGAGTGTGCAGATGGACTTACCAAACCGCTGGCGCGCGCGCGAGGCGCCGACCCCAGTGCGCCCACCCTGGGCAATGGTCGTCGCCGGGGCCCGGGTGATGGGCCCGACTGGCCGCGCGACGGAGGAGGGGGACATTTCGACCACTTCCAGAGGCCGAACCGCGCCCACGCTCACGAGGCCTGCGGGCCGGGCCGCAGACGCCGCCCGGCCAATTGACAAAGCGAAGCAACCGAGGTTGTCCCCAGCCCGATCGCGGATCCACGCCTCACTCAGCGACGGCGTACGACGCCTGGGAGCGTTGCCTCAAAGCGCTGCCTGAGAGCACCGCCCCTCAGAACACCCCCTGCCCGACTCCGCCGTCGATTGTCATATTGCGCAACGTCGCGCGTTCCTGAACTTTCTCTTCATAGGTTTCGACACTGCGCATGGTGATGCGCTTCAGACCGGGGCCGTAACGGCGCAACAGCGAGCGTTCGTTGCAGGAGGCTTCCTGACGCTGTGTCCGACACATCAGCCGGCCGTCCTCGTGCACAAGCGCTTCGCCCTTCGCGCAGCTGAGCGTCTCGCCCCCGTCAAAGGTGGCCTTGCCATTCTCCAGGCGTCCCAGGGTCACCTGCATTGCAGTGCCGGCCATGCACCGGAAGAGTTCGCCTCGGAATGTCGCAGGCGCCGCATCATCAGGGCTCACGCGGGATGCGGGATGCGGCATGTTGCGATCATCAATGCACACCGCCTGGATAATGCGCTCGGACACAATCTCTCGGGTGCGCGTGATTGACCGCTCCGCCTCTCCCCCGATCACATTCAAGCTGTCGATAAAACCCGGTGTCATCGGGCTCGGCGCATACAAGCCGCCGCCGCCGCCTATAAAAGTCTGCTGGCTTGCCGCGGCGCTGGCGAAAGCACTCGCCTGCACACTGTTGGAGACCGCGATATTGGTCGTCACGGAGATGTCGCCGCCCTGGAAGTGTGATCCGCCGACCGAAATATGCGGGCCGCCGATCCTGACGCCCGGCACGAAGACCTTGGGTCCCGAAGGCCCTGAGCAGCAGGCGCTTGGAGGCGGCGGCGCACAGCACTGTGCCTCAGCGGGAGCGTTTGTGAGCGCAACGCCCGCGCATAACGCGGCGCCGGCAAGAACGTATCGCCATGAAACAATCATTGGTCAGCTCCAAGCAGGGTTGCGAACCGAGGAGCAAGCCTTGCGCCAAAGTTTCCAGCAAGACGCTTGCGCCAAGATGTGCGCCAAACTGTCCGTCGGGGCATGCGCCACTGGGGATCTGCGCCACTGGGGATCTGCGCCGCTGGGGATCTGCGCCCCTGGGGATCTGCGCCCCTGGGGATCTGCGCCCCTGGGGATCTGCGCCAAAGTCTTGCACCGGAGGTGGGCTCCGCCAAGCCGTGGCCTTGCCCCCGCCGCAACATCACCTTGCAAACCAGCGCTGTGCAAAGACGCCTGCAGCATCCCGTCGCCCCCCGCCCGTCTTAAGGTCACTGACCCATGGAACCGCAGTCAAATCTTGCCGAAGCGAGTTTGACGCAGGCGAGGGAGTTTGCAGCCTCCCGTTCGAAGCGCTCCGCGATCGGGCAAAATTGCGGGAGCCATTCAAGCCACGTCCGACCAGATTGGGTCTGGCGGGGATTTTGGACAGGCGCCTTGCATCGCTTTACGCGGTTCGGCGCCGGCGAGCGCACGGCCTGAAGCGTCCAAAGGCGAAGGCGCGTTTATCCTGCCTGTCGCCCCATCGCAGACTTGGCAAGACCTGCTGCACCGGGCAGCACCAAAAAAAAAGCGTATCAGGCCAGGGTGAATCGACGCGTGACCCCTGGGGCGAGACCCTCGGGGCGACCTGCTGGCCTGTCACCATCAGACGGCTCCCCCAAAGGGGCTTCTAGCCCTGGGGCGCCTCATCACGGGCTGCCTGCCTCTCGGCCGCGGCGACAGCAAAAATCGACAATTCGTAGAGCAGCAGCAACGGCAGAGCCAGAGCGGTCTGACTGATCACGTCCGGGGGCGTCGCGATTGCTGCGACGATGAAGATCAGGACAATCGCATAGCGGCGAAAGCTGCGCAGCATTTTCGCCTTGATGATGCCAGCCCGGCCCATGAGGGTCAGGACTATGGGCATCTGAAAGGCCAGCCCGAACGCAAGCATCAAAGTGGTTGTGAGGGACAGATAATCTGAAACGCGCAGTTGAAGTGCGATTTTGACTGGCCCTGAGACGTCCTGTTGGCTGAGCGAGAACTGCATCAAAAGCGGCATTACGATATAATATACTAATGCCGAGCCGAGCAGGAACAAAACCGGACCGGCGAGCAGGAAAGGGATCACCGCCGCCTTCTCTCGCTTGTACAGTCCTGGCGCGATGAACTGATAAAGCTGCCAGGCGATGACCGGAAACGCCAGAGCTATGCCGCCAAACATCGCGACCTTCATTTGCGCGATAAAGTATTCCAGAGGCGCGAAAAAATTCGCCTGGAGATTCTGCGCCGCCTCAGCCCCGAGGACGCGTTCGGCCGCAACCTGATACGGTGCGAGCAGGAAGCCGAAAATCTGCTTGGCGACCACCATGCAGATGAGAAACGACGCCAGCAGAGCCACGACGCACCACAGCAAGCGGGTGCGCAATTCCAAGAGATGGTCGAGCAGCGGCGCGCGAGACTGCTCCATCACTGCTTCATCAGGATCAAGAGGCTTGTGTTCAGTCACGGACGCACAGCGGTTTCCTGAGCCGGGCGAGGCTGTTCAAGACCGTCGCGCCGCCCTGGCTGGGGCTCGGCGGCCGGCTCTTCCGGCATGGTGACGCACGCCGCGTCGGCGACGCCTTGATCCGCCGATGGAACGCCCTCTCTCGCCTGGAAGGACCGGCTCGGATCGCTATAGGGCGGGATTATCGGGCGCTGGGCTTCCTGGCGCAGTGCGTCGACTTCACGCCGCAGCTCCTCCAACTCAGCCTGCCGGGCCATTTCGTCGAAACTCGCCCGGAAATCCGACGCCATAGCCCGCACTTTGGCCAACAGACGGCCTGCCTTGCGCATCATCAGCGGCAAGTCTTTGGGCCCGACCACAAGGAACGCGATCGTTGCAATCAGGATGATCTCCCAAAAACCGACCCCGGGTACGAAATCCATCGCCGCGCTCCTGGCTGCTTGCGCGCAATCAGGCGTCCGTGCGCTCGCGGCGAGCGGCTGCTTCAGCGGTTGCGCCGCTGTGGTCCGGCAACTTGCGGGGCTCGTCCTGAGCTTTGGCGTCGCTGGCCTTGGTGTCGGACTCTTCCGACATGCCCTGCCTGAAACTTCTGATGCCTTTGGCGAAATCGCCCATAATTTGAGGGATGCGTTTGGCCCCGAACACCAGGACGATGATCAGAAGGATCACCAATATCTCACGCAGACCGATGCCCATGATCGTTCGCTCCATGCAGCCGGACTGATAGCGGCCGGGGATGTTCCACGCTTAGTATACGACGCTTCGCGCAAACTGCGCACCTGTGCGGACGCAGAACATAAGCACAATTTGTCGCCGCTGGGCTTGCTCGGCACGCGCGCCGCAGCGCGCCGCGACCGGCGCAGAGGCATACGACGTCGGTAGGGTTTTGGTTGCGAAAAGGGAACAAACGGCGCGCGCGCCAGCGATGGCCGCACAGAAACCCAGACAATTCTCGTGCGCTAACCCTATTTTGTCCCGCTAACCCTGCCCCCCCAGACAGGCTTCTCGTCCGCACAGAACACGTGACCAGACAGACGACCAGACAGACTGCCCAACCCGGCGCAGCGTCAACCACGACGGCCCGGCGGCCGAGATGCGACGCCGCCCGACGGCGCTCCGTCAGGCCGAGCCGGGTGATCGCGGACGGGAGAATTGTCGAAAGCACGCTTTGGCAGGCCAGCCAGACGATCGCTGGCGCTGCAGGAGCGCGTTGTCGCGCGCAGTGCAGCAAAGTTGCTTGCCAAGAGCCCCGGGCCGGCAGACGATAAAACCGTGAGGTGTCCACCGCGAAGGAGGCCGCGGTCATGCGCCATGGTTTGTCCGGCCGCTTGCTCATCGCCGCGCCGAGGCTCGGCGACACACGCTTTGAAAAGAGCGTGGTCTACATGTGCGCGCACGACCGGCAGCACGCGATGGGATTGGTGGTCAACAAGACGGTCAAAGGGCTCGTGCTTCCTGATCTGCTGGACCAGCTGGGCGTGGAGAACGCCATCCGTGCGCCAAGGCTCCCGATCCTGCGGGGCGGACCTGTCGAAAAGGAGCGCGGGTTTGTCTTGCACTCAGATGATTACTTCGCCAAGGACGCGACCCACCGCATCGCCGACGGCGTCAGCCTGACGGCGACCAAGGACGTGCTGGCCGCCATCGCCTCCATTCAACCGCCGCTGCGGGCGACTCTGGCGCTCGGCTATGCAGGCTGGAGCGGGGGACAACTCGAACAGGAATTGAAAGACCACGCTTGGTTCGTCGCAGAGGCGGACCCAGAGACCGTGTTCGGCTTTGACCTCGACACCAAGTGGCCAGCGCAGATCGCGAAACTGGGGATCGACCTGGCGCGCTATTCGACGCAATCAGGACGCGCGTAACGAAACGCCGGCGTCTGCGCGTCGCACGCTCGGGCGCAGAAGTAAGTGGTCGGGCGACCTCATGGGCGGACCTCGTTCATGCACACCGGGAGAATGCCAGACACAATGGGACACGCGGCGCAAAGACCTGACGTTCCGGCGCGCCGGCTCCGCTTTGTCTTGGCTGTTGGTCTGGCCTGTGTGCTGGCAAGCGCGTGTGCAACCGCACAAAAGCGATTTCCGACCGAAAGAGATTACCCAAATGGGGTGATGACCCGGATCAGCGAGATATCCGGGGGAACTGCGCGCTGGCGGATTTCAGCCCTGGAGGCCGGCGACCACCACGCGCCCTGGAAAGCGGTCGTCATCACCGGCACGCCGTCCTGGTCGCAATACTGGGCGCCCTTGCTTGCCGCGACGCCGCAAGACATGACGATCCTCGCGCCGGATCGCCCCGGCTTCGCGGCCAGCGAGCCACGGACAGCAGTGACCGACATCACCGCCCAGGCCGACGCGCTGTCCGTGTTCCTTCAAACGCAACGCCCAGACCAAAAAATCGTCTTGATCGGCCAATCCTATGGCGGCCCCATTGCGGCGCTCATGGCGCGCAAGCATCCCGACCGGGTGCGTGCGCTCGTGCTGGTGTCAGCTTTCTTCGGTGATCGCGGCGCGACGATCCGCCGCCTCGATATGGCAGGATTGGTTGCCGGCCCATTGCTGCCACGCGATCTGAAAAACAGCCTCGCCGAACTGCGCGCGCAGGCGCCGCAACTGCCTGCAGCCAAGCTGGCGCTCCAAGGTCTTGAGATCCCGATCGTGGTTCTTCATGGCGATGCAGATACCTTCGTGCCCTACGCAGCCGGACAGCAGCTGGCTGAGTTGGCCGGGCCCAACGCGACGTTCATCGGCGTTCGGGGCGGCGATCACTTCCTCAACGCCTGCTGCGTCGAAGCCGTCCTTGAGGCGACCCGGCGCGCCATCGGGTTGTCGGACGCAGGCGGCTGACGAGACCCGGCGCATGATTTAGAACACATCATCTTGTGGAGGGGGAAGCGTGGCGGGGACTGGCTCACGGGCGGCGAATGGCAAGCGGTTGCGCAAGCTTCAGGCGTATTTCCGGCTCTACAAAGATCCTTGGCATGGCCGTTTGGCGCTGGCCGGCGCGGTGCTCAGTCTCATCAGCATGATCGCACTGGTGCTGGCTTGGCGCGCTGGAGCAGTCGTCTCGGTGACCCTGGCGGTTGTTGGTTTGCTGGGCGGCTTTGGCCTGTGCGGCTGGATGACGCGGCGCTGGCTTGCAAACGCGCCGCGCCTGTCGGACCAGACATTCGATCAACTGGTCGGCGAAGATATTGCGCGCCACGCCGCCGACACGCTGCAACAGTCGCATCTGCCCGCCGGTGAGCACATCGACGCGGGTAGCCCCATCGTGTTGGTCGGCCCAGTTGCCTTCGGCGTCGCCAGTCCGGCGGACATCCACATCTGCGAAGGTCAGGACGGCGTCACCCGAGCAAGTCCGATCCATCTCAGCATCATATTGTGCACTGAGACCTCAGCGGTGGTGCGAGAGGCTGTCTATGATCTTCGCACGGCGCATATCGTCCAGGATGTCATTAGCGTCCTGGAATTGCGTCATCTCTCAGCTGTGCAGACCCGGCGCGGTCCCGCACTCATTCACGAGCCCCAGGCCGAGACCCTGCTCGCCCGCCTCGCCGGGGCGTCCCGGCGTGGCCGGCGAGCGCTGCGCCAAGCGCTTCAAGCGGTCATCAACGGCGCCGAGATCCGACTGCGCAGTCGCCGCTCGGTCAGCCTCATCACGGATGGCGCGCATGTGATCAACCTGCCCGTGGCAGACGACGAATTCCTGCCGGGCGGCGGGGGCGCAGGATATGAGGTGCACAACCAGACAATGGTTGAACGTCTGCGCAAAGAGGTCTCAGACCGGCTTTATGCCGCACGCGGGGCGTCAGCAGCGCCGGCAGCGTCAGCTTGAGAGACGACCGCCGCAAGCAGACTCGCACGGCTCGGCCCGAGCGACGGGGGATAGAAAGCGCGCTTCATCGTTCTTGGCAGCATCCACATCCAGACAACCCGCGCCATAATTGACAAACGCTTCGTCCAGGCAGCCGGGTGCTCATGCATGTGAAAGGGTCGCATCAGCGCACGCAGCACGACGAGGTCTCCACGCGTTGCAGGTTCGATTCCATCAGTTACGAAGCTGCGCATGATGCGCGCCTTCAGCCGCGGACGGTAGGCGGGGTTCTGTTCGTGGCGGGCCCGGCGGACTGCCGCCACGTCCTGGCGCACCATCGCGTCAAAGAAGGGGCGCAACTCGCGTGCAACAGCGACGTCGAGCGCGCGCATGCGCACAGCCGGGTCGCGTGAGGTTGCAAACGCGTCCGCGAGAGCGAAAGCCTGGATGAACGCTGTCGAGCATCCGCGCCCGTACAGAGGATTGGTTCGGACTGCGACGTCGCCGACAGGATAATAGTTGGCGACAACGGGCTCGCCGTCCTTCACGAAGCGCCGCCACGCATTCTTGAGATTGCCCATTGCATAGACCTTGCTGACCGGCGCCGCCCGGGCCGGATCAGTCCAGGGCGCACAGCCGGGCAGCAAAGCGCAGATGCGATCGAATGCATCCCCGCGCGGCAGGGCCACGCGAAGATCATATTCAATCTCAGGACAGGCCAGAGTGATGGAAAAGCAGCGATTGTCAGCCGGGAAGACGCCATACTTGATGTACCCTAGGTCGCCGGCGCGCGGCGCAAGATCGCGGGTCGGCTCATCCGCTTCCGGATGAAATCGATAGTGGCGTGTGAAATAGATAATTCCGGCAGGACTGGCGTCCTCCGGAACATCGATGCCCGCGGCGCTCAGAAAGCCGCAGAACGGCCCGCCGCGACCCGTTGCATCCACCAGGCTGTCAAAACCGATGGTCTGGGGGGCGCCATCGACGTCGACGGCGAGCATCTCCGCCGTGCGACGCCCAGCGTTCTGGGTGATTGAAAGCCCCCGAATGAAAGCGTCTGGCACGAAGCGAACGCCAGCAAGTCCGGCGACATAGCCGCGCATGACCGACTCAAGGGTCGTGCGCCGGCTGAACAAGATGGAGAAATCCTCATCACCCTCCGCACGGCGGTAACGATCGCGCAGCGCCAAGGGCAGCGCATCGCCAAAGCAGAACTCCCGCGCACCAGCGCTCATGAGCGCGCTCCACAGCGTCGGGTGACGCTGACGCAGGAGACGCACAAGCCGACCCAGGAAAACGTGGCTGTGGCGCACCTGGGTTGCCCCTCGCCGTGTCCAGTTCAGAAAGACCTCATCGGCGTCTCCTGAAGGCAGGGCGCCGTCGCGGTCCAGGATCAGGATCTCCCGGTCTGACCGGGCAAGGGCCATAGCTGCAGCCAGACCTGCAATCCCCGCCCCCGCGATGACGATCCGTTCGGACATTAGGTTTCCTCACTGCAGCCAAGATGGGAGCCGCCCGCCCCCGCGGCAAGCGAAGAAACGCCGCCGGGACCGCGCACAGGCGCGCGCGTCGGCGCGCCGGTTCGGACGTTGCTGAGGCCGCCCACGCCACTGGCGAGATGCGTCTGGCCTCCGGTTCACCCTCACGCAACGCCCTCACGCGACGCCAGGCGCGCCCATGGCGCGATAGTCCTGAAGGACAGCGGCGGCAGGCATCGAAGCGTCCCGCCAACCGCGGCCCAGCAAGAAGGCATGACGGACGATTTCTGCCTGCTGTTCCAGCCCGTAAGTGCTGAACGGTCGCCCCGGCTTGATCTCATAGCGATAGGCGGCGCGCCCAAGTGCGCCGAGTTTTGCAAGCGGCAGAAAAACCCCCGCCTGAGCCTGCATGACGTGTGTGAGCTCATGAATGAGGAGCCCCTGGGATTGCATGCCGGCGTGGGCGAAATCGCACGGCGCGGGCCATCCGCCGTGAAAGACCATTGTGCGTGCGTCTAACACGAAGGCGGCGCGCACCATGCCGCCGAGCTGGATCAGCCTCAGCCGCTTGATGCAGAGCCGCGTGCCGAACACCTCCTTGGCGAGCGCTGTTTCGCCGACTGTAGGCCAGCGCCATGACCATGCCCGCATCACTGCCGGCGATGCGCATAAGCCTTGCGCCACTACTGCGCCACCACAGCTTCGATCAGGATGGGATGGTTGGCGGCGACAGCGCGGGCGAAAACGCTGTCGAAGGCCTCTGCCGTCGTTGCGCGCACGCCCTCGACGCCCTGCGCTTGAGCCAATTTCACCCAATCAATAGATGGGTCGCCAAGGCTCAGCATCGCGCTCGCTGCCGGTCCTGGGTTGCCGGCGCCGGTGCGGTGCATCTCGATGTTGAGGATTCGGTAGCTGTCATTGCGGAACACGATGGTGACCACGGGCAGATGTGCGCGCGCCATGGTCCACAGCGCCTGCACCGTGTACATGCCGGCCCCGTCTCCCGACAGGCAGATCACCTTTCTGTCTGTGCAGGCTGAAGCCGCGCCAACGGCGAGCGGCAACCCCTGCCCGATTGCACCGCCTGTCAAATAGAGCCAGTCATGCGGGCGCGCCGTCTGCGTCGGCAGCCAGGCGCCAATGCTGGCGGTCACCCCGTCGTCGGACACAATCGCCTCCTCGGGAAGATGGCGCGCAATGGACACGCCGATCGAGGCTGGCGTCAGCGCCCCGGCCGGGGCTGCATCCGGCATCTCAAATGCCGCCGCAGGACCAGAGGCCGGCGCGCCCAGCTCATCGGCCAGCATTTCGACACCCGCAAGCGCATCTTCACCGCGATGCGCCAGAGTGATCACCAATGCCGTCTCAGGCGTCAGCACGCTCGCGCGATTCGGATAGGCGAAAAACGCGACAGGCTCAACGCCGCCGGCCAGCACCATCAGGTCGACGCCCGCCATGTCGCTGACCGCGGCTTCTGCGAAATACTGCATGCGTGCAGGCGCAAACCGACCTGCTCCGCGCGCTTGGCGCGCCACGAAAGTGTCGTGCATCACCCGGACACCAGCCGCCTGAAGGCGTGCAAGAACCGCAAGTCCGGCTGCATTGAGCAGACTATGGCCCGCTAGCAGTAGCGGCTTTTTCACGCTACGGATCTTCGCAGCCGCCGCCCTGACGCGCTCAGGCGACACGCAGCGCAGCGGCGCGGGTGCGATCGGCTGAGCAATGCGCCCCCCGTCCAGCCACGCCGTGTCGGCCGGCAGGATCAGCGACACTGGCCCGCCAGGCGGAGAAAGCGACGCGCCATATGCCTCGGCGGCGAATGCGCCAGCGTCCGAGGCTTGATCCGCGCTGCCTACCCAGAGCGAATTCGGACGCACCAACGCGGCGATATCCGATGAGAGGGGTGCATCATGCGCCCGATGATAGGTCGCATGATCGCCAATGACATTGATCATGGGCGAAAATGCGCGCCGGGCATTGTGGATGTTGGCGCCCCCGTTGAGATATCCTGGCCCAAGGTGCAACAGCGTCATTGCGGGCTTGCCGCTCATCCGGGCAAACCCGTCCGCCGCGCCGGTCGCAACCCCTTCGAACAGGCACAAAGTCGACCGGATTCGTGGCTCGCGGTCGAGCGCCGTGACCAAATGCATCTCCGACGTGCCAGGATTGGCGAAACAATGGGTCACCCCGCATCCAGCAAGCGTCTGCACAAGCGCTTCAGCACCGTTCATTGTTTACGCCTCCTCTGTTGCGCCTGGACGTTTGAGACGCACTGACGCGCCGGTTGCGCCAGCCAAGGTTTGGCGGCGTGATGGCGCCACGGTCAAGAGCTGCACTCGGTTGACTGACAGCGCTCAGGGCGCGCCAGCTTGTGGCGCAGGCGACAGAGACGCCTTCTCCCATGCCTCCCACAAGCGCGCGTCGCGCACGCCCGCAGCCTCCACGCTCGCCTGCTTCACATGCCCAAAGCCACGGATCTCCTGGGGCGTCTGCGCCAAGGCGATCGCCATCGCATGGCGACCCGGCGACAGGCCCGCCACGAGCTTTTCCGTCATCTCAACATAGCGCTCAATAAGGGCTCGCTCCATGCGGCGTTCCTGCGAATACCCGAACACATCAAAGCGCCCTCCCCGCAGTCCCTTCAGACGGGCGAGCAGGTGGAACACGACTTTCAGCCAGGGCCCGAACCTGATTTTGCGCGCCAACCCGGTGGCTTTGTCCTTCGGTGCAATCAGCGGCGGCGCCAGATGATAAGAAACCCTCATCCTGCCAGGGCCCGATGGGTCTGGAGCAAAGGTCGCCGCCAGAGCCTTCTCAAAAGCGGCGTCAGTGTAAAGTCTGGCGACCTCGTACTCGTCCTTATATGCCATAAGCTTTGACAGGTTGATGGCGACTGCGCGCGCCAGCCCGTCCCCAAGGCCCGCCTGCTGTTCTGCCGCGCGCACCCTGGAAACAACCTCGCGATAGCGGGCCGCATACGCACTGTTCTGGTACTGTGTCAGCAAGCTGATTCGGTGAGCGACGATATCATCAAGGCTCGGCTCTGGCCGCACGACGCGTGGCGGCGTCAGTGCACGAATTTTCTCAGGTTCGGCCGCAGCAAGCCTTCCAAGGTCGAAGGCGAGAAGGTTTTCCTGCACCGCCGCACCGTTGAGCTTGATCGCACGATAGATTGCGCGCGCGCTCGCCGGGATCAGCCCCTTCTGCCACGCATAGCCAGCCATGATCATGTTGGCATAGAGCTGGTCGTAGAGATATTCCTCCGCGAGCGCTTCCGCATTGACCAGTTCAAGCGACCTTCCCGCCTTGGCGAGCGAGCGGCTCATGGCCTCTACGTCAAATCGCTTATCCCTGTCGACAATGAACTCCGCTGTGGGCGTAACATCGGTGTTGGCGACGATGCAGGTGCGCTCCTGATCGAGCAAGCCGAGGGCATCAGGGGATGCGGCCACAATCAGATCGCACCCCACGAGCACATCGCAGGCTGCAGGCGGAATACGCCCGGCGCGGATGTCCTGAGGGTCGCGCGCAATCCGGAGATGGCTGAAGACTGCTCCGCCTTTCTGGGCGAGCCCGGTCATGTCCAGTGTCGAGGACGCCTTGGCGTCAATATGCGCCGCCATGGCGATGATCGCAGCGGTCGTGGTGACCCCAGAGCCGCCGACGCCTGCGAAGAGAACGTTCCAACACCGATCGAGAGAAAGTGGCGCCGGCACTGGCAGGCCCGTCGCGTCGAAGTCCGGACGCTTGTGCGCACGCCTGGCGTTGACCGCGCCTTCGACCGTGACAAATGACGGGCAAAATCCGTTGATGCATGAGAGGTCCTGATTGCAGGAGGATTGATTGATCTGACGCTTGCGGCCAAGCTCAGTTTCCAGCGGCTCGATGGACAGACAGTTCGAAGCCTTCGAGCAGTCGCCGCACCCCTCGCACACGGCGGAATTGATGAACGCGCGCTGCGGCCCGGCGGGCATCAGTTTCCGTTTGATGCGGCGGCGCTTCTCAGCTGCACACATCTGATCGTAAATCAGGACGGACACGCCTGAGGTCTGGCGCAGCTTCTCTTGCACCTCGGCAAGCCGGGATCTGTGGTAGATCTCAACAGCGCCGAGATCCCCGTGCTCGACATATCGGCCAAGGTCATCGGCCACCACCACGACGCGGCGCACACCCTCTCCCTGCAGCTGGCGAACCAGCTGGGGCACGGTCTGACCGCTCTCAACAGGTTGACCGCCCGTCATCGCCACAGCGTCGTTGTATAGGATCTTATAGGTGATGTTGACGCCGGCTGTGAGCGCTGCCCGGATCGCCAGAGACCCGGAGTGCGAGTAGGTCCCATCGCCGAGATTCACGAAAACGTGCTTTTCATCCGTGAACGGCGCCTGTCCGATCCATCCGGCTCCTTCGCCCCCCATCTGCGAGGTCATGTCCGTGTGACGCTCCGGCATGAAGGTCGCCATGTAGTGGCAACCAATGCCGGCCAGTGCCCGCGAGCCGTCAGGCACAACAGTGGATGTGTTATGGGGACATCCGCTGCAATAGTGCGGACGGCGGTGCGCATCAGTCGCGAGCTGTGAGGCGTTCGTTCTGGCCCGACCGACGCGCAGAAAATAGGCCGCAGCCCGGCTGTCATCGAAGGAATTGTGCGCAAGCCGGTCATAAATCGCCCCGGCGATATCCGGAATTGCGATCGCGCTGACATCCGGCAGAAGCGGGCGCGCCTCCTCGTCACGCTTTCCAACGATGCGCGGGCGATCCTGAGACGGCAGATCATAGAGGAGGTCGCGCAACTGCGTTTCAATGAGCGCGCGTTTGTGCTCAACCACCAGGACCCTCTCCAGCCCGCGCGCCCACGCACGGATCCCGGTGGGCTCAAGCGGCCATGGCATGGCGACCTTGTAAACGGTCAGGCCAAGCTCAGCCGCATGCGACGGCGTAAGGCCGATCGCCTCAAGCGCCTCGAATACGTCGCGCACCGCCTGTCCCGTCGCGACAACGCCGAGGCGCGGCTTTGCCGACGCAAGCACCACCCGGTCAAGACCATTGGCGCGCACAAAGCTCTGCGCCGCCGGTAGCTTGAGGGCTCTCAACCGAGCCTCTTTCGCCAGCGGCGTGTCGCCGCGGCGCAGATGCAGGCCCGCGCCGGGCGCAGGCAGATCCGGCGTCACGATCGCCAAGCGCTGCGCATCGACACGCACCACAGCCCCCGAATCCATGGTGTCGGCGAGCGCGATCATCGCCGTCCAGGCGCCGGTGAACCGCGACATCGCAAGGCCGTAGAGGCCGAAATCAAGGACCTCCTGGACACTGCTCGGGTTGAGCACGGGTATCTCAGCGTCCTGGAAGGCGAATTCGGACTGCGACGGCAGAGTGGAGCTCTTGCAGGCGTGATCGTCGCCTGCCAAAGCCAGAACGCCGCCGCGCTGTGAGACACCGGCGAAATTGGCATGCTTAAAGACGTCCCCGGTGCGGTCCACGCCAGGCGCCTTGCCGTACCAGATGCCGAAGACGCCGTCGTAGCGCGCGCCGGGAAACAAGCCTACCTGTTGAGAGCCCCAGACGGCGGTCGCCCCGAGATCTTCGTTGAGCCCCTGCCAAAACTTCACATCATGCGCGTCAAGAAGCTTGCGGGCGCGCTCAAGCTGCTGATCGTACCCTCCCAGTGGCGAGCCGCGGTACCCCGAAATGAAGCCGGCAGTGTTCAGACCGGCGCGGCGGTCCGATCTCTTCTGGTCCAGCGGCAAACGCACCAAGGCCTGAATACCGGTCAGGAACACTTGACCGCTTTCAAGAACATATTTGTCATCCAGCGTGACTTCTTGGTGCTTCATATGGCCACCCGCCCTTATCTTGCGCGTTCGCCCAGCCAACTGCCCCTGAGGACACTTGAAGAACCAAATTATTGCTAGTCTTTAGTGAAAGTGTTTGCCTTTCTTGGGGCAAAAAGGAGTATTGGGGAGGAAGCGACCAGCGAAAAGGCCAAAAGGGAGGAATCTTTGTCCCCTGACCTGGATCAGATCGATGCGCGTATACTTGACCTCCTGCAGACGGATGCAAGCCTGTCGGTGGCGGAAATCGCCGACAAGGTCGGACTGTCATCGTCCCCATGCTGGCGCCGCATCAAGCGACTGGAAGATACCGGAGTGATCACGCGTCGGGTCACGCTTTTGGACCGCGACGCACTTGGTCTGCGCTTTGAGGCAATTTTGTCGGTGAAGCTGCAAATGCCTACGCGCGACAATCTGGCCGCCTTTGAGACAGCCGTCAGCAAGTGGCCCGAAGTGGTTGATTGCGTCACGGTGACGGGCGCGGTTGACTACATGCTGCGCGTGCTGACCACAGACATGCACGCCTATGATGATTTTCTGCGGGACAAACTTCTAGCCGTGGGGCTGGTCCAGGACGTCCAGTCCCGGATTGTGATGAAAGTCGCCAAGCGGACAACAGCGGCGCCGCTCGGCTTGGTGTCGACCCACGTGAAATCGGGTGACTGAGGCTGGAACCGCGCGCTGCGCTTGGCCTGGGCGGCGTCTGGCGACCACGAGGAAGGCGGGCGCGCTGGAACCTCACGATAGCTGCCTCGGGCGCAAGATTGGATGCAAGATTGGATGCAAGATCGGATGCGAGATCGCCCCCCGGCGCCAGGCCCGGCCGGCCCAGCCGCCCTCAGGATCTGCTCGACAGCTGCGCACGCCAAGCCCTACGGTGATGCGGTTTGGATCAGCAACGGATCACGGCAATGTCTAAAGCCCATCCTACGCCCGTTCTGATCGATTGCGATCCCGGGATCGATGATGCGATCGCTCTGCTGTTGGCGCTGTCCAGTCCCGAAGACCTCGACGTGCAAGCGATCACAACGGTGGCCGGCAATGTCGGGCTTTCGCATACGACCCGCAACGCGCAGATCTTTGCCGAGATGGCGGGGCGGCGCGATGTCCCGGTGTATGCGGGCTGCGTGCGCCCGATGGTGCGCACACCCGTGCTGGCGGATGAGTTCCACGGCCCCGAAGGTCTTGGCGACGTAACCTTGCCGGATCCCTGCCATGGCTTGGGTCAGGGCCATGCAGTTGAGGCGATCGTCCGGCTGGTTGGCGCCGCCGCCCCTCATACCCTCGACCTAATCATCACAGGTCCGTTCACGAACATTGCGCTGGCGATGCTGCTGGCGCCTCACATCATGAGCCGGGTGCGACGCATTCTGGTGATGGGCGGCGCGCGCCGCGAAGGCGGAAACATTACAGCATCGGCGGAATACAACATTTATGCAGATCCTCATGCCGCCCACGTTGTCTTTTCATTTGGCGTCCCGATCATCGCCTTCGGCCTTGATGCTACCCATCAGGTGCGCTGCACACCTGATCGCATCGCCACCATCCGTGCGATCGGCGGTCGGGTTGCAGAAACGGTGGCGGCGATGATGGCCTTCGCAAGTCGCGTCGAGCATCATAGCTCCGTGGCGACCGGGGCGCCGCTTCACGATCCCTGTCCCGTCGCCTATGCGATCAACCCTCGCCTATTCGATCTGCGCGACTGCGCGCTCACGGTTGAATTGTCGGATGGGCATAGCCTTGGACACACAAATGTGGAGTTCCGGCTGGCGCAAGGCGCGCGCGGGAACGTCGCCTGGGCCGTCACTGCCCGGCCCGAGGACGTATTCTCTCTTTTAACCGATCGATTGGCGCGGCTGTGACCTCGACACCCCGGATTACTGTTGTCGGCTCCGTCAACCTGGATATCGTCGCGACGGGCGCGCGCCTGCCGGCGCCTGGGGAGACCATCACTGACGCCACGCTCGCCGAACACCCAGGTGGAAAGGGTGCGAATCAAGCGCTGGCGGCGCGCCGGCTTGGCGCAGACGTGCGCCTCATCGCCTGTGTGGGAACCGATGCGCACGCCGAGGCGGCGCTGGCGCTCTTGCAGCGCGACGGGGTCGATCTGTCCGGCGTTCTAAGAACCCGGGACGCACCGACCGGGGTCGCCCTCATTGCCGTCGATAAGAACGGCGCAAACCAGATCATCGTTGCGCCAGGGGCAAACCGTCTGCTGTCGCCTAAAGCAGTCGGCCTGACTGGCGCGGACGCCGTGATCTGCCAGTTGGAGACGCCGGTCGAGACCGTGGCTGCGGCCGCCGCCGGAGCACCTGGCTTGTTTGTCGTCAATCTCGCGCCCGCACGCGAGCTGCCGGAGGTGATCCTCAAGCGCGCGGATGTGCTCGTGGTCAATGAGATTGAGGCGAGGTTCTACGGCCGGCGACTCGATGGGCTTAAGGCCATGATCGTTACAACCCTTGGCGGCGAGGGAGCGGTCATGACGCGCAACGGCGTGGAAATCGCCCGCGCCCGCCCGCCGAGGGTCGCGCCGATTGACACCACCGGCGCAGGAGATTGCTTCGTCGCCATGATCACTGTCGCGCTGGCGCAAAACGTCGATGTCCAAACTGCGCTCGAACTGGCATGCGCCGCGGGCGCGGCCGCGACGCTAAAGCCTGGCGCGCAAACGGCGTTGCCCTATCGAGCCCAGGTAGATGCACTTTTGGCAGCGCAGTGATGTCGATGCGGCGCGTGCCTGAACTGAGCATGGCGGAATATCTCTCCGGCGACCCGTCCGCCCAGGATAGCTTCAGCAGCCATCTGATGAAAGGCCTGCAGGAATACGGCTTCGTCATACTGACCGACCATGGGGTCGATCGTGATTTGCTGCAAAAGGCGTATCGGCTCAGCATTGCATTGTTCGAATTGCCGCACGAAGAAAAAATGCGACATGCCTCCGGCCTGCGCGGCTATACCCCGTTCGGAACGGAACACGCCAAGGACAGCGGGCTTCCTGATCTGAAGGAATTTTGGCAGATTGGTCCGCCAGGCGTCGATACGCTGAACGATCCGCTGTGCCCGCCCAACATTTGGCCCAATGATCCGGAGGATTTCCGGGCGACATTCGAGGCCCTGTTTCAGGCGCTGCATGAGACCGGATATACCCTGATGCAAGCGCTCGCCCCGCAACTGGGTCTGCCGCGCGGATATTTCGACCCGATCCTGACGGGGGGGCCTTCCCTTCTGCGGTTGTTACACTACCCGCCGGTTCCAGGCGGCGTGGCGCCGGGGTCTATGCGTGCGGCGGCTCATGAAGATATCAATTTTCTGACCATCCTCGTGGCTGCACAAGGCGCCGGACTTGAACTTCTCGATCGCGACGGGCGATGGCTGCCTGTAGAGACGCCGCCAGATAATCTCATCGTCGATTCCGGCGATATGCTTGCGCGCCTGACAAATGGCGTCATCCCAGCGACGACCCACCGCGTGGTCAACCCGGGCGCGGTCAACACCAGCCGCTACTCAATGCCGTTCTTCATGCATCCGCGAAATGATGCCTCGCTTGCCTGCCTCGACAGCTGCCGCGGCGCTGGCCCAGAGTTCGAGCCAATCACCGCCGGCCAATTCCTCGCCGAGCGGCTTGCCGCAATCGGCCTCAGGAAATAGCGCTCAGGAAATAGCGCTCAGGCGCGTTGGAAAGCGTAGAAGTCGCTTCCAAGCGGTAGAATGGCGCATAGTGCGTCAAGCGCGCACTGCGTCTCATCGACAAGATCCGGATCACCAAGATCATCAGGTGAAAGGTGATCGCGGTAGTGCTGCCTGACCCAAGACGTCAGTTGCTCATAAAGCGCATCGGTCAGGAAAAATCCCTGAGCGGCTGCATGCCGCTCAGCCAGCGTCAGAACCACACGCAGGCGAAGACAGGCCGGCCCCCCGCCATTACGCATGCTCTGGCGCACATTGACCACTTCGAGATATCCTATCGGGCCATTCCCGGCGATCAGCGCCTGCAACCAGCGCCAGCTTGCTTCGTTCTCGCGGGTTTCCTCTGGAACCACCAGCGTCATGCGATCGCGACCCGGCATGTCGACAAGTTGCGAATTGAACAGGTAGCTGCGGATCGCGTGGCCGAGCGGAACCTGGGCGGCGGGAACACTGATGAAAACAGGCTCGAACAGCCCCCTGGCGGCAGTCCGGATCTGCGCCTCAACGAGCCTTGGCTCTTCAAAGGCCTGTTCATGCGCGAACAGGACATGACGGTTGGCCACGGCGACAACGTCATTGTGGAATGCGCCCGCCGCAATGGCGGCGCGCGCCTGACGCACGTAAACCGCGCGCTCAACCCCGTGACGGCGGGCGATGGCGGCGCAGGCTTCTTGGGTCTGGCGCGCAGGAAAACCAGGATCAGACAGATCCGACGCGTTGCGCCCGTAGACGAAGCATTCGACGCCTGGATCGGCGTGCTCGCCAGCCAATCGCATGAAATTCGCCGCACCTTCATCGGCGAAGGCCGCGTGGCAGGGCAACGGCGCATGCACCTCAAAATGCGCCGGATCCCCAAACACCCGCGCGAGCGCCCGGGCCGTAGCCTCCCCCTCAAAGGAGCGGTGCAGCATGGAGATGAGATTGGCAGCGCTGACATGCACGCGTGCGTCCCGGCAATCCGGACTGGCGCTGACCGTTCCGGCGTTGGCTGCCCACATCGCGCTTGCTGCGGCAAGATTGCGCGCCATGAGGGGGTCTGCGCGCCACAGATCGCTCCAGGCCTGTCTGTCAGAGCCGGTGAAGCCAAGCGCTCGCACAGCCGGCATGAAGGGCCGTTCCTGGGGCGGCAGGATGCCCTGCACGAGACCCAGTTCGGCGAGGCGCTTCATTTTCGCCAGACCCTGCAGCGCGGCTTCGCGGGGATTGGACGTCTCGTTCTTGTTGGCTGCGCTTGCCAGATTGCCGCGACTGAGGCCCCCGTAGTTGTGCGTCGGACCCACAAGTCCGTCGAAATTCGCTTCGACGGCTGTCATGTGGGCATGCCAGGAAGGTCAATCCGATGCGCCCTGGCTGACATCTGGCTGGCGACAGGATAAGCGCAGTAATCAGCCGCATAATACGCAGACGGCCGTCCGTTTCCGGACAGACCCGGACCACCGAAGGGCATGGATCCTGCCGCACCCGTGGTCGGACGGTTCCAGTTCAAAATACCGACCCGCAGCCGTTCCTTTGCCATCTCCCAAAGCCTCGGGTCATCGCTGACGAGTCCGCCGGACAGGCCGAAGCGCGTGGTGTTGGCCAGCAGGAGCGCATCCTCAAAGGTTTCCACACGGTAGACCTGCAGCAAAGGTGCGAAGAGTTCCTCGTCGGGCGCCGAGCCCGCCCGGGTCATGTCGATCAGCCCGGGCGTCACGAACGAACCGTTTTCGCGGCGGGTCAAGGGCGTGATCACCTCGCCGCCGCGCGCGATGAGATCAGCCTGAAAGCTTAGAGACTGTGCGGCTGCACCCGCATGGATCAACGGCCCCATGAAGGGCTCAGGCTGGCTGTCCCAGGACCCGATGACAAGGCCGGCAAGTCTGCGCGCAACAGCCGCCGTGACCGCCTGCCCGAAGTCTCCGGAGGGCACGATCAGGCGTCGCGCACAGGAGCAGCGCTGACCGCTCGACTGGAAGGCGGACACAACCACAATGTCTGCCGCCGCTTCAAGATCAGCGTCGGGCCAGACAATCAGCGGGTTATTGCCGCCCATTTCAAGGGCCAGGATGACATCGGGCCGGCCCGCGAATTTCGCATGAATGAGGCAACCAGTCCGCGCTGAACCCGTAAACAGAACGCCGGATATGCCGGGGTGGTCGAGGAGCGCGCCACCTGCGTCATGGCCACCGTGAACGAGGTTGAGCACGCCTGCGGGAAGTCTCGCCTCCTGCCAGCACGCGACCATGGCCTCGGCTACGCCAGGTGTGAATTCGCTCGGTTTGAACACCACAGTGTCGCCTGCGAGCAACGCCGGGACGATGTGGCCATTGGGCAGATGTCCCGGAAAGTTGAACGGCCCAAGAACCGCCATGACGCCATGCGCGCGATGGGTCAGACGCGCCTCACCAAAGGCGGTCAGCTCTGATCTTTCGCCGGCGCGCTCGGCCTGCGCACGCACCGAAATAGGTATCTTGCCGATCATTGCGGCGACTTCGCCGGCGGCGTCGCTGCGTGTCTTTCCGGTCTCACGCGCGATCAGCTGCGTCAGCTGATGCGATCGCGCCTTCACCACTTCCCCATAGGCCTGCACGATGGCAATGCGCTCCGCATTGGGGCGGCGCGACCAGGCAGGAAATGCGGCACGCGCAGCAGCAACCGCATCTGCGACATCCCTCGCAGAGGCTGCGCGTCCCTGCCATACGATCGCGTCGGTGGCGGGATCGAGCGACGTCAGCAATGGACCAGCGCCCTCTTTCCAGGCGCCGTTGATGAACAGGTCTGTGTTCATGAGTCTATCCAAACTCGGGCATGATCTCCTGCCTTCAGGCCCAGCATTTGGCGCGCCTCAAATGAAACCGCGCAACGGCCATCAGGCAATTTCGCTGCGAGGGTCTGAACCACACGGAAATCCGGCAGGCGATCGGTTGAAAGGAGCGCGCGGCGCGCCGCGTGCAGCGGCTCGCCTGCAGCCAGGATGACGCGCCGGCTTTCCTTCATTGTGCGGATGTCATCACGCGGCGCGCTCACAAGCGGACCGCCCTCAAAAATGTCGACCACCCGATTATACGTAAATCCTTCCCACTCAAGAAGCCTGCGCGCGCCAACCCCTTCGGGATGGCACTGTCCAATCACTGCACGAGCCTCCTCAGGCAGGAGATCGACATAAATCGGAAACTTCGGCATCAGGTCAGTGATGAACTGATTGTCGGTTGTTGCGGAAAGCCGATCAGCTTCCTGGAACTCCATGCGGAAGAAGTGCCGGCCCAGGTTCTCCCAAAATGGCGAGCGTCCGTCCGGGCTTACGACGCCGCGCAATTCAGAGACCACGATGCGAGAGAAACGGTGAGGCGCAGCCGCCATGAGCAAATAGCGCGCTTGCGCGAGCATACGGCCCACGCCTCCATGGCGGTGATCTGATCGCACGAACAGCGAACCGACCTCAGAACAGCCGGTGAATTCATTAACCAGGAAGAGAACATCAAGATCAAACCGGCGCGCGGCGGCATTTGAAGCCTGGCTGAGAGACAAGATCTTGAAGTTGAAGAATGGCGCGCTGAGACCAACTGTCGCCTTTACCTGTGCGGTTCCTATCACTGCGCCTGTCGCGGTGTTCTCAAGCATGAGAACATACCGCTCCGCATGTGGCCCCTCGACATCGGCCGCAAAACTCGCCTCGCTTTGCGACAGCCGGCGCGCCAGCAAATCCTCGCCCACGGCGAGACTTGTAAACCCCGGACCCGCAAGCTCACGCAATTCCAGCAGCGCCGAGAGGTCTGCAATGGTCGCAGGACGTACAATCACCATGACTTAGACATTCACCTTGACACTAATCCTGGCCCAAGGGGCGCAGCTGATTTGCGTCATAAAGACCGCTTGCAAAACGCATAAGCAACAAAGCGGAAAGTTTCGCTCGCTCCGCAACACTTGATAGATGCGCGAATTCTTCGGAAGAGTGAATGGCGCCTCCCCGAACGCCCAGCGTGTCGACATTCGGGCATCCAGCCGCCCACAGATTGTTGCCCTCACACACGCCGCCAGAGGGCCTATTGGTTAGAACCATGCCGAGATCGTGACCGACTTCCGCGACGATCTCATGCAACACCTGGATCGGCGCCGCCATCGGTTTGGGCGCGCGCGTGAAGCTGCCGAGAAGCTCCACGCGCAGTTTGTCTCCTGCGATTTGTCCAAGGCAGTGGGCGATTTGGCTTTCGGCCCAGTCGCGCGCCTGCGCGTCTGGCGCGCGCACATTGAAACGCACGACAGCAAGGTCAGGCACGATGTTGGTAGGGCCGCCGCCATCTATCTTTCCAGTGTTGAAGATAACGCCCGGCTGGACGCCGTTCAGAGCTTCCAGGGCGACGACGAAGCGAGCGGCGGCAAGAATGGCGCTGACCCCCAGATGGTGCGCGCGCCCTGCATGCGCAGCCTGTCCATGGATCACGAGGGTGAAATTGCCCGAACCAGGGCGCGCGCCAACCAGCGCGCCATCCGGGAGCGCCGGCTCATAGGTCATGCCAAACGCAGCTCCGGCGCCGAGAGTGGCGAGCAGCGGCGCACTCGCCGGAGAGCCGATCTCCTCATCCGGGCTAAGAAGAAC
Organism: Caulobacterales bacterium; assembly: GCA_044375455.1. GTDB lineage: Bacteria > Pseudomonadota > Alphaproteobacteria > Caulobacterales > Aquidulcibacteraceae > JBEIHX01. Next base: position 23,194 of record JBILMQ010000001.1, on the reverse strand, counting down.
AGTATATCCCAGGCGCGCAGCATCTGGATGGCGCTCCAGCGCGGTCAGCGCCTCCAGCATGACCAGGATGCCGCCCTTCATATCGGCAACGCCGGGGCCATTGATCACATCGTCACTGAGAAGTCGCCAGTCCTGGAAGGCAGAGTCGATAGGGAAGACGGTGTCGTAGTGGCCAGTCAGGGCGACCTGGAGAGGGGCATCAGGGCGCACACTGAGGCGAAGGGCGGGGGGGTGCGGCTGGAGCTGACGCAGCCCGTGCGCGTCAATCGACTGCGAGGGCGCGAGGGCGACGTCCTCCAGGCGCCCGGGCAACCGCGAGAAGGCATCCCGCAAGGCCTGCGCCATGCGCGCCAGTCCGGTAAGGTTGCGGCTCCCGGAACTGATCCTGCACCAGGCTTTAAGCGTGGCGATGGCCTCATCGGCGCGCTCGTCCACTGTTTCGAGCGCTGCTCTCTCTGCCGAGGTGAGGAAAGCCATTGCGAGGTAACTTATGGTGTCGCCGCATTTGCGCACGGCAGAGCAAAGCATAACCGCTTGGCCGGCCCCGGCAAGCCGGAGTTCGCCGCGCCATGGGACGCCAAGGGCAGTCACGTCAGTGACAGACCTGAAGGCGAGCCAGCCTCACGAATCGAAAAATCGGCGATATGTAAAAAGGTGTTCGTCCGTGTGTCGCAAGTCTACAGGGCGCTCAGGCAGGCGCGCTGCACACCCCCGTTTCGACCGGTGCGCAGGCGCATGACCGGGGCAGCGTGCCGCATCTGACGTCGTGCATCTGAACCGCAACTGCAGGCGCAGGGCAAAACAGATATTCTGATTGCTGCATACTTCTGATGTGCTGGCGCACGGCCAGCTCATGGCCCCTGCGACGAGCCGGCGCCCGGGCGCTGAACCGCGCCATTCACAGCTTGGAAGAACATGTGGCCCCGGACGGTTCAGGGCTTAAGGCGCCTCACTGTCTGAGCAAACCGCCCCTGCGATGCCCGCCTCAGCCTGTCCGATTGCGGGCGTGGAACATCGCACATTCAAACCTGTCCGTCCCCATATCGCAGGGCCGCGAGGGCGAAGCCGCGCCGGTGAGGCCGAGCCCGCAGCAGAAGATGTGTGCGTACGGTTTGCGGACCGGAGCGTATGCGCCGGAGCCGCGCGGGTTTTCCCCCTCGCACAGATCCAAACGACGGCGTGCCGGGCTGACCAGGATCGAGCTGTCCTCACGACCACCTGGGCGCCAATCCGACCCGTTCCACACCGCCCCGCATTTCCCGATCCGAACGATGCAGAAGCCCACGCCAAGCGGCGCAGTCATGCACAAAAAAAGGGAGCCCGGCGCAAGCCGGGCTCCCAATTTTCTTGCCGCAGAAGCTTACTGGACCGTGATGGTCACTTCCGAGCGCCGGTTCAGCGGTTCGCGCACGCCGTCTGGCGTGTCAACCGCGGGGCGGCTTTCGCCGAGACCCTCGACCGTAATCGCACCAGCCGCAACACCGCGCGCGGACAGCGCGTCCTTGACGATGTTGCCGCGACGCAGCGACAGCCCGATGTTGTATCTCGGAGCACCAGACTTGTCTGCGTGACCCTCGATCCGCACACCGTTCACGGAGCACTGACGCGCCTGCTCAACAGCGCGATCGATAACCGCAGTCGCTTCAGGGGTCAGGTTGGACTTATCCCACTCGAAGTACACCACGAAAGACACCGGGTTGCACACCACGGGCTGAACCTGCGGCACGGCTTCCACCGGCGGGGCTTCCACAACCGGTGGCGGCGGCGGCGGCGGCGGCGGCGGCGGCGGGGGTGGCGGCGGCGGGGGCGGCGCCGGCGGCGCCGTGAACTGCCAACGCAGACCAGCCGTCACGGCGTGATGATCGAAGTCGCCCTCGTAGGACCCCGTGACGGCGGCGGCGCCTGCCCCGGTCAGCGGAAGGAAGCTCAGATCCCGGGCCCCAATGTAGCGGTAGCCAACATCAAAAGTGAGTTGATCGGAGAGCTTGAAGCCGACTCCGGCAAGAGCCTGCACGCCGAACGCCGAGTCGTCATCCTTGTAGCCGGTGAGCTGAACCGGAGCGGCGGTCGTGCGGGACACCACCGTTTCGCCAACATTCAACAGACCGGCGCCGATCCCGACATACGGCTTGACCGAGCCTTGGCTGTTGAAGTCTTTGATCAGGTTCAACATGTAGGACAGCGCGCGCACGTCGCCGCTGCGCAGCGGATTGCCCGGCTGCAGCCAGCTCAGCTGGCCGAAGCGATGCGCAACTTCGCCTTCGAGACGCCAGCCATTGTTGAAGCCATAGCCGAGGCCGACCGAGCCCATGAGATCGCCGTCGACCTTCGCCTCAGTGACGCCATTGATCGCGCGTGGCTGATTGCGCGGTGCATCGATATCAGCGCCGCCGTCGAAACCGTAGCCGATGTCGATCCGGCCATACCAGCCTTCTTCGGCGTGTGCCGCCAGCGGCGCAGCCATCAGCATCGCCGCCGTCGCGGTGAGAACCGCCTTCTTCATGCCAATCCCCTCTCCTACGGCCCGGCGCCACATGGAACCGACGCCCGAGCATACGAGTGCCTACGAACGCGCAAGACGCGCCCGGCGGTTAGCTACAACAGAAAACCACGTGAAGCGACTCGTTTGCTGCGACAATTGCCCTTTGATGCATGTTTGCGATCAAGCCGTGGCGCCGGAGCGACAGCCCCGATCCCCCTGATGTCGCAGCGCAGGGTCCCGCACGGAGTGTTCAAGGGATCTGTCGCCAGGCCTGGCGAGGTCAGCTTGGCGCTGCGCAGCGTTGCGCCGCAGTCTCGGGCGCGTCTGGATGAACCGCCTCGTGCGGACGCGGCGTCCCGGAAGCGTCAATGGCGGGCATCGACGCTGCGAAAGACACAGGCGCCAGGGGTCCCGGATCAGAAACCAAACCGAAAGTTCATGCCCCCCGCCGGGTCCGCATGCGTTGTCACTGGCCCGGAAACGACCTGGCGCCGAGGGATCCCGGAAACAAGGTCGCTAACGGACGCCTCCTCGGGATCCAAGCCCAAGCGCCCCAGACGATAGTCGACTGGATCGCGCCGTCATCCGACTTCATTTCAGTCCGTCCTCAAGTGCCCAAGCCGTTGTCTCATGGCCTTGCACCGAGACTATGATTGTCTTCAGCCTCACTCACCCGGGCAATGAGAGGTCGGGTCGGCACGGCGCCCTCGAACAGACCTGCCGGCGGCTGGACCTGCACGATCGCGCCTGCGCAAGCCCGCAAGGGGTCGTGCGGCCGGCGCGTCACCAGGGTCCGGCGCCGGATCGGCTGACCGTAAAGACGCTGCGAGACAGTCTAAGGGCTCCGTTCATGGCCCCGATGCATCAAAGACATCAAAGGCAGAGTATGGTTTTCGCCAGGCGGACCCCTGCAACGATTGCACGATTTGACGGAAAGCGACAGACGCTCCTCAAAGATCCGCCTCTGACGCGATTGCGCGCGGCGCGTCAGCGGTCAGATCGGTTTGGCGCGTCGGCGGGAATAACTCGCTGCACAGACTGCGGGGCGGCTCCTGTGGCGCTGATCCCCAGTTGCCGCTGCGCGCCTACCCCAGCGCCGACCTTGCGACCGGGGGCAGCATCGATATCGGCATCCGTCTGGCGCGCACGCTGGAATCCAGCGCCGCGCAGCAGGATCCTGGTCAGGCCTCGGCAGGGCGCCGGCGACCCCGCTCACGGTCAGTTCCCCCCGGGTCGCACGCCGGCGCGCCGCAGCAGATCGGCAAGGCTGTCAGATCCGATTGAGCACCGCGCGATCACCCGATCGAAAGATCTGACCCGCCCGCTGCGACCCTTCTGGGTGCGGCACACCACCGTTTGGCCCTTTGTCACCCGCACCAGTGCGGCCTTGGCGGCTGGACCGTTCGGTTCACGAAGCTCGGGCGCATTGAAGTCCGCCAACCGGACTTCAATCCAGTCATTGGGATCCGCGCTGCGGCCGACACAAAGACTGTCTCCATCGCCGACGTGGCGCACAGTTCCTGCAAAAATGACCCCCGCCCGTTCGGGTAGCGGGCCCTCGCAAGGATCGGCGGAGGCTGGACCAACCAGACAGGCCAGACCCAATATGGCCGCCGACGCATGACCCGGGATGTTCATTCAAGGATCCTCACAGCAGCGCTCGATTTCACCGCGCCCCCAAGACCAGGGCGAAGTGTCTGGAACAGTCCGCCCGCGGGTCGCGCCCGCCGCAGCACCAAATGCAGACAAAGGGCAGACCTGAGCCGTACACCGGCGATTTCGGGACGCAGTAAACACCGACGCGAACCAAACACCGACGCGAACCGCTCCGTGGCCGCAGGCAGCGCCTGCAGCCGGCCCAGCCCCGCGCCAAATTTGCGTTGATACGGCTTACACAGTCAAATTTTTGTAACTGGACTGGGCGCATGCTGGCGCTGCAATCGAGCAGGCTTTCTTGAACCTGGGCGATCAACCTTGACCTTCAACCTTTAATTGTCAGGCGTGCAACCGTCAGCGAAGATAAAAGCTCAGATGGGGTGTGATTCTGTCATGAAACATGTCCTGGCAATGGCAGCGCTGGCAACCGCCTGCGTGTTGGGTGATCTGGCGCCGGCAAAGGCCGCCGAGCCATCAGCGCGACCGGCAGGCCTGCGGAAAGACTTCGTCGACGCGCGCTCCGCCCCGGCCAACATCCGCGCGCCGATCGTCACGGACCCGGAAAACTTCCCCGGGTTCGCGCTGTTCCGGGACTGCGAAACCTGTCCAGACATGGTCGTGCTGCCGGGCAGTACGTTTTTGATGGGATCTCCTCCGGGCGAAATCGGGCGCGGAGCCGATGAGGAGCAGGTCAGCGTCTCAGCGCCCGCCTTCGCCATATCGCGTTTCCCGATCACTCGCAGCGAATACGCGAGGTTCGTCGATTCAAGCGGGCGCTCGGCCGGCAACGGCTGCTGGAGCGATCGGGAAACGCTTGGCGTGGTGCAGATGGACCCGAAGAGCAGCTGGCGCGATCCGGGTTTTCCGCAAGACGATCGTCATCCGGCTGTCTGCGTTAACTGGAGCGACGCCGCCTCCTATGCGTGGTGGCTGGCGCAGCAGACCGGCCGTGCCTATCGTCTCGCCTCCGAAGCTGAATATGAGTACGCAAATCGCGGCGGGCGCACCACACCCTACTTCTGGGGCAGCGATCCCAATGCGGGGTGTAAGTTCGTCAACGCCGCGGATGACACGGTCAAGCGGGTGTTTCCCAACTGGTCCACCATGACGTGCAACGACGGCTATGAGCGAACATCGCCTGTAGGGACTTACCGCCCCAATCCCTTCGGACTGTTCGACATGACCGGCAATGTCAGGTCCTGGACTGCTGATTGCTATGTCAACTCCTACGCATCTAATCCCAAGAATGGACAAGCGAACACATCCGGCGACTGCCGCTCACGTGTTTTGCGCGGTGGCGCTTGGGATTCCTTCCCGCTCGGCCTGCGCGCAGCCTTGCGCGATTGGTACTCCCCGACGCAGCGCAGCGGTCGCTTCGGGTTCCGGATTGCGAGAAGCCTTCCGCCGCGTTGACTGGGCGTCGACTTTGCGCGCAGTGGGGCCGAGACGCGCCTGAACCAGGAAGAACGGCGAGGCATGCGCACCAGCAGACACATACCTCGTTGTGAACGACCTGAGAGACAGGTGACGTTTTGTACCGGACACATGGGTAACGCTTTTCGCAATTTTGCGGGAGGCGTTGGATGCCATGGAAAGAGAGTTCGGCAGTCCAAGAGCGTCTCAAGTTTGTCGCCCGATTGATCGAGGGCGAGGCGATGACGGATGTGTGCCGGGAGTTCGGGATCTCCCGGAAGACGGGCTATAAAATCTTCAATCGTTACAAGGAGGAGGGGCTCGCGGCGTGGACCGACCGTTCGCGCCGGCCGGTGCGCTACGCCAATCAATTGCCGCCCCAGATCGAGGCCTTGATCGTCCGGCTCACGCGTGAAAAACCGCATTGGGGCGCGCGCAAAATCCGGGAGCTTCTGTTGCGCCGGTTGCCTGGCGAGGCGCGCCTGCCAGCAGTCAGCACCGTCCATTGCGTGCTCGACCGCCATGGCCTGGGTGCCCGTATCGGCCGCCGCCGCAGCCGCGCTGAGGGCACACCGCGTTCGCAAGCCGCCAGGCCCAACGACCTCTGGTGCGTTGACTTCAAAGGGGAATTCAAGCTCGGCGACGGGCGTTATTGTTACCCGCTCACAGTCACCGATCAGGCCTCACGCTTTCTGCTGCTCTGCAAGGGACAAGAGCCCGTGCGCGAAGACCTCACCTTCCCGGCCTTCGAGCGCCTCTTCAAAGAGCGCGGCCTGCCGCGCGCCATTCGCTCTGACAACGGCGTCCCCTTCGCAAGCCCCGACGGCCTGTTCAATCTCTCCAAGCTTTCCGTCTGGTGGCTTCGGCTCGGCGTCGAAATCGAGCGGATCATGCCCGGAAACCCGCAACAGAACGGCCGTCATGAGCGCATGCATCGCACTCTCAAAGCCGAAGCCGCGCGCCCTGCGGGCATGAATTCTCTTCAGCAGCAGGCCCGCTTCGACGCCTTCGTCGATGAATTCAACCAGGAGCGGCCCCACGAGGCCTTGGGCATGCAACGCCCCGCCGACGTCTATGCCCCTTCACAACGCCTTTATCGCGGCCTGCCGGACGTGACCTGTCCGCTCCACGACCGCGCAGCCCGGAACGACCGGCTACGACAGTAATTCGTAAGACTGGGTGTCGCCTTATCTCGTAAGTCTGGGTCGCGCTTAACACATGCAAATCTTGGGCGGTTGTTAAGCCCGCCACGGGTCGATGACGGTCAACCCTGCGGCCTTGAATGCCGTGTCGTCCCGGGAGGCGATGATGAAACCTCGGTCCGCAGCGATCGCGGCGATATACCCGTCCGGGGTCGGAAAGCCCTTGCCGGCTGCGCGCGCCTTGACGGCGAGATCGCCATATCGGCGCGCTGCCGAGGCATCGAATGGCAGGATGCGGTCGGCAAATAGGCCGACGACCTCGTCGAGCGATGCCGCCAAGGCCGATTTGCGTTTGCCGGAGGGGAGCGCGCCGATTCCGAAGCCCAATTCCGCTATGGTGATCGAGGTCAGAAACAGGGTCTCGGCCGCCTGCGCGTCCAGCCAAGCGCGAGCATTTGGATCTGGCTCGCGCGCCATGGCTTGCGAGATCACGTTCGTGTCGAGAAGGATCACGGTGGCGGCCTTACTCGAACGTCATCGGTTCGCTCGGGCGTCGGTCGTTGACGGTTTCGACCGCCTCGAGATCAGCCCGCGTCAGGTCATGCTTGCGCCCGATATCCTGCAACATCGAGCCCAGACGCAGGCGATCCTTCGGACGCGCGGCCTCTTCGAGGATCGCGCGCATCTCAGCTTCAGTGCTGCGATTGTTGTGCGCGGCGCGAACTTTCAGGGCTCGGCGGGCCTCCTCTGACAGGTTTCTGATCGTCACCGCAGGCATAGCATCAACCCTTCGATCTTGATGGCGTTGATATCATTTATCATGCATTGATGTCAATGCAGCGGTCACGGAGGCGCGGCGGGAACGGCGATTGGAGCCGCCGACATCCCGTTGAGACGCCGGCGGCCCTCCAACCGCCACGCCGCCTCCGCCGTCGCGAGCCCCTTGGAGCGGACCGTGCCCTCGCCGGGCTCGACGGCGATGTAGATCTTGCCTGCGCCAGGCTTTGGTGGCCTGGTCCTGCCAGCGATCGTGGCGCAGCTTGCCGGTGATCTCGACAAGGGCGTTCTTCCGAGAGCGTCTTGGCGGCGGTCGCGGCGTTGGCCGTCGGTGACCTCGATCCAGAGCTGGACCACTTCGAAGGTTTCGCTGCGGACCTCAAAGGTGCGGACCTTGGCGACTTCGAGCAGCTTGCCCTGGAGGGTGATGCGGTTGGCCATGGGGCAACTGCGTTCGTGCTCCCGGCTGATCCCGGGGCCGCGGCCAGCGCCCGCACGAGGCGCACCCCATATGCGCCGATGGATCCCAGCACGACGCGCGTGACGCCCAACCGGGTCAGGCGATCTTCGATGACGGCAATTCCGGACAGCGCATCGGGTGCTTTGAAACTGCGGCCTGACGGGGCAACGGCAACGTCTAACCAATTCCGCCCGACATCGACGCCAGCCGCCACGGGCGTCATCACAGATGTCTCTCCTGTGTACGGGCCGCGCCGTGCAAGCACGCCCAAGCGACTGTCCGACACGCACTGGAAAATCGGCATGCCCACGCCGGATCACGGCTCAAACCAGGGGGATCGCGGGCCATGCTGATCCATGATCATGATCACGTGGCGATCGTTAAAGCCCACCGAGAGGGGGATCGATTGCGCGCGACAAGGCCTATGCGCAGGGTTTTGCAGATCACTCCCAGCACCCGGCATGCACACGCGGCGTGCCAGGCCAACCCCGACAAGCGCTCGAAGCGTGCCAGAGCGGAAAAATATCTGGAAGGCCCGGATCCAGGCGATCTTCGATGCCAACTTCGGCGTGTATGGGGCGCACACCCCGGCTTCCCATCCAGGCCTGGCATGGGATTTTCGGCGATCCAACCTGCGCCCCGCCCTACGCCGAGGCCATCCGGGACCGCTTGATCCCTCCTTCGCATCACATCAAACTCTCCGGGGAAAGCATCGGCCGGGCGCGCGCCAAATCAGCCGAGACGTCCTTTGCGGCCTTCATGGCGTCGAGGCTGGCGAAGAAGTGGCGAATATCAGCGGGCGCAACGGGATTGTGGGTAGATGGCTTGGCCTGCAACTCCACACGATCCAAGCCAGGGGCGTCCTGATCGATCACACCGTCCACGCCGCCATCTTCTGACGCGCCTGGCGCAGGCGCTCGTCGGGAGTGGACGCGGCGCCGCGGACCCGACGGCCGGCATCAAAGAACGCTCACCTTCGCCCGAGCGGAAACATTCCAGTTCTGGGAAGCGGGCGAGGTACTTCAGGTCGACCCGCGCGGGGCATTCCGCCAGCACCGCTCAGCCGCGGTCAGTTGTTCTATCAATGGCGCGGGCGGGACGCTCCAGCAGCCGACACTTGGAGAGGTAGGCGATGGCCCGATGGACGCGGTTCGCCATGACGGGCCGACAAGCGGACGGCAACAACTGGGCGCGTTCTTCCGAGGTGAGGTTGACCCGGGCGCGCATCGCTTTGATTACGTCGCCCGTGCCGTGTTCTTTGCCGTGTTCTTTGCCGTGTTCTTTGCCTCGCGAACGGCCTCAAGGACCGGCAGCATAAGGGATTGGAAGTCCGGGATGGGCATAGGAAAACGCAGCGTGGGCAAGACGTTCAACCAGCCATATCCGAACGGCCCGTGTCCGCGACCGCCGCCCGTCGCATTCCGCTGTTCAACCTCATGTTCAACAACAGAATTGGGAAAGTCTGGCGATGTGATGGCCGCGGCTTCCTGGTGTGTTGCTTCTTGCCCCCGCGCTCGCACGTTAAGGGACACTCCCGCTCGTTCGGCCAGCGAACACCGGTGTCGTTCGCTTGCCGGCCTCGCCCTTGACGCGCAGCTAGCGCTCAGCCGCGGTACTGAACCCGTCGGGACACGGGGGCGTGTCCCTTGGTTGAAGTTCGACCCTGGCCCGACATCTTAGATTTCCGGCGGATGGCACACGGGGCAGGCCGTGCGCACTCTGCCTTCACGACACGCGCCGCTACGCGGCGCAACGCCGCGCTATGTTTCGGTATTTTGGCCCCCCTTGGGACCCCGGAGCTTTTCGGCTCTTTTGCGGACCCGGCGAACCACCTATACGTCTTTGAAAATATTGGTGAGTCCGGTGGGATTCGAACCCACGACCACCTGATTAAAAGTCAGGTGCTCTACCGGCTGAGCTACGGACTCGATTGCGGCGCTCGTGCAGCGGTGCGGACACTAGGCAGGCCGCCGTGACGGGTCAATGAGGGCAGTGCTCTGCGTCGCAGCAGGCGAGGCTTCACGATGCGACCCAAAGAGGCCACATTGGTGGCAAAAGAAACGATGGTCGCGGCTTGGCGGCGCGGCTCGACTGCACAGCCGCGCCCGACACAGCTCCAGATGCGACGCCAACCACACGAACAACGAGCATGATCACTCCTGGCCAGCCAAAGCCTCGTCCGCGACACCCCCCCCGGTCGCATCACGCCCCCCCAGGGCAAGACTTCGCCCAGCCCACCTGCGTAGTCCCAACGGCGCGGCTGTCGCGTGAGCGGCTGGGCGGCTCATGCCAGGCGCAGCGCGGGGCCAGCGCGATCGTCGCCCTTCCATTTATCGCCATCATGGGGCTCTGCATCGCGACAGGGTGTGCAAGCCAAAACGTGGCCAGGGAACAACCGGACCGGCAAGACAAAGATCTGGGGTCGGTCACAGCGCGTGCGGTTGACGCCGCTGGCGACGCCGCCCGAGAAACCGGGGTCGGGATGCGGGAAGCAGCCCGCGAGACCCGTGCCGGCGTCGGGGATGCGGCACGCCAACCACTGAAAGACATCGGACTGGTGCGCGAGGATATTCCCCAGATCCTGCTCGCGATCGACTACGCCTACATGCCGCCGCCCAGCCCAAGCTGCGCCGTGATCGCGCAGGAGGTCACCGCCCTGGATGCGGTGCTTGGCCCGGATCAGGATTCGCCGCTGGCCGACAAGAGCCTGGGCGAGCGAGGCGGCGAGGTCGCGGGGGATGTCATACTGGACGCGGTTCGCTCGGGCGCAGCCTCAGTCATCCCGGCTCGCGGGGTGGTGCGCTGGATCTCGGGCGCCGACAGGCACGATAAGAAGGTTAATCAGGCCATTGAACGGGGGCAACTGCGACGGGCCTATCTCAAGGGGCTTGGGGAAGCTCTTGGATGCAAGCCCCCGGCCGCGCCGCTGCCGCCGCCGGAAAAGCCGAAATCGGCGACACAGGGCGAGCCGGCCGCCGCACGCCCAACAGCTGGCGTCTCAAATGTCAGTCAGCCCCCAAACTAGGCGGGGAGCTCGCCGCGCGGGCCTGCGCACGCCAGCGGGCCGCAAGATCAGCCCGCAGCGTGGGAAACTCCCCATGGGCGATGGCAGAACGCATACGCTGCATGAAACCTTGATAAAATGCGACGTTGTGCAAGGACAGCAGCATGGGCCCGAGATGCTCGCCCGCTCTGAAGAGATGGTGCAGATAGGCTTTCGCATAGGTGCAGGATGCAGGACAATCGCTCTGCGGATCGAGCGGCGTCAGGTCGTCAGCGTATTTTGCATTGCGCAAGTTGAGGGGGCCGTCCCAGGTCCAGGCTTGGCCATGTCGCCCCGCCCGGGTGGGCAGCACGCAATCGAACATGTCGACGCCGCGCGCGACCGCTTCGAGGATATCCAACGGCTTGCCAACCCCCATCAGGTAGCGCGGACGCTCAGTCGGCAGATGTCGCGTCGTCGCATCAAGGGTTTCGCACATGGCGGCGAACCCCTCCCCGACCGCGAGACCTCCAACGGCATAACCGTCGAAGCCGATATCCACCAGCGCCTGCGCCGAGGCTTGACGCAGATCAGGCGCGAGCCCGCCTTGAACAATGCCAAACAGCGCTTGACGGTCACGATCGCCGAATGCCGTCTTGCAGCGCCGAGCCCACCGGATCGACAACTCCATTGCACGGGCGACCTCGTCACGCGCGGCCGGCAGCGCCACGCACTCATCAAGTTGCATGATGATATCTGCGCCGATGCAGTCTGCTTGGATCGCAACCGACGTCTCAGGCGTTAAAAGTCGCCGAGAACCGTCAATATGGGAGCGAAACTCAACCCCCTCTTCGGTGAGCCGGCGCAGGCTGGCGAGGGACATGACCTGAAAACCGCCTGAGTCTGTCAGGATCGGCCCGTCCCAGCGCATCAAGGAATGAAGTCCGCCGAGCCGGGCAAGGCGGTCCGGCCCGGGGCGCAGCATCAGATGATAGGTATTGGCGAGGATGACGTCAGCGCCAGCCGCCCGCACCTGCTCGGTGGTGAGCGCTTTCACAGTTCCGGCGGTGCCCACGGGCATGAAGGCGGGCGTTCGGATTGCGCCGCGCGGCGTGGCCAAGACGCCAGTTCGCGCGCCGCCTGAGACCGCGTCGATCGTGAAGGAAAACTCAGCCATCGGCGCGATGGAGCAACGAAGCGTCCCCATAGGACAGCAAGCGATATCCAGACGCGATCGCGTGCGCATAGGCGCGCCGCATCGTCGCCATGCCGGCGAAGGCGGAGACCAGCATCAGCAAGGTAGACTTGGGCGTGTGAAAGTTGGTCATCAGAATGTCCACCGCCCGAAACCGGTAGCCGGGCCTGATGAACAAGCGCGTCTCACCGACAAAGGGGCGAAAGCATCCCTTTTCATCAACCACGCTTTCGAGCGTGCGCAGCGAGGTTGTTCCAACCGCGACGATCCGTCGCCCGTCGCGTCGCGCGCGGTTCAGCGCTGCGGCCGTCTCCTCAGACACTTCGCACCATTCCGCGTGCATAACGTGATCCTCCACCCGATCGGTCTTGACCGGCAGAAAGGTGCCAGCGCCGACATGAAGGGTTACGTGCTCGCGTTCGATGCCAGCGTGGGTCAGACCCGCCAGAAGGGCTTCAGTGAAATGCAGGCCGGCGGTTGGCGTTGCAACTGACCCATCGCGCTTGGCGTAGACCGTCTGATAGTCAACTTCATCGGCCCGTCCTGCGGCGCGGCGCGCGGCGATATAGGGAGGCAGAGGCATCATCCCTTGACGAATGATCGCCTGGTCAAGATCCGCTCCGGATTGATCAAACGCCAGCGTGATCACACCGTCCTCGTCCTTGTCGAGGACCGTTGCAAACAGACTATCGAAAAATAGGCTATCGCCGCAGCGAAGCCGTTTGCCCGGCCGGGCCAGCGCTTTCCAGCGATCCAGGCCTGTGCGCTCGATGAGGTTAAGGCTTACGCGCACCATGCCGCCCTCAGGACTTCGCGCTGGGCGAACGGCCTTGAGAGCGGCTGGGATGGTGCGCGTATCATTGAAGACCATCAGATCGCCGGGCCTCAGGATCCCGGCCAACTCTCGAACGATGCGGTCCTCCAGGCGCCCCCCGGGGTGCACGACAAGCAGCCGTGCGCTGTCGCGCGGGCGCGCAGGCGACAGCGCGATCTGAGTTTCCGGCAGAGGAAAATCAAAATCCGAGAGATCCATGCCCGGGGGGCCTCAAATTGGGCGCGCGTGGGCCTAAAGGTCTGCCTCAACGCGCATGGATAGGATCTGTCCCGGGGCCCGAGGCGGCTCGCCCTTCGGCAGGGCGTCGACGGCCTCCATGCCGTGCGTCACCTGACCCCAGACTGTATACTGCCGGTCCAGAAATCGCGCGTCGTCAAAGCAGATGAAGAACTGGCTGTTGGCCGAATTTGGATCATTGGTGCGAGCCATGGAACAGGCGCCGCGCGTGTGGGGATGCGTATTGAATTCCTGTTTGAGATCCGGCTTGGATGAACCGCCAGTCCCGCGCCCGTGCGGGCAGCCGGCCTGGGCCATGAAACCGTCGATCACCCGATGAAAGACAATCCCATCATAGAAGCCCTCGCGCGCGAGTTCCTTGATCCGCGCGACGTGATTGGGGGCCAGATCCGGGCGAAGCCTGATCGTCACATCGCCCGTCGAAAGGGTTAATCTGAGGGTGTTTTCAGCGTCGCTCGTCATGGCGTTGTCAGGCATCTGGGGGGCTCCTCGTTTGAGACTATTGAGTACGGATGGTCTCGATCGGCATAGCGCACAGCTTGGCCATAGATCCAAGCGCGCGTTTGTTCCGCTCAAGTTTGGCGACAAAAGCCGGCGTGTCCGTTCGCTCGATCCAATAGTGTGGCCGTTCTGCTGCAGGAATGTCGGCGGCAACGCGCATGCGAATGATGGCATCGGGCTTGAACTCAGGCATTTGACCAACCGTGCCGACGGCGATCCGGTCAACCGCAGCCTGCCCGTCAATGATTCTGCCCCAGGCCGTGTATTGGCCGTCGAGGCTTGGCGTATCGCCGCGCATGAGAAAAATCTGGCTGTTGCCAGAGTCAACGTTGTTCGCGAGACGCGCGGTGGACACGATGCCCTTGCAGTGCAAAACCCACGTATTGACCTTTCCGTCGGCCGAGAGCGGGCGAAGTGCGTCAGGCTGCGACGCCACGGGCATGGCGTCGACAAAGCCCGTCTGGACGGTTGCGCTGACGGCGCCGAGGCGCATGACCTCACTGGCGTAGGGGGTCAGTGGGGCCTCTGAGCCGCGGCGGAATGAAAATTCCGCCTTCAGATCTGGCTTTGACGACCCTCCCGCTCCAGTCGCCGTCGGATCGCCAATCTGAGCCATGAACCGGTCGATCACGCGATGGAACACGAGCCCATCGTAGAATTGCTCGCGCGCAAGCTCCCTGAAGCGGGCGACATGTGCGGGCGCGGCGCGCGGCGCCATTTCCACGGCGACTGCTCCGACCGTCGTCTCAATGACCAGCAGGTTGTTGGGATCAACCGGGCGAAACAGCGCCGGGTCAGGCGCAGGCGCGTTTGGGCCTTGCGCAGCGAACGCCCCTGAAAACACTGCATCGGCCAGGGAAAGGCCCAGCGCTGATGCACAGGCGAGAGCAAGGATCATCGCTCGTCTCAGCATTGTCGTTCCTTCCATCTCAATATCTTGGCCCTCTGCATTGATTTCCCCTCCCCATTTCATTGCCTCCGGCTGAGATCGACCCAGCTGCTCGGTGGCGATCGCAATCCCCGCATCCGCATTAGCTTCGCGCACTGGACGCGGGGACAAACCTGCAGCACGCCGATCAGAAGCCCCGACGGTGTCCTCCAAACACCGGCTGAAGCCCAGATATCCCGGAGCCCGGATACCCTGTTCCCCGGATACCCTGTTCCCCGGGCGACCAGAAGTCCAAGCGGCCAGTCCAAGCGGCAAGGAGCCTCGCCGACCCGGCCCCCAGCCGCGCCGGACGCCCTCAATCCCAGAGGCCGAAGACTCTGGCCCGCATGACCTGGGCCAGAAAAACTGGGCCAGAAAAACTGGGCCAGAAGGATCAGGCCAGATGGGTTGGGCCGATGATACAGGCGGACCGCCTGCGCCGGGCAGTCTTGGCCGGAGCTCCGGCCGTGGAACACCCGCCCTCGGTGTGATGGTGAGGTTTTCGCCGAAGCCCCCCTCTTAGGACGCGGCAAACTTCTGTTCCAGATCGCGGGCGACCTGCTCAGGCACAAATCTATGCACCCGTCCCCGCAGGCGAGCGATCTCCTTCACAAGTCTTGAAGCAATCGCCTGGTGCTGCGGATCGGCCATCAAAAACACGGTCTCAATCGCCGGATTGAGCTTCTGGTTCATACCAACCATTTGAAATTCATACTCGAAGTCCGAAACAGCGCGCAGGCCTCTCACGATCATGCTGGCGCCGACCTGCTCGGCGAAGTGCATGAGCAAGGTTTCAAAGGGCCGTACCTCAATCGTCACCTGCCCTGCGAATTTGGCGCTTTCGCGTTCCACCATTGCGACCCGTTCATTAAGGTCGAACAGTGGCTTCTTGTCGCGATTAATCGCCACCCCGATGATGAGCGTATCCACCAGCTTGACGGCGCGACCAATGATATCGAGATGCCCATTGGTGATCGGGTCGAAGGTGCCGGGGTAGAGCCCGATGCGCGCCGTCATGCACCCTCCCCTGTGTTTTCAAGCGCACGCCACGCAGACATGCACGCGCGCAAACACAACCGCCCTGCAGTCGCGGCCCTGCTGCAAACGGCCCTAACCCAAGTGCGCCTGGAAATCGAGCCCATTTGCGCAGACCTCAATCACGCCCGGGCGTTCGCTCCCCAGACAGGTCTTCAAGATGCTCCACCGCGACGACGCGCTCGCCGGCGGCGACACGGATAACTGTTACGCCCTGGGTGCCGCGGCCAGCAATCCGGATCTGGTCGCACGGGGTGCGGATCACTTGGCTGCCGTCGGTCACCAGCATCACCTCGTCTGTCTCCTCGACAGGGAAACTCGCGGCCACACGCGCAGCAGGGTCGGCAAGCTTATGGGCGACAAGGCCCTTTCCGCCGCGACCCGTGGACCGATATTCGTAGGCCGACGTACGTTTGCCAAAACCGCGGTCGGTCACCGTCAGCACAAACTGCTCCCGTGCGCCCAGGACAGCGATGCGCTCCGGCCCGATCGACTCGACGCTCTCGTCCGCCTCAGCACTCTCTGCATCAACCGGCTCGCCAGGCTCTTCCCCGATCGCCCGACGCATAGCGACCGCATGGCGCAAGTACGCGGCGCGTTCCGCAGGGGTCGCCTCAACACCGCGAAGGATGCTCATACCGATGACCTCGTCATCCTCGCCGAGCGCAATGCCGCGCACGCCTGTCGATGTGCGCCCAGCGAACACGCGCACCTCATCAACCGCGAAGCGAATACACATCGCCTTGGCAGTAGTCAGAAGGACGTCATCAGTCGGCGTACACATGCGCACCCCGACAATCGAGTCACCGTCGTCCGGCTTCATCGCGATCTTGCCAGATCGGTTCACATTCACGAAATCAGAGAGCTTATTGCGCCGCACATACCCAGATCGGGTCGCGAACATCACGTCAAGGGCAGCCCACTCGGCGGGATCTTCTGGCAGCGCCATGACCGATGTGATCGTCTCGCCTTTTTCAAGCGGCAACATGTTGATCAGCGCCTTGCCGCGCGCAGTCGGCGCGCCTTCCGGGAGCCGCCAGACCTTCTCTTTGTACACCATCCCGGTCGAGGAGAAGAACAGAACAGGCGCGTGAGTCGAGGCGACGAACAGGCGCGTGACGTAGTCCTCGTCCTTGGTAGCCATTCCTGACTTGCCCTTTCCGCCGCGGTGTTGCGTGCGGTACGCCGACAGTGAGGTACGCTTGACATAACCGCCATGCGTGACCGTAACGACCATGTCGTCGCGCGGGATGAGCGCCTCGTCTTCAATATCCACATCCGCATCTACAAAGATCGTGCGACGCGGCGCGGCGAAGCGTGCGCGGACCTCTGCAAGCTCGTCCTTGACGACACCGCGGATCCGGGCGCGCGATGACAGAAGGTCCAGCAGATCCCGAATGGTCTCCGCCAGCTTCACGCCCTCCTCGTCCAGTTCCTCACGCCCGAGGCCGGTCAAACGCTGCAGGCGCAAGTCCAGAATCGCCCGCGCCTGCTCGTCGGTGAGTCGGATGGTTCCGTCGTCGGAAAGCATGGATCGCGGGTCTGCGATCAACGATATCAAAGGCGCGATATTTTTCGCGTCCCAATCCCGCGACATGAGCCCCGCACGCGCGGCGGCAGGATCTGGCGACTCGCGGATAATGCGGATCACATCATCAATATTTGCAACGGCGACCGCCAAACCAACCAGGACATGGCCACGGTCGCGCGCCTTGGAGAGCCGGTGCTTGGCGCGCCGCGCAATGACGTCTTCGCGAAATGAAATGAAGCTCTCAAGGATGGTGCGCAGCGTCATCTGCTGCGGCCGCCCGGCGTTCAGCGCCAGCATGTTAAAGCTGATGGACGTTTGCAGCGGCGAATAGCGATACAGTTGATTTAAAACTACGTCAGGCGTGGCGTCACGCTTCAGTTCGATGACGATCCGGACTCCCTGGCGGTTCGACTCGTCACGGATCTCAGAAATCCCCTCCACGCGCTTCTCACGCACCAATTCGGAGATCTTCTCCACCATCGAGGCCTTGTTCACCGCGTAAGGAATCGAAGAAATGATGATCGCATCGCGGTCTTTGCGCAGTTCGCGGATCTCCACGCCGCCACGCACGACCACCGAGCCGCGCCCCGTCGCGAGCGCGTGGCGGGCGCCAGCGCGTCCTATGATCTCACCGCCGGTGGGGAAGTCCGGTCCAGGAACGATCTCCAGAAGCTCAAGATCGGTAATGTCCGGGTTGTCGATCATGGCGAGCGTCGCGTCCACCACTTCGCCGAGATTGTGCGGCGGAATCGAGGTCGCCATCCCCACGGCGATGCCCGAACCGCCGTTGACCAGCAAATTCGGATATCGCGCGGGCAAAACCGTCGGTTCGTCTTCCTTGCCGTCGTAGTTGGGCTGGAACTCGACGGTGTTGTCGCCAAGATCCTCAAGGATAGGCAGCGCAGCCTTCGAAAGACGCGCTTCGGTGTAACGCATCGCAGCCGGTGGATCATTATCCACCGAACCGAAATTGCCCTGCCCATCGATGAGCATGAGGCCCATCGAGAAATCCTGCGCCATCCGCACCAGCGCGTCATAGATCGCCTGATCGCCGTGCGGGTGGTACTTACCCATCACGTCGCCGACAACCCGGGCCGACTTGACGTAGGGCCGATCGGGAGTTTGATTATTCTCGTACATCGAATAGAGAATGCGGCGATGCACCGGCTTCAGGCCGTCTCGGGCGTCAGGAAGAGCACGCGCAACGATGACGCTCATCGCGTAGTCAAGATAGCTGCGCTTCAGCTCGTCTTCGATGTGGACAACCGGACCGCCGCGCGGCGCGCCTGTTGCTGACGGCTGGTCTGGACCAGGCGGGGCAGGTTCGTCTGTCACTGAGGTTCTGCAGTCTCTTGAGTGCTGATGTGGAGTTCCACATCGGGCCGGGTTCACAAAAGGATCGGTCGGGCGCCACGACTCGCGCCGTCATGGAGGTTTTCTACCATCCTGGGCCAGGCGGAGCAAAGCATGCATGCGGTTGCGCGCCGGCGGCAATCGCGGTGAAAACATCGCTCCGGCCCGATCGGGCGCTCACGGCGACCAGAGGCTGACCCTGCAGGCTTTTGCCGGAGCGGCACGCTCAGGCAAGGCTGGACGGCAAGCATGTGGGGGCAAAAGACAGGGTCAAACATGGGACCGGCCGCATGGGGAACCTCGCCGACCGGACCGGCAGATGGATTGCCGGCGTCGCCCGAACAAGAGATGGAGCAACCTGCATGCCGCCAGCCCGGGCCGTGAACACAAGCGGAACAGGGCGCATGCAGAACCGTCAGGTCAGGTCGGCAAGGTTCGCCCGGCGGCGCTCAGCCAGCGCCACGAGTGCGACGCCGCCAAGCGCCACCACGCCGCCAGCCAGAATGAGCACGCTCACCCGATCCCCGAAGATTGCAACGCCCGCAATAATCGTGACGACAGGCGTCAGCAGCATATAGGGCGTGGTGCGGGACGCCTCGACGCGTCCCAGCAGCCAATGCATCAGCCCGTTGGCGCCCACGCCCGACGCCAGAGCCGCAAACAGCTGCAGCGCCCAGACATCCGCCGGGGCGCCGGCCAGCGCCGCGGCGGCCCGCGGCCCATCCGCGACGGCCGTTGCGCCGCCAAGCACGCATGCGGTGAGCAGGGCGATCCAGGCCTGCAGCCGGAGCGGCGGCAGGCCGCCGACCTTGCGACTCACAACAGCGGCAAGCGCCCACAGGAAGCTGCCGCCGACCAAAAAGGGAATTGCCTTGGCATGGGCCAGCACGCGCGGGTCGAACCCCATGACCACGACGCCGCCGAATGCCGTGCAAAGGCCAACGATTCGCAACGCTCCCAGGCGCTCACCGAGCATAAGAACCGACAACAGCGCAGTAAACGGGATCCACAATTGCAGCATGATGGCAATGGGCGCGAGATCGCCAGCCAAGGCGTAGCCAATGAATATGAGACCGAAGTGCAACGGCCCTGAGATGAGCGCGACCAGGAGAAGAGCGCGCCATTTATCCGTCGGCAGACGAAGAAATGGGATTAGGACAACCAGGGTCATGGCAAAGCGCGTCGCAGCCGCTGTCAGTGGGGGAAGGTGCTCCACAACATGCTTGGTGAATGCGTTGTTGAGCCCCCAGATCAGGATGACAGCGGCGATGGCGGCAAGTTCTCGACTTTGAAGGCGGGGAGACAGACGGGGCGACGGACCGGGCGACACGCGCTGCTTCTCCTTTGCCCGCGCGCGGGCGACGTCCCGTCACAGGGCTGAGGACCGGCAGTTGGTTTAGGCTTGCTGCGCTTCGACGTCCAGCAGGAGACCACGCATGCGCGCTGCTTTGATCATCGCTGCCCTTACCGCTGCGTCCGGATGCGTCTTGCAGGGCGCAACGCCGCCCGCCGCAGCAGCCGGTGGCGCCGCCCCCGCGCCCGCACCCGCTCGAGCGTCTGCTCAGGCGCCCCTCGAGGCGCCCGCCGCGGCCCTGCCGCCGCCAGACGCTGTCGCCATGCTGCGCGCCGGCGATGGCGCGCCGCGCGGATCAGTCTCACTGTGGCGTGCGCCAGCCGGACTGCTGCTGCGCGTTGAAGCATCCGGACTGCCGCCTGGATGGCACGGATTCCACATTCACGCCGTCGGCCGCTGCGAGGATGCGAGCTTTCAATCGGCGGGTCCGCACGCCGGTCATGGCGGCGGCGCCCACGGCTTGCTGAATGTCGCCGGGCCGGAGAACGGCGACCTTGTGAACCTGTTTGCAGACGCTTCAGGGCGCGTGCGCGCAGAGGTGTTCACGGGTCTTGTCTCACTGGACGGGCAAAACGCGCGGCCGGCCATTATGGATGGGGACGGGGCCGCTTTCGTGATACACGCAAGTGCAGACGACCACACAAGCCAGCCGATTGGCGGCGCGGGACCACGCATTGCCTGTGGAGTTGTCACAAAAGGCTGAGGCCTTGCGCGAAGGCTGGCGGCGTCCTACCTCGCCGCGGCGCGCCGGTCGCGGCGCAGAGCGCGTGTCCTATTGCAGCCAAGGAGGCCGCCAGTGTCTACAGATGTCGAGGGCGGCGCCGTCATTGAGTCACGGCGGCAGTTGATTGAACACCTGGCGAGCGGGGAGAAGGCAAGGCCTGCGTGGCGGATCGGCACGGAGCATGAAAAGTTCGTGTTCCGCAGATCTGACCTTGCGCCGCTGGCCTATGAAGGTGCTAACGGCATCGGCGAGATTCTCAGACGTATGGTCCGCTTTGGATGGGAACCCATCCATGAGGACGGCGCATTGATCGGCCTGAAGCGCGCTGGCGCATCGATAAGCCTGGAACCAGGTGGCCAGTTCGAGTTATCTGGCGCGCCGCTGATCTCGGTGCATGAGACCTGCGCAGAGGTCAATGGTCATCTTTCGGAGGTGCGCGCCATTGGCGCAGAACTCGGCGTGGGCTTCCTCGGGCTTGGCTTCCATCCGACTGCCAAGCTCGATGCCATCCCCATCATGCCCAAAGGCCGATATCGGATCATGCGCGCCTACATGCCCAAGGTTGGAACGCTGGGCCGTGACATGATGTTTCGAACATGCACTGTTCAGACGAACCTGGACTTCGCCTCGGAAGCTGACATGGTGAAGAAACTGCGCGTTTCGTTGGCGCTGCAGCCCATCGCAACCGCGCTGTTCGCCAATTCACCTCTGACCGAGGGACGACCGAACGGGTTTCTTTCCTACCGATCCCAGATTTGGACCGACACGGATAATGCACGGGCAGGCATGCTGCCCTTTGCGTTTGATGACGGTTTTGGATATGAGCGCTATGCGGATTATGCTCTGGATGTCCCGATGTACTTCCTCAAGCGCCAGGGGCAGTTCATCGATGCGACCGGCGGAAGCTTTCGCGATTTTCTGGCAGGCAAGCTTGCCCAGGCGCCGGGCGAGCGACCGACGATGCAGGACTGGGTCAGCCATCTTTCAACCATCTTTCCCGAGGTGCGACTGAAGACGTACCTTGAAATGCGCGGGGCCGACGCCGGGCCCTGGAGCCGGCTGTGTTCATTGCCGGCATTCTGGGTCGGGCTGCTCTACGACCAGACAGCCCTCGACGCAGCCTGGGACATGGTCAGGGACTGGACCGCTGAAGAGCGCCAAGCGCTGCGAGACGGCGCGCCGCGTATGGCGCTTAAAACTCCATTTCGCGGCCGCACGATCCGCGAACTAGCCATCGAAGCGTTGAAGATCGCCCGCGCGGGTCTTGGCGCGCGCGGGCGATCGTTGCCGCATGGCGTAGATGAAACGTCGTTCCTCGATGAACTGGACGGCATCGCAGAGTCTGGCGTTACCCCTGCTGAGCGAATCCTTGAGCGCCTTTCCGGCGAGTGGGGCGGTGATGTCGGCAAGCTTTACGAGGCTTGCGCGTATTGAGGTGCGCGCCGAAACGTCGCAGACCTGCTGACAATCTGCGCGCTCAGGCTTGAGCGGGCCCGGCGATGCATGATCAACTCCACAGCGAGACGCGCCGCAGCCGCGGCGCCGCGTGGGGGCGTTCATGTTTGATCTCGTTTTCTGGACGGGGATTGTCATCACTGTCCTCACCATCATTCCGGTCGTGGCGCAGATCCGCAGCCACCCCAAGGGACTGTTGATCCTGTTTTTCGCTGAAATGTGGGAGCGGTTCTCCTATTACGGGATGCGCGGGCTGCTGGTGTTTTTCATGACCCAGCACTTCCTGTTTTCCGACGAGGCGGCGGCCAGCCAATACGGGTCATACACCTCGCTCGTTTATCTGTTGCCGCTGGTCGGCGGCCTCCTCGCAGACCGTCTGCTCGGGACGCGCAAGGCCATCGCGTTCGGTGCACTGCTGCTGGTCGCGGGCCACCTGACGATGGCCATTGAGGGTAAACCAGCCACCCAGGCGCTTTCATATCAGGGCGCACAATATGTCTTCGCCGTTGAAGGGCGTGGCGACGCACGCACGGTTCAGCTGGAGGTGGACGGCCAGCGCTACGATTTCGCGCCCGGAGCGGATGGCGGTCTGGCGATCCAAGGGCTTCCGGCGTCGGCGTCCTTGCCGGCCCTGCTGCCAAAAGGGTCGTATGAGCTGGTGGTCACCGGCCGCTCGGCGCTCTTCGAAGGGATCTTCTTCTTTGCGCTGTCGCTGATCATCGCCGGAGTCGGGTTTCTCAAGCCCAATATCTCTTCGATTGTCGGTCAGCTCTACCCAGACAGCGACCCGCGTCGAGATCCGGGCTTCACACTCTATTACTACGGGATCAACCTCGGCGCGTTCTGGGCCGCCATCCTCTGCGGCGCGCTCGGCCAGACCGTCGGATGGTGGGCGGGTTTCGGGCTTGCCGGGGTCGGCATGCTGGCGGGCTTCATCGTTTTCGTGGTCGGCAAGCCCCTGCTGGAGGGCAAGGGCGAGCCGCCGATGCCGGAAAAGCTCAAAGAGAAGGCTATTGGGCCGATCAACAAGGAGTGGGCCGTCTATCTCCTGACGGCGCCTGCGCTCTTTCTGATCTGGTATCTGGTGCAACACAACGATCTGGTCGGCGGGATGCTGATCGCAGCCTCCGCGC
>JBILMQ010000266.1:0-4995 GCA_044375455.1 Caulobacterales bacterium | reverse complement strand
GGCGCTGCCGCCTTCGCAGCATTATGGCGGGTGATACCCATTTTGCGGCCCTTTGGTCTTGCGGCCCGCAATCCGGCCATCCTTGCGCTGCTGGAACGCGCCTACACTTTCTTTTTGCGCGTGCGTCCGGCTCTTCAGCGCCGTGCACGCGCACTGTTCGGGCCCGTGCGATGAAGCGCAACGCCAATGGGCCACGGCGGGACAAGGCCGGACTGCCGACAAAGAACTGCGCCGCGTGCGCTCGCCCCTTCGTCTGGCGCAAGAAGTGGGAGCGCGACTGGGGCGCGGTGATCTACTGCTCAGACCGGTGCCGCAAGGTGGTGAAGTCACAATTTTCGCCGCAGCGCGCCCGCTGACCGCTGCTTGGCCAGGCGGCGGCACGCTGGTGAAACGCCGTTTGGGCATCAGTCGTCGGGAGAGCGGCGTCCCCCTCCTGGCATGCGGACAGCGGCGGTCAGGTCGGCAGCGTTTGCACCGCACCTTTTGAACCGTGTGACGGCCTGCACTGTGCTGCCGGCGCGACCGATAATCCCTGAGAGCCCAAGTCAGGCTTCAAGCCGCACCTTCGCTCCTTGCCGCTCACCGCCCCATGGGAGCCGATCTGCTCTCGGTGCACGCAGGGTGACGCGTTAGACAATGCGCTGTGCCGCAGGGGCAGCACTGCAAGGCCCGTCGCGTCGTCCATGGTGGTCTGATTGCTGTGCTGGCGGATAACGCCATGGGACTCAGCCACGTTGCTGTCCAGGGTGAAATCAGCGGCGCCCGCACGGTTGGTTTGCAGATCGCCGATCATGCGCCGGCGCGCATTGGTCGGCGGCGCGCTAAAGCAAGGGTGTCGTTTCGGGACTGGGCGCAGCCTCGGCGTTGGTGACGCCCTGATTCCCTGGCGACGGCGTGTTGACGGCGCGCGCCTTGGCGACATTCAAGGCGGTTGAGGGCCCCGTCTGAGGGCATCGCCCCAGGCAAACAGTTTGTCTGGAAACGAGCATTTCTGGAAACGAGCTGTTCTTGGCGCGTCGATCTGCGAGGGCTGCCGGGAGGGGCTCGGGTCGATGGGCGCTCAGTGGACGCGGGCGCGGTCGCGCGGCTGCCTGCGGTCGTGTCGGGTTAACGGGCGTCGGCGGGCGGAGTGTCTGTAATAGTCTGAGAGTGCGGCGGTGCGCCGCCATAGGCGCTGGGCAGGGCGACAAAACCATACCCAAACACAGCCAAAAAGGCTGACGTCAGCAGAATGGAGCGAAACTTCAGACGCGCGGAATATCCCGCTCCATTGCGACGATAGGCCATGACACTCTCCACCATACGCCAGGGCGACGCGCTGCGTGACGCGCCGTTCACAGCCGGCACTTTTCGATCTGAAAGCCTAAGGTTCCGCACAAATTTGTTTCGAAATGGAGAAATCTGCGCGTGGTGGTAGAACTTGGGCTGCGAGTCTCTTTGGGGGTGAGAACATGGTGGCGCTAGAGGCGGCGCATGCGGCGGGCGTGGATTGGGACCGGCTGGATGCGTTTAAATATGCCGACGAAGCCACGCACGTAAGAGAACTTCTGAACGATCCGCCCCTCACACGGGAGGAGCGTGCTGCGGTGACGCAGCAAGCCCAGGATGTGGTTCGCCGCGCCCGGGCGCTGCGCCGTCGCAAAGGGGTGATGGAAAGCTTTCTCGAGGAATTCGGTCTCGCCAACCAGGAAGGCCTCGCGCTGATGTGCCTTGCCGAATCGCTGCTGCGCGTGCCGGATCAAGACACGGTGGACAAATTGATCGCCGAAAAGCTGCTGGCCGGGAACTGGTCTGAGCACTTCGGAAAATCAGATTCGCTTCTGGTCAATGCATCGACCTGGGGGTTGATGCTCACCGGCCGGCTGATCGACCCGGCGCCTGACGTACGTCAAGACGCGCCTGGCGTGGTTCGCAAGATCGCAGCGAAAGCCGGCGAGCCTATGGTGCGCGCCGCGATTAAGGCCGCCATGCGTATGATGGGCGAGCAGTTCGTGCTTGGGGACGCCATTGAGGAGGCGTTGCGCCGAGCCCGCCAGATCGCCAAGCCGCATGTCGCAGACGTGTTTTCTTTCGACATGCTCGGGGAAGGCGCACGCACTCTTGCGGATGCGGAGCGCCATTTTGAAGCTTATCGCCAGGCGATTGCCGGTGTGGGCGCTGAGGCGCGGGCTAAAGGCCCGGTCCTTGGTTCTGGCGTGTCCGTGAAGCTCTCGGCTCTGCATCCGCGCTATGACGTGCGCAAGCAAAGCCGTGTGATGAACGAACTCTATCCGCGGCTTTACGCGCTCGCTCGACTTGCCGCCAGCTATGACATCGGCTTTTGCCTGGATGCTGAGGAAGCTGACCGTCTGATCCTGTCGCTCAAACTGCTGGAACGTCTTGCCGATGAGCCGGAACTGCAGGGATGGACTGGTCTCGGCGTTGCGGTGCAAGCCTATCAGAAGCGCGCGCTTGGCGTCATCGATGGCCTTCGTGAGACAGCGCGGCGCACTGGCCGGCGCTTCCAGGTTCGTCTGGTCAAAGGCGCCTATTGGGACAGCGAGATCAAGCGGGCGCAGGTGGCGGGGCGTCCGGACTATGCTGTCTACACCACCAAGGCGGCGACCGACCTGTCCTATCTCGCCTGCGCGCGCGCGCTGTTGCGCGCGCCCGATGCGTTTTATCCGCAGTTCGCCACGCACAATGCGGTGACCGTCGCCGCGGTGCGCGCTCTGGCGTCGCTGGCTGGGGATCCTGCATATGAATTCCAGCGCCTGCATGGGATGGGCGAGGCGCTCTATCTTGCCCAACCGGATGACGCTGCCGTCGTGCGCGTGTACGCGCCCGTCGGCGCCCATCAGGAACTTTTGCCGTATCTCATCCGACGCCTTCTTGAGAACGGCGCCAACACCAGTTTTGTCCATGCCTTTCTGGATGCCGACAATCCCGTCGAGGCGGTCGCGCGCGATCCGTTTGAGACGCTGGAGGCGGGCGTGCTGCGACACCCGCGCATTGCCCCGCCTGCGCTTCTGTTCGCTGCGGCCCGGCGCAATTCCTCCGGCATTGATCTGACGGAAATCGGCGAGGCGCGTGGGCTGCAGGCGGCTGTCGACGGATATCGCCCGATCGCTGGCGGTCCGATCGTCAACGGACGGGCAAGAACCAAAGACGGTCGGCTCGTGGAGTGCCCGGCCGATGCGGCGCTCACCTCCGGGTCGGTCGCCCTCTCCTGCGCCCATGACATCGAAGCGGCCGCAGAGGCCGCCCTGGCCGCGCAGCCTGTCTGGTGCGCGCGAGGCGGTGCGCAGCGCGCTGCGATTCTGCGCGCCATGGCCGATGCGTTAGAGCGCGACATGCCGCGGCTGATCGCGCTCATGGCGTATGAAGCTGGCAAGACGCTCCAGGACGGAATCGACGAAGTTCGCGAAGCAGTAGACTTCTGTCGCTACTATGCTGTGGAGGCCGAACGTCTGTTCGTCGCCCCTGTGACGCTCCCCGGGCCTGCCGGCGAGACCAACCAGTTGGCGCTCGCCGGGCGCGGCGTCTTCGTGTGCATCAGCCCCTGGAACTTTCCTCTTGCGATCTTCACCGGTCAGGTCGCTGCAGCCCTGGCGGCGGGCAACACGGTGCTCGCAAAGCCGGCTGAGCAGACCCCGCTTGCGGCGTTCGAGGCAGTGCGCCTTTTTCAGGACGCCGGCCTGCCGGGCGATGTGCTGCACCTTCTGCCAGGCGATGCAGACACAGGCGCCGCCCTGGTGCGCCATCCCGACATTGCGGGCGTCGCGTTTACCGGCTCGATCGAGACGGCGCGCGCCATCGCGCGCGCGCTGGCGGCGAAAGACGGCCCGATCACGCCCCTGATCGCAGAGACCGGCGGCCTTAACGCCATGTTCGTGGATACGACCGCGCTGCGCGAGCAGGTGTGTGATGACGTCATCACCTCAGCATTTTCTTCGGCAGGGCAGCGCTGTTCTGCGTTGCGCCTGCTGTTCCTGCCCTTTGATACGGCGGATTCTATTCTGGAGTCCCTTGCGGGCGCCGTCAGTGAGCTGAAGGTCGGTGATCCGGCGCGCCTTGACACGGATGTGGGGCCGATCATCGATCCGGAGGCGAGAGCGGCGCTGGAGCGCCATCTATCGGTCGTTGCGGGTCTTGGCCGGGTCGTAGCGCGGGCGCCTGTCGTGCCGGCTCTGGCGGCGCGTGGGCTCTATTTTGCGCCGACGATCGTCGAGATTACGTCAGCCGATCTGCTCGATCGTGAGGTCTTTGGTCCCATTCTGCATGTAGTGCGCTACGACCCGGAGAAGGTGGCTCAGACCGCCGCGGCACTGGCCCGCAAGGGCTATGGCCTGACGCTGGGCGTGCACTCCCGCCTGGAGAGCTTTCAGCAGCTGGTGCGCCGCACAGTTCCTGTCGGAAACGTCTATGTAAACCGATCAATGATAGGTGCGGTTGTGGGCGTTCAGCCGTTTGGCGGTGAGCGCCTCTCAGGCACCGGACCGAAGGCGGGCGGCCCGAATTATCTGGCGCGCTTTGCAACGGAGCGGACCCTCACGGTCAACATCGCGGCCCAGGGAGGAGACCCGCATCTGCTCAATCTCTAACTGTTCTGCCGGTCCTGGCGCGTGGGCGCACGCAGCCAGTGACGCGCAGCTCATTGCAGCCGTGGAGCGCTGCATGGCGGATCAGGCATTTGATGGAGCCTGGCATCCTTTAGCGCCGCACGCGCGTGGGCTAGCCGGCAAGACCCAAGACCAGGATAAGCCCCCCGAAAATGCCCAGCACGATGAAACAGAAGCTCAGCAGCACAACTGTGCGCCACGCTGCTGATAACCAGCCAAGCTGATAGGCGCCCTTCAGTTGAAAGAACATATGCAGGGGCGGGGCCAGCCCGACGAGCGCTGACATGACGCCATTCATGGCGTCCAGCCGTGGGCTAAGACTGCCGATCAGAACGATCGCGATAAGCAGAAACGACATGAACGAGAGCGAGTAGAGCAGAAAGACGGTGTGATC
>JBILMQ010000265.1:0-5012 GCA_044375455.1 Caulobacterales bacterium | reverse complement strand
TCCGCCGCCCGCACGGGCGCCCGGCTAAGCGCGAGGCGATAGGCGGGATCCTCCGTTCCTTGCGTGGCTTGCGCCCGCTCGAACAGTGATTGCCCAAACAGCGCTGTCTCCCTCGGCGTCGCCGCGTTGAACGCAATCACTTCCGCGAGCGAGCGCGTCTGCACCGGCCCCGGCGTCGTCGCGAGATAGGCGCTCAGCCCGGACTTCAGCTCCGCAAGCAGGATTGTGAGTTCGTCCGCACCGAGTGTCGCAAGGTCGACAGGCGCTGTGGGGATGTCTACCAAGGTTGCGCCTGCCGCCTTCAGCTGTTCCAGGGCCTGGGAGAAGGCGACGTCGACGCCAGCATGAAAGCCCGACATGAAGCGCAGCACGCCGATGCGCCGGCCCGCGAGAGCGCCAGCCGTCAGCCCAGACGTGTAGTCGCGACGGCGTCGGTCTGCCTCGGCGGTTGCTGGATCTGCAGAATCCGAGCCCGCCATGACCGTCAGCAATAACGCAGCATCCGCCACGGAGCGCGCCATGGGGCCTGCTGTGTCCTGCGTCTGGCTGATCGGGATGATATGCGTGCGCGACACCAGACCGACCGTTGGTTTCAGGCCGACAAGTCCGTTTACAGAAGACGGACACACCACTGAGCCGTCTGTCTCTGTTCCAATGGCCGCTGCGGCGAGACTTGCCGCAGCCCCCGCACCAGAGCCCGAACTTGAGCCGCAGGCGTTACGGTTCAGAGCATAGGGATTGCGGGTGAGACCGCCAATCGCGCTCCATCCGCTAACCGAAGCGCCGTCGCGAATGTTTGCCCACTCGGAAAGATTTGTCTTGCCGAGAATAATCGCTCCCGCAGCGCGCAGGCGCGCAACCACCGGGGCGTCGCGCTCAGTCCTGTTGGCCTGGAGCGCCAGCGACCCCGCCGTCGTCGCCATCGCGTCGGCGCTTTCAATGTTATCCTTCAGCAGAATCGGGGTGCCATGCAGCGGACCGCGGGTGCGCCCGGCGCGACGCTCAGCGTCGAGTGCGCGGGCGGACGCCAGTGCGTCGGGATTGATCGCAATGACCGCATTGAGCGTCGGACCGGCATCATCGATCGCTGCGATGCGCTCAAGGTAGGCCTCAACCAGTTGCTCGCTGGTGACCGCCCCCGCGGCGAGATCCTGCTGCAACTGGGCAATCGTTTTCTCCTGCACGTCGTAGGCCCATGCCTTGATCGGAGCGGCGAGGGCGACAAGAACGCCAAGCAAAGACGCCGTCAGCATCCGCATGATCATCTGGACCTCCGCATTCCCCAACGCTTGCGCCATGGCAACGTGCACGCCAGATTGCAGACTTGACGCTAGCAAAATGCAGTCCCGGCACAAAGCGGATAATGCGCCTGCCGAGGAAAGATCGCCATATCTTCCTGCTGATCGGGGCGAGGCTTGCCGAAGGCGTCGCTGTGCGCGCACGCGGCGCGGGCAGGTCCGCCTCCACGAGTCCTTGAGCCTGCGCAGCGTTCCACCGGCCTCAAATGACCCGTCGTGCACCAGCCTCTGCCGCGGTGAACGTCGGCGATCCGACAGCAAGTCGGTCAGGCCGATATGGACGCCAAGGAGTGCGCCGATCACGTTCGTTCTTGACGAGAATATCTGAGTGAGCGATGTCCAATAAACGGGCCGGCCTCTGGCCGCATCCGCTCCGCGCACACAGAGAAAAAAGCGGGGCGTGGCCTCAAGGTGCGTGCGCCTGTCGCCGCGAAAGCAGGTCTGGGCAACCACATGTCTGATGGGGCGCCTGCTGGCGCCAACCTGCTGATCTGCACCGTCGTGCGCAGACCGGACAGTCATCCCTGGTGCGACCGCGGTTTGGCTCGGCATGGCGTCGGGCATCCGGCAGGCGGTGTCGGTCCCGCCCGCCAGAACGCCGGCGGGTCCGGCCTCACCAGGCGAAACCTTCGCCTCCAGCCCCGACGCCGCCGAGCGGCTTGGACGCGCTGATGTCTGCCGGCAGGTCTGATCCAACCACCCATGCAGCACCGGCGCACCCCCGCAGCGCTTCCGCACAGGCTCGCCCGGCGCCCCCGTGTGAGGCGCCCCTGGACGGCTCTTGATATTGTTTTTCGATGAGGGTAAAAGGCAATTTATCGTTTTTCAATGAAGAGCGGGCGATGCTTCAGATCCGTAACCTGTCCAAATCCTTCGGCGACAATCAGGCGCTGAGGAGCGTTTCGCTTGACCTGAAGCCGGGGCTCTTCGGGCTGCTCGGCCCCAATGGCGCAGGCAAGTCCACCCTGATGCGCACGCTCGCCACGCTGCAGACCCCAGACGAGGGGGAGGTTACGTTCAAGGGCGTGGATATTCTCAAGGAGCCCAACGCCATGCGGCGGGCGCTTGGATATCTGCCGCAGGATTTCGGCGTCTATCCACGCATGAGCGCGGTTGCCCTTCTTAACCACCTCGCCATCCTGAAGGGCGTCACTGACAAGGCTGACCGGCGAGCCCAGATCGACCATCTCCTGGAAGCGGTCAACCTGACCAGCCATCGCACGGCGTCAGTCGCCAACTACTCCGGCGGCATGCGCCAGCGCTTTGGCGTCGCCCAGGCGCTGCTCGGCGATCCCCAGGTGCTCATCGTCGATGAGCCGACCGCCGGTCTTGATCCGTACGAGCGCCAGAGGTTTCTCGACCTGCTGTCAGCCACGGCGCAAGACAAAATTGTAATCCTTTCCACCCACATCGTTGAGGACGTGCGCGACGTCTGCACTGACATGGCCATCATGGGAGCAGGTGCGCTCGTTGCGCGCGGCGCACCTGAAACGCTCATCGACAAGATCCGCGGCAAAGTCTGGCGGCGGAGGATGGACCGCGAGGCCGGTGAAGCCTTGAAAAAGTCCGCGCAGGTGCTGTCCACGCGCCTTCTGCCCGGAGGCGTCGTCGTCTCAGTTTTTGCGGCCCAATCTCCAGGAGAGGGATGGGAGCCAGCCGATCTCGTGCTGGAGGACGCCTACTTCGCCCATCTCTATCAGTTTGTTGAGGAGGGGACGTAGACATGTTTGCACGGCTCCTTCCGTTCGAACTGAGGCTGCACTTCAACCAGGTTGGTTTCTGGGTTGCAGCCGGGCTTCTCGCTCTGATCGGCTATTTTGCTGCGTCGACGGACAGCATTGTCCTGGGCGCCGCCGGCGGAGAGAAGATCAAGATCAATGGCGCGCTCGTTGTTGCGACCCAGATTGGTATGTTCAGTTTCTTGCCAATTCTGTTTGCATCCGTTTTCGTCGTTACTGGAATCATGCGGGACGAAACGGCAAAGTCGCTCGAAATCGTGCATGCGACCCCGGTGTCCACCTTCGACATGATCGCCGCCCGCATGATCGGCGTGTTTCTCGCAACTTTTGCCGTCGTGCTGGCGGGGGTCATCGGTCTGTTCGCCGGGCAGTTCGCGACGTGGCTCGACAAGGAGAAGCTCGGGCCGATCAACCCGCTCTTCTACCTTTATCCCGCGATCGTTCTTGGCGCTGTGAACAGTGCGCTCCTGACCGCCCTGTTCACAGCAATCGCCGGCATCACGCGCAGCCGGATGATGGTGTACGCTGGCGCCATAGGGCTTTTGATCCTGTTCTTGGTCGTTGGATTGTTCGTCGGCGAAGATGCATCAGACTTGGCGCTGTCGTTGAGCGACCCATTCGGTCTTTCCGCCATCCAGGTGATCACGGAATTCTGGCCCGCCTTCGAGCAGAACTCGAGGCTGGTCCCGCTCA
Source organism: Caulobacterales bacterium (assembly GCA_044375455.1). GTDB lineage: Bacteria > Pseudomonadota > Alphaproteobacteria > Caulobacterales > Aquidulcibacteraceae > JBEIHX01. The sequence continues at coordinate 1,282 of JBILMQ010000265.1, read as the reverse complement.
TGGGGTACTTCGGCCTCAACCGCCTCGTCTGGCTTGCCGTATCGCTGGTTGTTCTGGCTGCGATGTTCCGGTTTTTTCCGCGTGGCGTGGCATCCAGCCGATCCCGCCGCGCAGCCAACCTCGCCAATCCTAATGCTGGAGTGGCGCCCAGACGCCTCAGCAAGCCTCTCAGCGAGGGGACTCTCGCGGCGGCCTGGTCTCGCTGCCAGTTCGAGTACATGGCTGTCGTGAAGTCGGTTGCATTCGCCATTTTGATGTCTCTTGTGATCGCACTCTTCGCAACGACTGTTTATGTGCAGGCCGAATTCAATCCAGACCCGCTGTTGCCGACCAGCGCGCAGATGGCCGCTGCCGCTGCGGCGTCGGCGCTTCTTCCGATGCTGTGTTTGATCGTATTTTTCAGCGGAGAGATTTTCTGGCGGGAAAAGACGTACAAGGTTCTCGAACTGGTCGACTCTACGCGCGTCTCCAATGTCGCTTTGCTGATCGGAAAATGGGTCGCCCTGGGCGGCGTCGTCTTAAGCGTGTTGTTCGCCGCCATGCTGGTGGGCGTGGCCGCCCAGCTGGTTCTCGGCGGTCCCAACATAAATCTTTGGACCCACTTTCAGCTGATCATAGTCAATTATGGACCAGATTTTCTTATTTTGAGCGGGGTTGCGCTCTTCATTCAGAACTTTACGCCGAACCGGATTGTCGGAATGGTTGCAGTCGCCGGCGTTCTGGTCGGAACCATGTTCTTCCTTCCGCAAACACCCATTGACCATCCGCTGCTGAACATCGGGCGTCTGCCAACGGGCGGCTACTCGGAGATGAACGGGGTCGGCGACATGCTGACGTACCAGTGGACGGCAGCGTACTGGGGCGCGTTCACCGTGCTCCTCGCCGTGCTTTCCGCATGGATGTGGCGACGCGGGCTAAACCCCTCATTGATATCGCGCTTGCGCGGGCAGGGCGGCCGGCTCGGTCCGGTAACGGCTGGCGTCGGGATATTGGCCATGTGCGGGTTCACCGGCGCCGGGGCCGTTCTATATAAAGGCTACAGCATCGACAACACGTTCCGGAACAAGGATCAGACCGAACAATATCTGGCCGAGGTCGAGAAGACGCTTGGCGACCGGCTTGATGACCCGGCGCCGAAAGTGCGTGATGTCAGCGTTTCATTGGACATGTTCCCGGAGACGCAGACTGCCCGTGTCTCAGGCCGCTATCGGCTGGACAACCCAACCGGCGCTGCGATCAGTGAAGTGTTCATCACAGTGCCAAGCTTAAAACCAGATGCTGT
>JBILMQ010000045.1:0-17248 GCA_044375455.1 Caulobacterales bacterium | reverse complement strand
TATCCGCTCGGCCCGCATGACAAACCACAGGGCATGTGTCCGGCCTTCGGCTCGCTGCGGGTCGGCTTGCGCATGCGCCGCACGGCCAGTGTCTTGTCGGGATCGGCGTGCTGCGTCTACGGACTGACCTTCACGTCGCATTTCTACGGAGCCCGCCGGCCGGTGGGCTATGTGCCGTTCAACTCTGAAACGCTTGTGACGGGCAAGCTGTTTGAGGATATTCGCGCAGCCGTGTACCAGCTCGCCGACCCGGCTCTGTACGACGCCGTTGTGGTCACCAATCTGTGCGTGCCGTCGGCGTCCGGCGTTCCGCTGCGTCTGCTGCCGAAGGAGATCGACGGCGTGCGCATCATCGGCATCGATGTCCCGGGGTTCGGGGTGCCGACGCACGCCGAAGCCAAGGACGTCCTCGCCGGCGCCATGCTCGCCTATGCGCGTCAGGAAATCGCGCAAGGCCCCGTCGCCGCCCCGGACCGCCGGGCCGACCGGCCCAGCGTCACGCTGTTGGGCGAAATGTTTCCCGCAGACCCGGTGGGCATCAGCATGATGCTTGCCCCGATGGGGCTCGCCGCCGGCCCAGTCGTGCCGACGCGGGAATGGCGTGAACTTTACGCGGCCTTCGATTGCGCCGCAGTCGCTGCGATCCACCCCTTCTACACGGCCAGCATCCGCGAGTTCGAGGCGGCTTCGCGCAGCGTGATCGGTTCGGCGCCGGTCGGGGTCGATGGGACCGCTGCCTGGCTTGATGCGATCGGGGCGGCCTGCGGGGTTGCCACCGACAGGACTGCGGCAGCGAAAAACGCCGTCCTTCCGGCCATCAGGGCGGCGCTCGAGGGTGCGCGCATCCGCGGGCGCATTACGGTTTCGGGTTACGAGGGCAGCGAACTCCTGGTGGCGCGCCTTCTCATCGAGAGCGGTGCAGACGTCGTCTATGTCGGCACCGCGCTGCCGCGCACCCCCTGGTCTGAGCCTGATCGCGCCTGGCTTGAGGCGCATGGCGTGACGGTTCGCTATCGCGCGAGCCTGGAACAGGACAAGGCGGCCGTGGATGCACTGGCCCCTGATCTTGCCATCGGAACCACACCGGTTGTTCAGCATGCGAAAGAAAAATCGATACCAGGGCTTTACTTCACAAATCTGATCTCGGCGCGGCCTTTGATGGGACCTGCCGGGGCCGGGTCGCTTGCCGCAGTCGTCAATGCAGCGCTGGCCAACAAGGCGCGCTTTGACCGGATGACAGCTTTCTTCGAGGGGGTCGGTGCGGGCGACGCCGCCGGGGTCTGGCAGGAAGAGCCGCAGTCCCGGCCGGAGTTCAAGGCGCGCTACGCAAAATCGATTGCAGCCCAGCGCAAGGCTGAGGAGGCGGTCGGGACATGAGGCTGACGCGCTCCCGCACACGCCCGCGCGCAGCGCTCTGCCGGGGAGGTCTGCGATGCTGATCATCGATCATGACCGGGCGGGCGGTTATTGGGGCGCCGTCTACGTCTTCACGGCCGTAAAGGGGCTGCAGGTCATCATTGATGGGCCGGTCGGGTGCGAAAACCTGCCGGTCACGTCGGTGCTGCACTACACGGACGCCCTGCCGCCGCATGAGCTGCCCATTGTGGTGACCGGTCTTGCCGAGGAGGAACTGGGCAAGACCGGCACAGAAGGCTCGATGAAGCGCGCCTGGAAGGCGCTTGATCCCGATCTTCCCAGCGTTGTCGTGACCGGCTCAATCGCGGAGATGATCGGGGGCGGCGTCACGCCCGAGGGAACCAGCATTCAGCGTTTCCTGCCGCGCACCATCGACGAGGATCAGTGGCAGAGCGCGGATCGGGCGTTGACCTGGCTGTGGAAACAGTTCGGGCCGAAGAAGGTCCCTGAACTGAAGGCCCGCAAACCGGGTCAGAAGCCGAAGGTGAACATCATCGGGGCCGCCTACGGCATGTTCAACATGCCCTCCGACGTGGCAGAGATCCGGCGGCTGATTGAGGGCGTCGGCGCGGAAGTCAATATGATCTTCCCGCTCGGCAGCCATCTGGCTGATATCCGCCGCCTTGGTGAGGCCGAGGTCAATGTCTGCCTGTATCGCGAGTTCGGTCGGGGCTTGTGCGAAACCCTGGAGCGGCCCTACCTGCAGGCGCCCATAGGGCTTGAGTCGACCACGGCCTTTCTGCGCGCGCTGGGCGGCCTTCTTGACCTTGATCCGGAACCCTTCATCGCGCGCGAGAAGCACACCACGATCAAGCCGCTGTGGGACTTGTGGCGCAGCGTCACGCAGGACTTTTTTGCAACCGCGAACTTCGCGATCGTCGCGAATGAGACCTATGTGCGGGGCGTCCGCAGCTTCCTTGAGGATGATCTCGGCTTGCCCTGCGCATTCGCGATGGCCCGCAAGGCGGGCGCCAAGACGGACAACCAGACCGTCCGCTCCGCCTTGCAGCGCAATCCGCCGCTCGTGGTCTTCGGCAGTTACAACGAACGTATGTATCTCGCCGAGGCCGGGGCGCGCAGCGTCTATATTCCGGCGTCGTTTCCAGGGGCTGTGATCCGCCGGCATACCGGGACGCCGTTCATGGGCTATGCCGGGGCCACCTATCTGGTCCAGGAAGTGTGCAACGCGCTGTTTGACGCGCTGTTCCACATTCTGCCGCTCGGCAGCGATCTGGATAAGGTTGAAGCCACCCCCGCGCGCGTTCATCAGGAACTCGGTTGGGATCCTGCAGCAAAGGCCGCCTTCGACCGCATCGTCGACAGTCAGCCCATGCTGATCAGGATTTCCGCCGCCAAACGGTTGCGCGACGCCGCCGAGCGCCAGGCCCGTGCTGCAGGGCTCGCGACGGTGGACGAGGAGCGTCTCATAGCCGCTCAGAATACATTGGCCAGCGGAGCATCGTCATGACGCTTCGCGGCTCTCCCTTGACCGGCCTGCGCCGATCAACAGTTCGCCCCCGCATCCGCCGGGACGACGCCAGCCGCGTGGCGTGGACGCGGCAGCGCCCCTGCGGGGCGTAGGCTGGAGGAATTGGTATGGACGATCGGAAAGAGTATCCGTCGGGCCTGACCGAGGCCGAGGCGAAGGAATTTCATGGGGTCCTGATGGGCTCGATGATCGGTTTCTTCATCTTGAACTTGATCGCCCACGGTCTCGTGTGGAGTTGGCGGCCCTGGTTCTAGGGATCGCTGAATAAGGAGTATACGGACATGTGGAAAGTCTGGCTCTTGTTCGATCCGCGCCGGGCGCTGATCGGCATTCTCACCTTCGCCTTCTTCATGGTGATGGTGAACCACTTCGTTCAACTGTCGACGCCGCGGTATGGCAGCTGGTTGAACCAGCCCTATCCGGCGGCCGACACGGCGACGCCGGGCGGGTAAACCGACCGGGGTCTCAACGGAGACCGGGACGGCGGGCGCGGCTCGATGGCCGTGATCGCCGGCCTCTCCGGGAGCGGAGTGACCCCCCGATCCTTCCGCTCCCCGGAATGAAGGCGACCCAGAAGGCGTCCGACGCGACGGGATGACCGTCGGTCGGACGCCCGGATCGCCAGACCATTCGGCGACGACCACGCGGCTGCGCGGCCCGGTGCGGGCCGCCCGGCGACAGGACCGGGGTCAGCTGGTCTATCGGGCGGGACGGGCATTCGCACGGTCGTGACGCGGCCAATCTTTGGGAGAAGACGAGATGGCCCTTTTGAGCTTTGAACGGAAGTACCGCGTCCCCGGCGGTACGCTGATCGGAGGGGACATCTTCGACTTCTGGGTCGGTCCCTTCTACGTCGGTTTCTTCGGGGTCACCGCGGCCTTTTTCGCCGCGCTGGGAACAACCCTGATTTTCTACGGGGCTTTGCAGCTGGGCGTCTGGAACCCGTGGCTGATCACGATCAATCCGCCGGCCGAGGAGGTTGGGCTTGGGTTTGCGCCCTTGCTTCAGGGCGGCCTGTGGCAGGTGATCACCGTCTGCGCGGTCGGCGCTTTCGTCAGTTGGATGCTGCGCGAGATCGAGATCGCGCGCAAGCTTGGGATCGGCTATCACGTGCCGTTCGCCTTCGGCGTCGCCATCCTCGCCTATGTCACCCTGGTGATCATCCGGCCGGTGCTGATGGGCGCGTGGCATCACGGGTTTCCCTACGGGATCTTCACCCACCTCGATTGGGTGTCGAACACGGGCTACAAATACCTCAACTTCCACTACAATCCGGCGCACATGATCGCGGTGACATTCTTCTTCACCACGACCTTCGCCCTGGCTTTGCACGGCTCGCTCATCCTGTCGGCGGTCAATCCGGGCGACAAAGAGACGGTCAAGACGCCAGAGCACGAGGATACGTTCTTCCGCGACGTGCTGGGCTATTCCATCGGAACGCTGGGCATCCACCGGCTTGGGCTTTTCCTCGCTCTGTCGGCGGGTTTCTGGTCAGCCGTCTGCATCGTCATATCGGGTCCGGTCTGGTCGCTTGGATGGCCCGAATGGTGGGACTGGTGGCTCAATCTGCCGTTCTGGGTCAAATAGTCCGGGTCGGGTCTAACCGGTTCGGGTCAGTCTGGCGCCAGGGCTTGGGGGCCAGATAGGTTTCAGGTCTGAAGGGAGGGCGGCGTCATGGCCGGCTACCAAAACATCTTCACCCAGGTACAGGTGCGCGGGCCTGCAGAAATGGGCGTCGCGCTGCCGAAATCGGAGGTCGGGCGCGCCGGCCAGCCGTTCTTCTCATATTGGGCCGGCAAAATCGGCAATGCGCAGATCGGGCCGATCTATCTCGGATGGACGGGCACGCTGTCCCTGCTGTTCGGGCTTGCCTGGTTCGAAATCGTCGGTCTGCATATGTGGGCGTCGGTCAACTGGGATCCGGTACAGTTCATCCGCCAGCTGTTCTGGCTGACGCTGGATCCACCGTCTGCGGACTACGGACTGCAGCTCTTCATTCCCCTGAATGAAGGCGGCTGGTGGATGATCGCGAGCTTCTGCTTCCTGGTTGCAGTGGTGCTGTGGTGGATACGCACCTATAACCGGGCGAAGTCGCTCGGTATGGGAACCCATGTCGCCTGGGCCTTCGCGTCGGCGATCTGGCTGGCGTTGGTTTTGAACCTCATCCGCCCGATCCTGATGGGATCGTGGAGCGAGGCCGTCCCTTACGGGGTCTTCTCTCACCTGGATTGGACGAACGCGTTCTCGCTGCGCTACGGAAATCTGTTCTACAATCCGTTCCATTGTCTTTCGATCGTCTTCCTCTACGGATCCGTGCTTCTGTTCGCGATGCATGGCGCCACGATCCTGGCGGTCAGCCGGTACGGCGGCGAGCGGGAGATCGAACAGATCACCGATCGCGGCACGGCGTCGGAGCGCGCTGGACTGTTCTGGCGCTGGACGATGGGCTTCAACGCGTCGATGGAATCGATCCACCGCTGGGCCTGGTGGTTCGCCGTGCTGACGACGCTGACGGGCGGCATCGGGATCCTTCTGTCGGGCACCGTGATCGACGATTGGTACGGCTGGGCGCAGCGCCATGGGTATGCGCCAGTCACGGTCGAAGAATATGTCACGGAGGTTCCAGCCGAGCCGACGTTGTCGGATGTCGCGCCGGTTGATCCGGCGGCGATGGATCCGGCGGCCATGGATCCTGCGGTGATCCCGCAAGGCGCAGGCGAACCTGCTCCGGCCCAGCAGCCCGCCCCGTGAGCGAGGCCGTCCGCTCCCTCGCAATCGCAGCGTCCGACGCCAGTCCTGCCGCCGTCCCCTCCGGGGGCGGCGGCGCTGGACCGGGCGCGGTGGCGACGCCTGCGCATGCGCCGGGGCGAGCGCCTGGGCACCCGCCTGCGGCGGGGCCTGAGGGCCCGCCTCGGCAGTCGCGGCCAGGTCGCTCTGTGCGGGCCGGTTCAGGTATGGCTGGAGCCGGGCGGAGCGTGTCCCGGCTTCGTTCAGACAATCCGTTGGACGCGATCGCAACGCCCGGCGATCTGCGCCAGCTTGCTCCAGGGTCGCTGCCGGCGGTCGCCGCAGCGCTGCGGCGCGAGACCATCGCTGCGGTAAGCCGCACAGGCGGTCATCTCGGCGCCGGGCTTGGCGTGATCGAGTTAACCGTAGCGCTCCACTACGTCTTCGAGACGCCGGCGGACATTCTGGTCTGGGATGTCGGTCATCAGACATATCCCCACAAGATCCTGACCGGGCGACGCACCCAGATGGCCACGCTGCGTCAGGCAAACGGAATCTCCGGTTTCACAAAGCGCGATGAGAGCGTTTATGATCCGTTTGGCGCTGCGCACGCTGCGACATCGATCTCGGCCGCACTCGGGTTTTGCGCCGCTCGCGATCAGCAGGGTCAGGATCACCACGTCATCGCTGTGATCGGCGACGGGTCGTTGTCGGCTGGAATGGCCTTCGAGGCCCTGAACCAGGCTGCCGCGACAACCCGACGGCTGATCGTGATCGTGAATGACAATGCGATGTCGATTGCGCCGTCGGTGGGCGCACTCGAGCACCATCTCGATGCGGTTCGCCGCGGCGCGGCCGCTGGCGCGCAGGGTTTCTTTGCGCAACTCGGGCTCACCGTGCTCGGGCCGGTCGACGGGCACGATATGGCTGGCCTCGTCGCGGCGCTGCGCGCCGCGCGTGCGGCGCAGACCGGTCCGGTGGTGGTGCATGTGCGCACCGAAAAGGGTAAGGGATACGCGCCGGCCGAGGCGGCCACGGACCGCTATCACAGCGTTGCCAAATTCGATGTGGCGAGCGGTGTGCAGAGCAAGCCGCCGCCTGGTCCGCCAAGTTTCACCCGCGTCTTTGCCGACAGCCTGATACGCGAGGCCCGCAAGGACCCGGGCGTCGTCGCGATCACGGCCGCCATGCCGTCCGGCACCGGCCTCGACCTGTTCGCCAAGGCGTTTCCCGATCGGATGTATGATGTCGGCATCGCCGAGCAGCATGCTGTGACATTCGCCGCTGGCCTTGCCGCCGGCGGCTTGAAGCCCTTCTGCGCCCTGTATTCGTCATTTCTGCAGCGCGGCTGGGATCAGGTGGTGCATGACGTGGCGCTGCAGCGTCTCGCCGTGCGCTTCGCCATTGATCGCGCCGGCTTGGTCGGGGCCGACGGTCCGACGCATGCGGGCGCCTTTGACATCGGCGCGCTCGCCGCCTTGCCGGGCTTCGTCGTCATGGCGGCCGCCGATGAGGTCGAGCTGGCGCGCATGGTGGCTACCTGTGCAGCCATCGATGATGGCCCGAGCAGCGTGCGCTATCCTCGCGGCGACAGTCTGGGTCTTGAGATGCCGTCACGGATCGCGCCGCTGCAGATCGGCCGGGGACGCATTCTGCGCGAGGGCGATCGGGCCGCCATTCTTTCGTTCGGCGCGCGTCTGGCGGATTGCCAGGCGGCCGCAGATGCCCTGGAGGCGTCGGGCGTTTGCGTCACCATTGCGGATGCGCGATTCGCCAAACCCCTGGATACCGCGCTGATCAGTCGTCTTGCCCGCGAGCATGAGGCCTTGGTGATCGTGGAGGAGGGCGCTGTCGGCGGGTTCGCCGCTCAGGTCTTCCAATTCCTGTCGCAGCGCGGCCTGCTTGATCGTGGTCTGAAGATCCGCAGCCTCACCCTGCCCGACCGCTTCCAGGGTCAGGCGGATTACCGGACCATGATCGCCGAGGCCGGGCTGGACGCAGACGGCGTGACGCGCGCTGTGCTTGGCGTGTTGGGCAGGCCGATGCGCCGCAGGCGCGCGGCCGCGCGGGCGCCTGTTTGAGGCTCCTGTCCGGGGCGCCGGAACCGTGGCGCTGGCGGGCTCACAGGTTCGACCGCACAGGTTGGACCGCACAGGTTCGTTCGCACAGGTTCGTTCGCACAGGTACGTTCGCACAGGTACGTTCTCTGGGGGGCGTCCGCGTCAGGCCGACAGACTGTGATCCGTATCCGGGCGCTTGAGCCCCGCCAGAAGTTCTGGTTTGCGGAATTCCTGGTCATGTGCAGGGTGACCGGAGGGCGGCGACACAGGGCCGGCGACACAGGGCCGGCGACACAGGGCCGGCGACACAGGGCCGGCGACACAGGGCCGGCGACACAGGGCCGGCGACACAGGGGCGGCGACACAGGGGCGGCGACACAGGGGCGGCGACAGGTGGCTTTTGACCCCGCCTGTGACGCAGAATGCACTGGCTCGGCATGGGCCGGCCGCAGCATGCGCCAACAGCACTGGTCCCGCCCAGCCGCCAGACTTGCGCCCCAGACTTGCGCCCCAAACTTGCGCCCCAGACTTGGGGGTCAGATTTGGGGCCCCGCCTCAGGCGCCTGGCGGACCTGGGTGAGGGCCGTGATCTCCTCGGATGTCCGACCGAGTTCGGCGAGGATCTCCACGGTGTGCTCGCCAAGACCGGGCGCACCGCGCCTTATCCCGGCGGGGGTTTGCGAAAATCTCGCCGGATGGGACGGTCCGCGCACCCGCCCCACGCCGGCCCCGTTGTCATACTCGATGATCGACTGCTGGTGGATGACCTGGGGATCGTCTTTGAGGACGCTGCGTTCGTTGAAAATGCCCGCTGGCGCACCAGCGGCCGCGAGCGAGTCCATCAGCTCACGCGATGTTTTAGCTGCCGCCAGTGACTCGATTTCATGGCGCCACGCCTCGATGTTCTGCATGCGCCCGGCGTTCGTCGAGAAGCGCGGATCGGTAAGGAGATCCGGCCTGCCAAGGCCTTCGCAGACAGCTTTGAACTCATCGTCCTGGACTGCGGCGATCGCAATGTAGCCGTCCTTGGTGGGAAGCAGCCGGTAGAAGCTCCCGAAGTCCGGCGCCGCCGGTTCGGGGTCGAGAAAGGTTTCGTTCCACATGCCCTCCGGCCAGTTGAACGCGATCGCGGCGTCCAGCATCGACAGCTCGATCTTCTGGCCCTTGCCGGAGCGCTGGGCGGCGAACAGCGCGGCGGTCATGGCCTGCGCCGCCGTCAGCGCCGTCAGCTTGTCGCAGACGAGGAACTGCACGAGGCTCGGCTGGTCAGTCCGCCGGTCGCGTTGCATGGACGACACGCCGGAGGTTGCCTGAATCACCGGGTCATAAACCCGCACCTGATTGTAGGGACCCGTCTGCCCGAAGCCGGAAATCGCGCAATAGACCGCCTTGGGGTTGAGCGCGCGGATCGTTTCCCACGGAAAACCCAGACGCGCCATGGCGCCTGGCCGGAAGTTCTCGACCACCACATCGGCGGTCTTGATAAGATCCGCCAGGACCTGGCGGCCTTGATCCGCCTTCAGGTCAAGCATGATCGACCGCTTGTTGCGGTTGGCGGTGGCGAACATGGAGGATATTGCGCCCTTCCGGGGACCGAGCCAGCGCGCGATGTCGCCGCGCCCGCTTTCGACTTTGATGACGTCGGCGCCTTGATCAGCCAGATATTGCGTGGCCATCGGACCGGAAATCACCATCGTCAGATCGATGATGCGCACGCCTGATAATGGACCCGACATTGCCTGCTCCTACCAACCGCCGCGCTGCAGCCATTCGTCCAGCATTCCCATACGATCCGAACCCCAGAACATTTCGCCGTCCACAACAAAGGTTGGGGTGCCCCAGACGCCAGCCTCGGCGGCTGCGTCGGTTTCCGCCTTGAGGCGCTCTTTCAAAACAGGCGAATCGGCGCTTGCCGCAAGCGCCGCGCCGTCAACCCCCAGCGCCTCGCCGAGGCCTGCGATGTCGCCGGGCGTCTCAACCGGGGATTTCTCGGCAAAGATCCTGGTATAGGCGGCCTTGGTGAAGTCGCCGGCGAGCCTTTCATTGATCTCCTTGAGCGTCCAGACCGCGCGCTCGGCGCGGGTCGGGTTGAAGGTTGCGATATTGGCCGGATCATAGGGAAGCCCAAAATAGCGCGCCGTTCGCGGCACGTCGCGGCGGAAATAGGCGCCCTTGATCGGCTGCTGAAAGATTGGCTCACTGATCTTGAGCCGATTTGCGATCAGGGAACGCATGTTGAAGGGGCGCCAGTCAATGGTGCGCCCATGTTTGTCTGCGATCGCTTCCAGGCGATGTGCTGCAAAATAGCCATAGGGGCTGATGAAATCGAAGTAGAAACGAATGGGTTCAGGCATCACGCCCCTCTACAGGTCTGGTCGCACGATTGCTTTGCCGATGACGTGACGGTTTTCAAGGAGCGCCAGCGCCTTTCGCGCGTCACGCAGCGGCGTCTCGCTGTGGACATAGGGTGCAAGCCTGCCGTCTTCAGCCCAGCGCCATATGGCCTGCAGGTTTTCGCGCCCGCGCTCCGGGAACTGGCGCCCGTACTCCCCGGCGCGCACGCCGATCACGGAGAAACCTTTGATCAGGGGCATATTGACGGATATCGACGGGATGCGTCCGCTGGTGAAGCCGATGACCAGCAGGCGTCCGTCGAAGGCGATGCAGCGGACGCTTTCATCGAAGATGTCGCCTCCGACCGGGTCGAAGATCACATCGGCCCCGCGACCCTTGGTCAGGTCCTTCACCCTGTCTCGAAATCCGCCTGTCACATTGATGGTGTGATCGGCGCCGCGTGCAGCCACCGCCTCGAGTTTGACGTCGCTGGCGGAGGCGGCGATGACGGTGGCGCCCAGAAGCTTGGCGACGTCGACGGCGGCGAGCCCCACGCCGCCAGCTGCGCCGTGCACCAGCACCGTCTCGCCGGGCTGCAGCCGGGCGCGCCGCACCAGCGCCACATAGGCGGTCAGATACGCCGCCTGGTAGGCGGCTGCCTGCGCATAGCTCATGGCGGCCGGTTTGCGCCGCAGGCCTGCAGCAGGCGCGACGGCGAATTCAGCGAACCCGCCGAGCCTGGCGCCGCCTGCCACCGCGTCGCCCGGCGCAAAGGCGTCCACCCCGTGGCCTGTCGCGACCACGTCCCCGGCGATGTCCATCCCTGGGATGAAGGGCGGATCCGGCTTGAACTGGTATCTGCCCTGGCACATCAGGATGTCCGGGAAGTTCACGCTTGCGGCGCGCACGCGCACCAGCACCTCCCCGGGCCCCGGGGAGGGGGCAGCCTGATCCATGACTGCGACGCCCGACAGGTCGTCGCTCAGTCGTGTGCAGACGAAGGCGCGCATCATGCGCGCGCTTTTGCAAGCGTGCGGGCGACGTCGTTGCAGATTTCCCGGCAGGCGCGGTCTGCTGCCGGCACGACGCCCGTGCATGCGGTGAAGGTGTGGGCAAGCGCGTCATAGCACCGGTAGATGGTGTCCACCCCGGCCGCCTTCAGCTTCTCAGCGTAGGCAAAGCCCTGGTCGACCAGCGGATCGAAGCCAGCGGTGATGACCACGCCTGGCGCAAGCCCGGAGAGATCATCGGCGCGCAGCGGCGATATGCGCACATCGCAGAGATCGGCTCCTTCGGGCAGATAATGTCGCGCATACCACCTCATCAGGTCCTGGTTCAGCGGGAAACTGTCGGCGAAGGCTGTCATCGACGGGGTCTCGCTTGCCATGTCCACCCCCGGATAGATCAGCAGCTGCATGGCTGGCTGGGCGAGGCCCCTTCGTTTCATCTCCTGGCACACGATGGCGGCGAAATTGCCGCCCATCGAGTCGCCGCCGACGGCCGCGGTGTCAGGAGCGGCGCCGAAGCTGCGCGCACTTTTGACCGCCCAAAGATAGGCGTCGATGGCGTCATTGAGGCCGGCCGGCCATTTGTGTTCCGGCGCCAGACGATAGTCGACCGACAGAACCGGGCAGCGGACGATCTTGGCGATCATGCTGCAGAAGACGTGGCAGGTCTCAAGATCGCCCGTGACGCCGCCGCCATAATGGTAAAACACAAACACCGGCTGGCCGGGCGACTGGTTGTTCGGCCGATAGATGCGCGCGGGTATCCGCCGCTCGCCGGTATCGATCGATACCGGTTGCGCCGTCACCCCCGGTTCGATCTTGCCCGTCGCCATGGCGGCGAACATGGCAAAGGACGCCCGCGCCCGCGCCGGGGTCGACTGCGGCTGGAACCGGCGCCTGCGCAGGAGATGGGCTAGATACTGAAAGTGCGGATTGAGCCTGCGCCCCGCGATTTCAACCATCTCGCCGCCGGCGAGCCTGACGAGCAGAGGGTCAGGCAGCTTCAAAAGGGCCCTGGCGAGAAACGCCGCGAAGGACATGAAAGGCTCCTATTCCCGTTGCAAACGTGACAGACCGCCCAACAGCAGGGCGGTGGCGAAATTGGCTGCGCCTTCCGGATCGGCCCGGTCGCGTGCGAGCAGCCGGTCGGCCATTTGCTGGGCGATGCCGTACGCGGCGGCTGCGAAGTATTCCGGATCGACCGGGGGGATGTGCCCCATGGCGATTGCGCGCGCGATGTCGGCTTCGAGTTCCTTGAACAGCGCCAGGTTCTCCGGGGTGTCGAACCGCACGAATGTCATGTCCGGCGATGCGACCCGCACGCGCGAGAGCGGCGCCTCTTCAATCATGAACCGGAAGAACGCCCGGTAGGCTGTGCGCACGAAGTCCTCAAACGTCGCCGCGGTGTCATAGGCATGGCGCAGCAGGGGACGGAAGCGCTGTACGCCGTCGTCGTGCAAAGCGTGGAACACTTCTTCCTTGGACTTGAAGTAATTGTAGAACGTCCCGCTGGCCAGACCGGTGCGCCGGATGATGTCGCGCACGGTGGTCGCCTCATAGCCCAATTCGGCGAACACCGCGCGCGCTGCATCCAAAATGGACTGCCGGTTGGCCGCCTTGGTGCGCGCCCGCTTGCCGGTGTCGCGACTGAAGTCGAGGATCGCGGGTGTCATGTCGTCCGCCCCAAGCCGGCCGGCCCACCCCCAGCCCGCCATACACCAGCCCGCCATACACCAGCCCGCCATACACCGGCCCTCTCAGGCCAACCCCGCCCAGGCCAACCCCGCCCAGGCGCAACGGCTGACGTCACGCCCGCTGCAGGGTCGCGGGGCTGCGGTTCCAGCCGCGCAGCTGCGGCGAGCGCAGGCTGGCGCAGCGCGTGGGGCGCGCGGGCTGACATCGCTTCCTCTCCCGCAGCGCGCGGCCCTGGCCGCAGCGCCTGTTTGTTGTGCGTCCGCAGTTTCTGGCGCGTTCGTGACACGACGTCAACTTTGTCTGAGGCGCTCCAGGATATGATCCACAACTGCGTTTGGCGCGCGGGCGATGTCGCAGGCGATGCAGTGATCGGGCGGCTCCAGCGCAGCGATCTGCGAAGCCAGAAGGCCAGGGTGCATGAAGTGCCCGCGGCGCGCCTGCAGCCGGCGTTGGATCATCCGGGGATCGCCCGTGAGCCAGACCCAGACGGCCGGTTCGAGCTGTGTGCGATAGGCCGCCTTGAGGGCAGAGCAGGCAAAGACGACCGGATTTGGCGCCGCGTCCAGATGCGCGCGCAAGGCGGCGAGCCAGGGCGCGCGGTCCAGGTCGTCCAACGCCAGTCCGGCTGCGAGCTTCGCCCGGTTGGCCGGCGGGTGGAAGTCGTCGGCGTCCACGAATGCGCGCCCGAGCCGGTCAGCCAGCGCCAGACCGATCGTGGTCTTGCCAACGCCGGACACGCCCATCACCCCGATGTGGCGGGTTGTTTGGCGAGCGGGGCCCGTCAGGCTGGGCCTGGGCGCGCGCCCGGCGCTGCGAGCCGGGCGCGCGCGAGATAAGCGACCAGCGCGGCCTCCAGCCAAGGCGCCAGGAACATGATGGGCGGGCCGCCTGGAGTGATCGATGCGGCTGCCGCCTCCGGGGTCGGAACAAACAGGCCGCGCAATCCTTCGAGCGGGGCGAGGCTCGTCAGAACCGCGCCGGCGCCGTAGAGCAGCGCGAGCAGGACAAGCGATGCGAAGTCGCCGCGGCGCTGGCGCGGGGCTGCATGAAAGAACACGAAGATCATGATGTCCCGGGCCAGGAAACCCAGCGCCGCGAGGATGAGCGGCCACACCGGCGTGGCGTTCTCTCCGGTCGTCAGCTGTGTTGGGCCAAGGACTGACAGACCTGCGGCGAGGAGCCCGAGAATCAGGGTGATCGTGAAGCCGATGGTGAAGCCTGGAGCGCGCGCCAGCGCTGCGCCGCGCGCGCCGCGACGCCAGGCGGCTGCGATCCAGCGCAGCGCCACCTGATCCTTCGGTTCGGCAACGGTGCAGGCGGCGGTGAACAGACCGGCGGCGATCGCGCCGACGCCGCATGCGTTCGCCAGATAATGAACCAGGGACTGGTCCGGCTCCGGCTGGACGAAGCCCATCGCATAAAGCGCGATGATGGTCAGAACGATGAGTGCGCCGGCGACGTCATGCGGCATCATCAACTCGCGCCGCATAAGACGCCAGCAGCCGAATACAGCGACGCCGGCCCACACAAGCGCGCTTGCGGCGCAGAAGGCGACGAGCGGATGCTCCGCGCCCATCCAGACGACCGTTGGCGTCGCCGCGCTGTCGGCGGGTCCCTCGCGCAGCGCCTGAACCGTCTGCATGACGGCGGAGGCGATGCCGAACGCCACGAGTGCATAGATCAGGACATCAAAGCGTCCGGCCTGTGGTCGCCGCCGCGCGGCCGCGAGGCAGAGCAGCAGCGCCAGCGCCTGCGCGCCGGCCCCGAGCGCCAGACAGAGCGCCAGAAAGACCGGCCCGTGCCGGTGCGGCTCGTTGAGGGAGACGATAATGAAGGGCGTGAGCGCCAGAAGGCCGCCGAACCAGGTGTAGGCTGTCGAGCCCAGCAATTTGCCCCAGGTCATCGACCAGGGGTCGATGGCCGACAGCCTCTGCATGTCCCACGTACGATCGCGAACCTCGCCGGCAAGCGCGTTGGCGGCGTTGCGCGCGCCCCACAGCATGACGATGAGGCCATAGAGGCCAAAGCCCAGGGAAGCCATGTTCTCCAGGCGCTCCTGCGGCGAGGCCGC
This sequence comes from Caulobacterales bacterium, assembly GCA_044375455.1. Taxonomy (GTDB): domain Bacteria; phylum Pseudomonadota; class Alphaproteobacteria; order Caulobacterales; family Aquidulcibacteraceae; genus JBEIHX01. The sequence goes on along the minus strand of JBILMQ010000045.1, from coordinate 2,449 downwards.
CAGCGCCGTGACGCCGAGGGTCACGCTCAGGACCAGCGCCATCAGAACCAGCCGCCGCGGCGTGAATTCCAGCCACAGATTGCGTTGCAGTTCCGGGTTCATCGCCGCTCTCCTGCGCCGACTTCCGACAGGTAGGCTTCCTCCAGCGTGCGCGGCGCCTCGGCGAAGTCACTGACCGCGACGCCCGCCGTGACGAGGTCTCGCAGCAGCGCTGCGCGGGCCTCGGGTCCGTCGGGGATCTCGACCAGCAAGGCGCCGTCGCCGCCGACGCACAGCGCGGGCGTGAGCCCGCGCGCGGTCAGGGCCTCTGCCAGCCCGCTGCCGGCGGCGCGCAGGCGCACGCGCTGGCGCCCGCCCGTTTGCGTTGAAATCGCGCCGCCGCCGATCAGGCGTCCTTGCGACATCACCAGCATGGCCGAGCAGTAATCCTCGAGTTCGGCCAGGATATGGGACGACACGATGATCGTCATGCCGTCGCGCTGCAGGTCAAGGATCAGGTTGGACAGCGACCGGCGCGCCTCCGGATCAAGGCCAGCAGCCGGCTCGTCCAGCAGCAGCACGCGCGGCGCGTGCACGATGGTCTGAGCGATCGCCAATCTCTGGCGCAGACCGCGCGACAGTTCCGATCCGCGTTCGCTCAGGCGATCGGCCAGGCCGACCCGCGCGGCTGTCTGCGCTGCGGCCGCCTCTGCCTTGTCGCGCCCGACTTTGCGGGCCAGCGCGGCGTAGATCAGCGATTGGCGTACTGTCAGTTCATCATAAAGACCAAAGAAGTCCGGGAGATATCCGAGCCGTTGATGGACCAGTCGGGGATGGGCTGCCGCGTCGAGGCCATCGACGACGACGCGGCCCGCATAGGGTGCATCGAGCGCGGCGAGAAGGCGCAGCAGGGTGGTCTTGCCTGCGCCATTGGGACCCACCAGCGCGGTCACGCTGCCCGGCGCTACGCTGAAAGAAACATGTTCCAGCGCACGCTTCGTGGGATACTCATATGCCAGATCCGTGACTTCGATCATGCGGTGAGTTTAATGCCGTTCGCGCGCCGGGCGCAGCCTTGCGGAGTGCGACGAATCCGCCGTCCATCGACCGCGCCGCCGCTGCAAGGAAGCCGCCATGGAAGCCGCCATCGCCCGCCTGTGGGCCGACCATCAGCCAGTCCTCGTGGCGGGTCTGATGAACCTGGGCGCGGCTGCTCTCATCCTGATCACCGGTCTGTGGATCTCTGGCGTCCTGGCTGAACTGGTTCGTCGCGCGGCGGGTCGCCTTCGAAACGTCGATGCGACGCTGGCGGCGTTCTTCTCCTCGATCGTGCGCTGGAGCGTGCTTGCGCTCGTCGCGATCGCCGTCCTGTCGCGTTTCGGGGTGGAGACCACCAGTCTCATCGCCGTCCTTGGCGCAGCCGCGCTCGCCATCGGCCTCGCGTTGCAGGGCGCGCTGTCGCATGTCGCCGCGGGCGTCATGCTGATCCTGTTCCGTCCCTATCGGATCGGCGACTATGTCGAGGTGTCAGGCCAAAAAGGGGTGGTGCGCAACATCGACATCTTCACCACCGAGCTGGCCACGCTCGACAATGTCCGGATCGTGCTGCCCAATGGGCAATGCTGGGGTGCGCCAATCACGAACTTCACGCATCACGACACGCGCCGCATCGATCTTGATGTCGGCGTCTCGTATGAGGACGACATCGACCGCGCGATCGGGATTGTCCGCGACGCCGTGGCCGCCGACCCGCGGGTAAGCGGCGATCCGCCGGTGTGGGTGAAAGTCACCAAGCTCGCAGATCATGCGGTCAACATCCAGGCGCGCGCCTGGTGCAGAACGCAGGACGTTCCCGATCTGCGACCTGATCTGCTGCGCCGGCTGAAGCTCGCGCTCGATGCTGGCGGCGTCACCATCGCTTATCCCACAAGCGTCACCTATCATATCGAACGCACGCCGCCCAAAGCGTGAGGCCCTTGCGCCGCCCGTGGCCCGCGCTTGCAGCCTGCTCTGCTCTGCTCTGCTCTGCGGCCATGGTCGCGTCCGCGGGACGGCGCGGTGCGCCAGGCCGATCCTCCTGGCGGCCGGTCTCGCCTGCCTTGGCCCCATCTCACCGGCCCCATCTCACCGGCCCCATCTCACTGGCCCCATTTGACCGGGCCCCATTTGACCGGGCCCCATTTGACCGGGCCCGTCCGAGCGGGCCCCTCCGGGCGGGCCCCTCCGGGCGGGTTCCGCGGATGCTTCGATCTGACCACGGGATGAACGCGGCCGCCTCGAAAGGGTCGACAGCGCTCCAAGCTCTCGGCACAAACACCCGCTTGGATGGCGCACGCTTGGATGTCCCCATGATCAGAATTCTCGTTGTCCTCACCGCCGTCGCCGCCGCAGGATTTGCGGCTGCAGCCCAGACGCAGGCCGCAACGCAGGCCCCTGCACAGGCCCCAACGGCCGCCCAGCCGCATGGGCA
>JBILMQ010000264.1:0-5039 GCA_044375455.1 Caulobacterales bacterium | reverse complement strand
GGGGTGTTCAGCGGTTATCTCAACCAGCCGGCGCTCACCGCAGCCATTCTGAGCGATGGTTGGGTGCGCACCGGCGATGTCGGGTACATGGACGAAGACGGCTTCGTTTACGTCACTGACCGGCTGAAGGACATGATTGTGACCGGCGGCGAGAATGTCTCATCGAGTGAGGTCGAAAGCGTGCTGGCGCGCCATCCCGGCGTGCTGCAGGCGGCCGTCATCGCTGCGCCGGACGCCACCTGGGGCGAACGCGTGCATGCCGTGGTCAGCGTGCGCCCCGGCGATCCACTCACCGAAGAAGAGCTCATCGAGTTCTGTCGCATGTCGATGAGCGGTTTCAAACGTCCGCGCTCGGCCGAAATCCGCCAGACGCCCCTGCCGATGAGCGCGGTCGGCAAGATCCGCAAGGATCTGTTGCGCCAGGAACTCAAGAGCCGCGAGGAGGCGCGCCATGACTGAGCCCAGTCAAACCGCAGCCGGAGCGCGCACCGCCCGCTCGCTCGGCGTCGACGTCGCGGCCGACGCGCTTGACGCCGACGCGGTGGCGGGCTTCGCGCGGGACGGCGCGGTCTGCGTGCGCGGGCTCATCGCGCCCGACCGCGTCGCGGCGCTGCGCGAGGACGTCGCCTGGATGATGGCCCATCCCACACCGCTCGCGCAGGACTTTTCAAACCAGTCCGGCGCGCGGTTTTTTTCAGATCTCTACGGCTGGCGGCGGCGCGCTGCACATCGCTGGCTTGCCTTCGAGAGCGCCGCGCCGAAGCTTGCCGCGGCCTTCATGGCGGCGCGCGAGGTGCGCCTCCTCTACGACCAGACCTTCGTCAAGGAGCCGGGCAGCGAGGCCCCCACGCCCTGGCATCACGATCTGACCTTCTGGCCGGTCACCGGAACCCAGATCCTCAGCGCATGGATCGCGCTGGATGTCGTCACCCCGGAAAACGGCGCGGTGCACTATCTGCGCGGGTCGCATCTGAACCCCGCGCGCTACCGCCCGACCCAGCCCGACAGCGAGGCGGCGCGCCGGATGCGCCATCACGACCTGCCGCGCGCGCCAAACATGTCGCGCGCGCCCGACGCCGATCTGCTGTGCTGGGATCTCGAACCGGGCGATGCGATCTTCTTCCACGCCCTGACCCTGCACGGCAGCGGCGCCAACACCACCACAAACCGCCAGCGGCGCGCCGTCGTGCCGCGCTTCGTGGGGGAGGACGCCCGCTTCGTCGCCGGCCCGCACGCCCTGCCCGCGCCCGAGCCCGTAGAACTCGCCACCGGCGATCGGCTGGACCATCCTCTCTACCCGCGCGTCTGGCCGGCGGCCCCGTCATGACCCCGCCGGTCTTCGCCCCCGACGCGCCGCCCTGGCGCAGCGCCCCCCACGCGCTGTACCGCCAGCTGCTGGAGCATGGTGCAGCTTTCCGCAATCCCGACGGTACCTGGGTGGTGTCGCGCCACCAGGACGTCTGGGCGCTCCTGCGCAACCGCGACAGCCTCATCAAACAGCCGGAAAAGACGCTGCGGACGTTTCCGCCAGGGCCATTTCGCGACCACAACGGCGCCACCCTTGCCTTCATGGACCCTCCGCGCCACACCCGCGTGCGCACGGTGCTCGCCGGCGCCTTCACCACTGGCGCCATTGAGACCGTCAGCGCCGCCATCGAGATGATTGTCGACGATCTGCTCGACGGGCTCGCCCAGCGGCACGACTTCGACGCGGTGTACGACTTTGCCCGCGCTCTGCCGCTTGAGGTCATCCGCCTGCTGCTTGATGCGCCGCCAACCGACCGCGGCGTTCTGGAAGCGGCCGCCGACCGGGTGGTCGAGGCGCTCGAGCCCGGCGCAGGCGCCGCCGCCGCCGAGCGCGCGGCCGCAGCGCTTGCACGCCTGCGCGCGGTCATCGAACCGCGCTTGGCCGCCCCACACCCAACCGCAACCGCGCCGCTCGACATTCTGGGCCGCGCCAAGGCAGCCGGCGAGATCACCCATGACGAGGCGATCCATCAGGCGATGTTCCTGCTCAACGCGGGCCATGAGACCACTGCAAGCCTCATCGGATCGGCCATCCTGGCGCTGATGGAAGCACCAGAAGCGCTCGCACGGTTCCGCCACGAACCAGACCTGCATGCCAACACTGTCGATGAAATGCTGCGCCTGTTCCCCCCCCTGCATTTTACCTTTCGCCGGGTCGCGCAGGAGATCAGCGTGACAGGCGGCGTGCTTGCGCCAGGCGACGCCGTAATCCTGGTCATCGCCGCGGCAAACCGGGATCCGAGCGTGTTTTCCGATCCGGACAGGCTCGACCCGGCGCGCGCCAATGCCAACCGTCATCTCGCCTTCGCCGCCGGCGCGCACACCTGTCTTGGCGCCAATCTCGCGCGGCTGGAAACCCGTATCGGCCTCGCCCGTTTCTTTGCGCGCTTCGCCACGGTTGAGCCCGCTGGCGCGCCCGTCCCGAATGACGGCCTTATCTTCCGTGGACTGCGCAGCCTGCCGGTGCGGACGTCCGGCCATGCCTGAGCCCTGCCGCGCCCGCGGGCGCCCCCCAAGCCCGCCCCGCCAGCCCCCCACAACCACGATCGCTGCCGGGACGCGGACACGGCACGCAGACACTGCACGCAGACACGGTGCACAGCTCAGGGCGCGGCTCAGGGCGCAGCTCAGGGCGCAGCTCAGGGCGCAGCTCGGGGCGCAGCCCGGGATTGCAGACCGATGTGGGTGCAGCGCCCGACACCGCAGCTTGAAGGAGCCCGAATGACCAACCCAGCCGCCGAAGCCGCCCGCCCGCCACACGCGCTCGGCGCCATCCACCACGCCGCCTTCCGCTGCCGCGACGCCGAACAGACCCGCTGGTTCTATGAGGACGTTCTGAACCTGCCCCTGGCCGCGGCGCTGCGTATCGAAGATGAGCCGGGCGTCGGGAGGGCGCGCCCCTACATGCACCTCTTCTTTGAACTCGGCGACGGCAACTATCTGGCGTTCTTCGATGATCCCGACGAAGCCCGCCCGGATCACTTCGAAAGGGCGCACGGCTTTGATCGCCACGTCGCACTGACAACGCCGCGCGAGGGCGATCTCGGCGTCTGGAAAGATCTGCTCGCAGCGCGCGGCGTGACCTGTGTCGGCCCCATCGACCATGGCTTCGTGCGATCGATCTACATGTACGACCCAAACGGCTTGCAGGTGGAAATCACAGCATTGGCGCCAGACTACGCCGCCATCATGGCGCAGGAGCGGGCCGATGCGCGATCCGCCGTCGCAACCTGGAGCGCCCAGACCCGCGCACACAAGGAAACGGTCTTCGGAGCCGCGAGCCTGGATCGGCGCGGGCGCGTCTGAAACAGCCCGACGCCCGCCAGCGGCCCGTCCTGCGCCCGTCCTGCGCCCGTCCTGCGCCCGTCCTGCCTGCAGCCGGCTGAGCGGCGTACGCGCCCGGATCAAGGCAACGCCCTGGTCCCGGCGGTGACGTGCACACTTTGACCCCGAACCCGCGTCGCCCCATCGGCATGCGCGACCGGGACAAAGGACCGGGACAAAGAAATGACCCGGCCGACCGAGCCAGGACACGCACCACCTGTCCCGGCAACTCGCCGGCGCTGAGGCCATGCCTGACGCCGCCCTGGCGGCGGGAGACGGGCAAGGCGCGTGCAAGACTTCAGCGCCGCCAGCCCAAGCGGCAGACCATCCGTCGTGACCGCGAGACTGGGCGGTCTGGCCTCTGCCTATCCGACGTTGCGGAACGCGCTGCGGGTGTCGCGCTGAGCCGCCAGCGCTTGGCAAAGGTCCCTGCCGTCCTGTGTGGCCAGTCCGTCTTGATCAAGCCATCCCCGAGCCTGGGCTGAGCGCAGCCCCTCAGGCCCGAAGCCCTCCTGCGTCAGGTAGTTTTCAAAGGCCAGGATCAGTTGTCGCGCCGCATCGTCGTCCATGACGGTCCTCGTTTGTCTGTGGTTCTTACGAGAGGCGACGACCGGCGGATCATCACGCCGGTCGCGGCAGCGTGCGGATGTTGAGCTGACCTGCGAGGCCGGCGTCACGGTGCACTGCGATGCGCGCATAGTCGGGATGGCGCGTCATCTCGAGCATGGCGTTCAAGGATGGGTATTCGGCGAGCGCGACCATGTCCCACAGATCATCCACCTCGCCGAGCAGCAGACCCGTCACGGCGCCGGAGTAGATGATCCGCCCGCCCAGCGCCTCGACCATTGCAGCGACCGCCACACCATAGCGCATATAGGCCTCAGCCCCGCTCAGCTCAGGCTCCGCGCCGTCGGGATATTCGGCGCGCGTCTTGAAGCGCAGCAGGTTCACCATCACGAAGGGGCCTTGCTCCGGCGCGCTGAAAAAGTCCCGGGCCTGGTCCGGTGTCGGCATGACGGCATTGCGCACCTGCATCGCTTTTCTCCCTGCCGCCTGCCTGCGTCCTGGCGGCGATGTTGTCCCTGCGCTCGTCCCGGGGATATCCTGGAACGTCCGCTGGGCAGTTCTGTGGCGTCTGGCCCCGGCGGGCCACAGGCGCCACATGGCCACCTGCGACACGCTGAGTGTCCCTGTCTGTTTCTGTCACATGGCCGGCCTGGTCAATCCGCTGCGGCCGGTCCGCTTTGGCCGGTCTTCTCTGGCCGGTCGCCACTCTGCGCCGGCACGGCGGCGTTGCACCCGGCATCGGGTCCATGCCGGCCAGCAGAACGCATCGGGCCGTGACGGCGCAGCCGAGTTTGCGGCGCCGCAAAGACAGCGCCGCGATCAGGCGAACGACGGCCGCACGGCAGAGCAAAGCCCGCGCGCCGTCCTCATCTCGCGCAGGCGCATCCGCGGTCATGCCGCGACACCACGCCATCATCGACCAGCGCATCGACGCCGCGCGCCCGTCTCTCTCCCAGAACAGTGTCTTGTCCGGTCCGCGTCCATCTCACTGGCCCCGGTCCGCATGCAGGCAGCACAGACTGGGTACAAAGTCTGGGCGCAAGTTCTGGGCGCAAAGTCCTCGGCGCCAGGCGGCCATCGGTGCTGGCCGCAGAACGGCCGGCGCGGCGGCGCCCGGGCGC
>JBILMQ010000044.1:0-17349 GCA_044375455.1 Caulobacterales bacterium | reverse complement strand
GTGCATTTGGTCTCTCCCCCATTCTTGAGGCTCGGCGCCAGCTCGTTCTGGCGCAACCCTCGAAAGGAGAATGCCGTGGGAGAGGCCGCCCAACCAGTTTGCTCACCTCACGATCATACGGTCTAGGGCGACCTCATCGGGTTCATCGAAACGCGTAGTGCGTCAGACTTGCTACCGGCGCGACCGCGTCCGCCACAGGCCGCGGCGAAACCAGCGGCCACAAAGCGCAGCCGCGCCCGCGCAAGGCCCGCAAATCTGCGACCTGCGTTGAGGACCAGAAATCTTTGTTCTAAACGGACATATTTCGGTGCGCGCCTTGGGTCAGAATTGCTACAGGCGGTCCCGCAGCCCGGAGGCGAAGCCCGAACACCTTGCCGGTTCGGCGCAGTCTGCATCTTTTGCCCGCGCTGTCCGGCGGGTTCATCAGATGACGACGAATAGCACCAAGCGACTTCTGTCAGGGCCCGCCGCACCCGTGGCGCACCGCATCGGTGATGGCGCAGAAGCCGTCACCCTTGCAACCAGTGCGCCACTATGGGACGCGATGCGCCATGGTTACCTTTTCCTGCGCCCTGATCCCTGCCCGCCTGGAGCGCCGGTACAAGCGATTTTTCGCTGACGTCACGCTGCACGAAGGCACGACCATGACCGTTCATTGCCCCAACACCGGTTCCATGCGCGGCCTGTGTGAGGTCGGCCAGACCGTGCTTCTGGAACCGGCAAAGCCCGGGGCGCGCCTCGCTTATGGCTGGCGGCTTGTTGAAACGGCCAGCGGTCTGGTGGGGATAGACCCGGGCGTCGCCAACAAGGCAGCGGGCGAAGCGTTGGCCGCTGGCGTCGTGGGCGAGCTTGCGGGATATGACGGCATTCGCCCGGAGCAGGCCTATGGCGCGGCCAGCCGCATTGATTTCCTGCTCCAGGCGGCGCAGCGCCCGCCGGCCTATGTGGAGGTCAAGAACGTCCACTTCAGCCGCGACGCCGGCGTTGCAGAGTTCCCCGACAGCGCCACGGCGCGCGGCCTCAAACACCTCGGCGAACTGACCGCCATGGCCGCTGCAGGGGCGCGGGCCGTGATGCTCTATGTGGTCCAGCGCATGGACTGCGAGCGTCTGCGCTTCGCCGCCGACATTGACCCGGCCTATGCCACAGCCGCCGGCGCAGCCGCCTCGCGCGGAGTGGAGTTTCTATGCTATGGCTGCGATGTTACCATACAGGGGGTAAAACTGCTTCGCCCCCTGCGAGTTGACCTGTAGGTCGCTTCCGCACACGCCGTTGGAGAGGCTCGCCCGCTGTGAACGTGTACATCGACGCCAAACAGGCCGCACCGCGCAACACCGGTCAGATCAAGCTGCACAGCGCAGAGGACTATGCTGGCATGCGCAAGGCTGGCGAGCTGGCGGCGCGCTGCCTCGATATGCTGGTGGACGAGGTCAAGGAGGGCGTCACCACGGATCATCTCGACACGCTTGCGCGGCAATTCATTCTCGACAATGGCGGACTGCCAGCGTGCCTCGGGTATCGCGGATACACCAAGACGATCTGCACCTCGCTGAACCATGTGGTCTGCCACGGGGTTCCCGGTGCGAGGGCGCTGCGCAGCGGCGATATCTTGAACATCGACGTGACCGTGATCGTCGACGGCTGGCACGGCGACACGAGCCGGATGTATGCCGTTCCTCCGGTGAAGCGCAAAGCCCGACGGCTGATGGATCTGACGTACGAAGCGATGATGCTTGCCATCACTGCGATCAGACCGGGTGTGACCACAGGCGAACTCGGAGCCACGATCCAGGAGCATATTGAGCGCCAGCGCATGAGCGTGGTGCGCGATTTCTGCGGCCACGGGCTTGGCCGCGTTTTCCATGACGCCCCGAACATCCTTCATTTCGGCCGACGCAACGATGGCGTGGAGCTGCGCGCGGGCATGTTCTTCACGGTGGAGCCGATGGTCAATCTCGGCAAGAACGCGGTCTCAATCCTGCCGGACGGCTGGACGAGCGTTACGCGGGACCGGTCGTTGTCTGCGCAGTTCGAACACTCTGTCGGAGTTACAGAAAACGGCGTGGAGATTTTCACCCTCTCCCCCAAAGGGCTCGATCAGCCCCATCAGCTGATCGCGGTCGAAGGCTAGTCGAGCCGCCCGCCCGGCGCCCCGGCGGCTCTGGCGCAACAGCGAACGACAGGCGAAAACGTCGCGTCGATGCCGGTTTCCCAGCATGATATCGCGCGCCCCGTCCATGCGATATTCGCCGGGCGCGGCGTCGGGCGGGCTGTGCGCGCGCTGAGCCAGCGACCACAAGACGGCGCCATCCGCGACCGCCCATTCCGCAGGCTGTCTATTCTGCAGGCGGTCTATTCTGCAGGCGGTCTATTCTGCAGGCTGGGCGCGCTTCTCAGCCTCCTCATAGGCCTCAATCGCCCGCGCCGTCGCTTCGGGTGATTTTGTGAAGCGGGCCAGGAGATCATAGACCACCGGGACGACGAACAGCGTCAGAAAGGTTGCGAAACCGACCCCGAACACAATCACCACGCCGATCGCCCTGCGGCTCTCCGCGCCAGCCCCGTCGCCGAAGATCAGCGGCATCGCCCCGGCAACCGTAGCGACCGACGTCATCAAGATCGGCCGCAGACGCAGCTCTGCCGATTCCAGGATCGCATCGCGCACCGCTCGCCCTTCATCACGCAACTGGTTGGCGAACTCGACGAGCAAAATCCCATTCTTGGCCGCGAGCGCTATGAGAATGATCATGCCGATCTGGCTGTAGATGTTGAGCGACCCGTTCAGCATGAAGAGGCCAAAAGCGCCGCCGGCCAGGGCGAGCGGCACGGTAAACATGATCGTGAACGGATGGATAAAGCTTTCAAACTGCGCAGCGAGCGTCAGGAAAACAACGAGAAGCGCAATGGCGAAGGCGAACATGATGGCGCCAGAGGCGTCCCGGAATTGTTTGGCGGCGCCAGTGTAATCAACACGCGCCGTTGTTCCAGACATCTCCTGTCTTGCCGCACTTTCAAGGAAGGCAAGCCCTTCCCCGATCGTGTAGCCGCTCGCCAACCCGGCTCCGACACTGACCGAGCGCAGCCGGTTCACCCGTCGCAATTCGGCCGAATCGCCAACCGTTCTGAAACTGACGAGATTGGCGAGAGGCACGAGTTCTCCGGAACGATCCGAACGCACATATACGCCAGCCATGTCGGCCATGGACTGACGCTTTGCCCGTTCCGCCTGAATGATCACATAATATTCTTCGCCGCCCTCAATGTAGGTATTGACCCGACGCGACCCCATGGTCGCTTCAAGAGTACGACCGATCGCCTGGGTTGACACACCGAGCGCCGCTGCACGCTCGCGGTCTATGTCCACGATGACGCGTGGGTTGGACGGCTCATAGTTTGACCGTGGGCGAACCAGTCCCGGATTGCTGCGCGCTTTCTCAACCACGCGATCGGCGATCGCTGCGATCTGGGCGTAGTCTTCACCCGCGATCACGATCGATACCTCGTCGCCCCCGCCCGAACCGCCGCTGATCGGGCTTTGCATCATTGCGCGCGCATTCGCGTTCGGGATTTGCCCGAGTTTCTGATTCAGTTCATCGAGAATCTCAAAGCCCGACCGCTCGCGATCCTTCCAATCAGCAAGAAAGACGCGGGCATTTCCGGCGTTGAAACGGTTTACGCCGGAATCCTGGAAGCGCGGCACGACAATCAGGATGCGCGAGGCTTCCCCATTTTCGACATAGCCGAGGAGAATCTTTTCGACCTCCATCATCGTCTGTTCCGTCACATCGAAGCCCGCACCCTCCGGCCCCTGGATGTTCAACATGAAGTTGCCGCGGTCCTCCTTAGGCAGAAGCTCGCTGGGAAGCCGGCTCAGCATGAACAGGCCTGCAACGACAACCAGCGCAAAGATCACGCCGACGAGCCACTTTGCCGCGAGCACTGCTTCCAGACTGGTGCGATAGGCCGCGCGCAGATCGTCGAGGCGGCGTGTCAGAAAGCCAGGCAGCCCCTTATGAGGATCGATGGGACGCACGATTTTCGAGCACATCATCGGGGTGAGCGTCAGTGAACAAAACGCCGATATCGCCACAACGCCGGCCATAGTGACGGCGAGCTCGATGAACAGGCGACCGACATAGCCGCCAACGAACAGCAGCGGCGCGAACACGGTGATGAGCACGGCCGACGTCGCGATCACCGCAAAGGCGACCTGACGCGTGCCGCGCAAGGCGGCCACCGCCGCGGGCTCGCCCATGTCGACACGGCGCTGCACGTTCTCCAACACGACGATGGAATCGTCGACGACGAGACCGATGGCGAGCACCAGCGCGAGCAAGGTCAGAAGATTTATCGAAAACCCGGCAAGCCCCAGGACGAGAAAGACGCCCACGAGACAGACGGGAATGACGGCCGAGGGAATGAATGCGGCGCGCAGGGAGCCCAGAAACAGAAAGATGACCACGACGACGAGCAGGATCGCCTCGCCCATCGTCTTCCACACCTCGTCGATCGCCTGTTGAATGAACACCGTCGAATCAGACGCCACGAAAATCTGGGTTCCGGCCGGCAGCGTCGGGCGGATTTTCTCCACCTCAGCCTTCACTGCCTGACCAACCTCCAGCGCATTCGACTTCGATTGGCGTGCGATGCCGAGACCAATCTGGTTGACGCCATTGCCACGAAACAAGCGGCGCAGGTCCTCCGGGGCGCGCTCGACCCGGGCGACGTCGCCCAGGCGCACCTGATAACCGCCTTGCGCAGCCCTGCCGACGGGCAGCCGGCGAAAGTCGTCTTCCGAGCGATACTCTCGATTGATGCGAACGGTGTAATCCTTGGTCGGGCCCTCGACATAGCCGCCTGGCAGCTCGATGTTCTGCGCCCGCAAAGCCTGGTCGACATCGTCCACGGTCAAGCCGCGCGCGGCGAGCGCTTCGGGGTCGATCCAGATGCGCATTGCCGGGCGAAGGCTGCCGCCGATGCGCACATTCGCCACGCCGGGAAGGGTCGAGAGCCGGTCGACCACATAGCGTTCTGCATAGTCCGTGAGATCGACCCTGTTTATGGTGGTTGAGCTCATGTTGAGCCAGATGATGGCTTCAGCGTCAGCGTCGGTCTTTTGAACCGTTGGCGGATCGACGCCTTGGGGAAGCTGATCCTGGACTCTGCCGACCGCGTTGCGCACGTCGTTCGCCGCCGCTTCGATGTCGCGCCCGAGCTTGAATTCAACGTTGATGGAGCTTCGTCCATCACGGCTGGTCGAGGTGATCGAGTCGATCCCCTCAATGCCGGAAAGCTGGTCTTCAATGACCTGCGTGATGCGGCTCTCGATAATTTCTGAGGAGGCGCCGCGATACTGGGTGGAGATCGACACAACCGGCGCGTCGACATCCGGCAACTCGCGCAGCGGCAAGGTGCGAAAGGCGATGGCGCCGAAGGCGATGAGAAAGAGGCTCGCCACGAGCGCGAGCACAGGCCGTTTGACGGAGATGTCTGACAGCTGCATCAGCCGGGCGCTCCGCTTTGGGAGGAGGGAGCGCCGGCCTGCGGGCGCGCACCATCTGCGGGACCGGCGGCCTCGATGATCCGCACGGGCCCGCCTGGACGCACGCGATTCACCCCGTCAAGAACCACCCGCTCACCCGATTTCACCCCCTCAAGGATCTCGACATACCCGCCGAACCGGGCGCCGATGCGCACGGTCGTGCGTTCTGCGGTAAGACGCCCTTCCTTCTGTGCGATCCTGAACACATATGGCTGGTCGCCGCTGTCGATGAGGGCGAGTTCGGGTGCAGCGATCGCCTGACGTGCGCCGGAGGCCACCCGCACCGTCATCAGCATGCCTGGCTTCAGGCGGCGATCGCGGTTGGGCAGGAAGGCGCGGGCGCGGATCGTGCGGGTCGTTGGATTGACGCGGGTGTCCATCTGCCCGATGGCGCCGTCGAAACGGACGCCCGGGTAGGCAGTTGACAGGGCCTCGATCCGGGCGCCGGCCCTGACCTTGGCGAGCGCCCACTCCGGCAAGTCGAAGTCCAGCTTGATGGTCGCAACGTCATCCAGGGTGGTGATCGGATCCCCGGGACGCACCAGGGCGCCGGGACTGATTGAGCGCAGGCCGACGACGCCAGAGAACGGCGCTCGGATGAACCGATCGGCGAGCCGGCTTTCGAGGGCCGCGGCCTGGGCGGCTGCGCGGTCGCGCGCTGCAGTCGCCGCATCGAGGCGCGCCTGGGGCGTCAGTCCTTTGTCGAACAGCTCCTGAAAGCGCAGCAGTGAGCTTTCAGCCTCTTTCAGCGCGGCTTCTGCCTGGGCGAGATCAGCAGCCTGTTCTGCACTCTGCAGTTCCACCAGCGGATCGCCCTTACGCACGAAGCGACCGCTCTCGAAATACGCCTGCTTGACGACGTCGGTCACCTTAGACGCGACGATGATGCTCTCATTGGCCTGTGCCGTGCCGATCGCCTCGATGACATCGGAGAAGTCGCGCGTCGCAATGGTGGCCGGACGGACGGGAATCGCGCCGCCCGGACCGGCGCTCCCTGAACCGGCGCTCCCTGAACCGGCGCTCCCTGGACCCGCGCCGCCTGGCCGCCCGCCAGCGGCCCCCTGGCCTGCCGGATTGGCCCCGCCAGCTTCCCGGACCGCCGGGCCGGTGAACGACTTGCTGAGGATCAGGACGCCCATCACCACCAGCACGGCCAGGACCGCACCCACAAACCCGTAGCGCTGGATCACCGACATGCACTCCGCTCCGATCGCGCGCCCCGCAAAGGGGCGAGACATGGCCGCGCGCTGCGGCGCGCCGACCAAGTTCCGTCAGACATCTCCTGCCAGGTTTAGAGCCCGGTGCAGAGATCGAGCGCCATCCTAGACTGCGTCGGCGCCTGCCTTTATCGGCGCGATGTCGCAGGCGGGCCGCCCTTGCAGCGAACGGTCTCAACTGACCCGAAGCTGCACCTGCACCCGCGACCAGACATATCCGGGCCAAACCTGTGTGGATCCCTGTTGGGGGCCACGGCGACCCCGAACGAGATACGCAAGCCTGCCCGCCTGGGCGCGGCGCTGTGCCGACAGCGCTGTGATCTGGGGCGGCAAGCGCCCGTGTCCAGCCCCTTGCGGCCACAGCGCATCGTCCGACTGCGGGACGCCAAATGGGACAGCCTATTGACAGCAAATGGACGACAAATGACTGGTCAGGGGCCACACTAGGCGACCGCGGCCGCGCCGCAGGTCGCCTCCTCACGCATGACCGGCGCAACACCGTCCGCGCCTGACGCCCCCTCGGCGACTGGCTCCATCGCGCGGCGTGCGCCGAGGCTTGACAGGACGCCGGTGCATCGGCGCAGGCCCAACCCCACTGAGACCGCGTGAAACGCCAAACCGGCGCGATTACGCGTCGTAGCCTGGCGACTCACGGTCAAGTTTGCGCAGCAGACCGGGCCAGGCGAGCCCGCCGGCCATGCCCGGTCCAGCGAAGACCTGCGCACGCACCTCCTCCTGCGCGGCCTCAGGCGCCAGCATGACCCTGTCGCGCCCGGCCGACAGTGCGTAGACCTGCTGCTGACAGGCGCGCTCCAGGAAGAACAGGCTCAAGAAAGCGGAGGCGGCCGTCGGGCCGACCGCGAGGGTGCCGTGATTTCGCAGCAGCATCAGGTTTTTGCCGCCAAGGTCCGCCACCAAGCGGGTGCGCTCGTCCAGGTTCAGCGCGATGCCCTCATAGGTATGATAGGCGAGATGAGGGCGTACAATCAGAGCATGCTGCGTGAGCGGCAGCAGCCCCTCCGTCTGCGCCGAAACGGCGACGCCCGCGTCAGAATGCACATGGATCACGAACATCGCGTCGTCGCGCGCGGCGTGGATGGCTGAATGAACGGTAAAGCCGGCTGGATTGATGGCGTAGGGCGTCGGCGCGACGATGTTGCCGTCGAGATCGACCTTGACCAGGCTCGAGGCGGTGATTTCCTCGAAGAACATGCCGTAGGGATTGATCAGGAAGTGATGCTCTGGGCCAGGCGCCCGCGCCGAAATATGCGTGAAGATCATGTCGGTCCAGCCATAGACGGCGACCAGACGGTACAGCGCGGCCAGGTCGACGCGGGCCTGCCATTCCTCTTTGGATACCTGCGCGCGCACGCTTGTGTCCTCATCCGCATAGGCGACGGCCATGGCTCTCTCCCGACGTGATCTGGGCGCGCAAAATCGCAGACCCCGCCTGACGCGTCAAATCGTCCCGCGCCTTGACGCTCCCGGCGCGCCCGTGTCCTGTCGCGTCAGGGAAACACTGCCGTGAAAGCGCCTGTCGTGACATCGATTGAGAAACTGGCCTTCACCGCCAGCGCCCGACCGGAGGCGCAGGAGGCGCTGCGCCGGCTGCGTCACGCCTATGGCGACGTCGGCGAGAGTGCGGCCGATGCGGTGGTGGCGCTCGGCGGCGACGGGCATATGCTTGACACGCTGCGCCGGCGCATGGGCGACGCCCGGCCGGTCTACGGGATGAATCGCGGCACCATCGGATTTCTGATGAACGCCTACCATGAGGTTGATCTGCTTGAGCGTATCGCCGCCGCGGAG
Source organism: Caulobacterales bacterium (assembly GCA_044375455.1). Classification (GTDB taxonomy): domain Bacteria; phylum Pseudomonadota; class Alphaproteobacteria; order Caulobacterales; family Aquidulcibacteraceae; genus JBEIHX01. The sequence goes on along the minus strand of JBILMQ010000044.1, from coordinate 8,781 downwards.
GCGGTGCGCATGCATCCGCTGCGCATGCGCGCCTGGCGCGTTTGCGGCGCAGTCGAGGAGCGCCACGCGATCAATGAGGTGTCCTTGCTGCGCCAGACGCACCAGACGGCCCATCTGAAGATCCTTGTCGACGGTGCAGAGCGCATGGCCGAGCTCGCCTGTGACGGAGTGATCGTCGCCACGCCGGCGGGTTCAACGGCCTACAACTATTCCGCCCACGGCCCGATCATCCCGCTTGGATCCAATCTGCACGCCCTGACCCCGATCAGCGCATTCCGGCCAAGGCGCTGGCGCGGCGCGCTGCTGCCGCATGAGTCGCAGGTGCGTATCGAGGTGTTGGAGCCGCAGCTTCGACCGGTGTCGGCGGCTGCAGACAACCAGGAGGTGCGCGACGTCGCTTCGGTGGAGGTGGCGCAGGATGATTCCATCACCCTTACCCTCCTGTTTGATCCAGATCAGGCGCTCGGAGAGCGCATTCTCGCCGAGCAGTTCGCCCACTGAACAGAGAGGCGCTCACCAAAACAGGCGCAGCGCCAGTGCGACGGCGGCGATTGCCGCACAGATGGCTGCGAGCAGCACGATCCCGTCGCGCGTGGTGACGCCAAGACCGATCAGCACGATCACGATCCCGGGCGCCAGCGGAGCTGCAGGAATGAACCCGAGCGGAAATGTCAACAGCCCGGCGAGCACGCCGACGACGCCCACCAGCGCCAGACCTGGAGGATGCGACAGAAACACGAGGCGCGGTTTCAAGACCGCATCAATGCGTCGCGCCCAAGGCTCAGCACGCTGGATCAGCGCCGCGAGGCCATGGATGGGGATCTTGCGCGCCCGCAGGCTGCCAGGCAGCCAAAGATGATCCGCACCGAGGGTCATCTGCAGCGCGATGAGGACCGACAGACCGCCGGCAAGCCATGTCATGCCGGGCATGATGGTCGCGGGCGAGATGGAGAACAGGCCCACGGCAAGCAGCAGGGGTCCATAGGCGCGCCTACCAAAAATGCTGACAAACTCGCCGACGGTCAGGTGCGCTGCGCCGCTGGCGTTTTCCGCCCGGGCCGCAAGTCGCGCGAGGAGCTCAGCCAACGTCTCCACGGGCGGCCTGCGGAAACGCACCGGCGCCCGCGCCACCGGATCAGCGGTCCTTTACAAACAGCTTTTTCAGCCCGAGCTGGAGTTTGCCCAGACCCTTCTTATGGGCGACGGCCTCCTCGCTCTCCAGGAAGGTGAGCTGGATCACCAGCCGCTCGCCTGCGAACGGTTTGTGCCCGTGCCAGGACGCATCGGTGCGCTTGAACGCAAACACCGTCCCCTCGATGGGCGGCACTTCGCGCACATAGTCCTCAAAATCGTGCTCGCCGCGCAGAACCCGCAGGCAGCCGCCAGCACCCGCGTCCCAGGTTTTATTCAGGTAGATCAGGATGGTGGCGATCTTGGAGGTGCTGTCGGTATGGATCCGCCCGTCGGTCGGACGCGAGGTGCGTCGCACCGTGATCATGTAGGGGCGGCCGACGAGGTCGAGGCCGAGACGTTCGGTCAGCACACGCGCGACGGCAGGCGAGCCCAGATCCTCAAGGAGATCGGCATAGGCGCCCGTGCGCTCCATTTCCTCCGCCGGGTGGAAGCCCGGCTTGTGGACTGCGGGAAAGCTCTGGCGCACTGCTTCAGCGGCCGCAGCGCTCAGACAGCCCATCGCGAGCACATGAGGATAAGGCTCGGCAAAGTGCTCGCCGCGTGTGAGAGCCTCAAGATCCAGAATTCTGGTGGAGACGCCAGGCGCTGTCGCAAAATCCATCACCGCCATCACCGCCTCCCGCGCGCAAGGACATCCATGGTCCGCTTAACCCAAGCGGGCCTCTGCGTCATGTCGCCATTTCAGCGGAGCGCTGCAAGATATGCCGCAAGCGCTCTCGCCTCGGCCAGAAGCAGGCGCGCGCGCGCCGCCTCCTCTGCGTCCTGCCCCCAGCGTTCAGCCTGAAAGTCCTCGTCGATGCGGGCGAGGACGAAAGCCGCCTGCCCGTCCAGGCGCTGCTCGCAAAGCGCCATGGCGATGACCGCCGAGCCGAACAGGCCTGCGCCATGCGCAAGCCCGGTCAGCCTGAAGTCATCCAGGCCGCGCGCATAGCCGGCGGCGGCGGCAAGCGCTGCGGCGGGCTGGGGCTGCGCCAGCGCCTGGGTCGTTGGCGTCAGCGTCAGGCCCCAACCGCGCGCCCAGTCCAGCAGCGGGTCGAAGCCTTCGGCCTGACGCTTGGCGAGCTCGGCGGGTGCAGGGGCGCGATACAGAACCAGATCCGTTTCTGCGTAAGACGCAAACTTCAAAGCCGTTTCCTCGCGCACCGGCGCCATGCGATCGATCGCCACATTGATCAGGCGCGTCGTCGGCATGGTCTGAGGCTGAAGGAATTCGCCCTGGGCGGCCCACTCCTGGGCAGCCAGCGCGGCAAGGGCTTGGGTGGGCGCGATGGTCGGCGCGCCGCCGGGCGTATGGAGGGCGCGCCCATCCAGAAACACTGTGAAGCCGCCTGCATGCGGGCCGGCTTGCGCAGCTGCGTAGAAGCGGCGGGGGCCCCGCTCGGGGGAACCACCGGTTGACGATCCCGTCGAGGTCCAGGTCACGAGTGGCCCCCCAGGCGCGCAGCGAAGCGGTCCAGCGCGCTGTTGAGCATGTCGAAGTCGTGATGCACCTCCTGCGGGCCTGCCACGGCGATCTCGTCGGGCGTGTGAAAGCCCCAGGTGACGCCGATGGCGGTGGCGCCGGCCCGGTTGGCCATCTCGATGTCGAAGCTGGTATCGCCGATGACCACGGTATGGCGTGTCTGGGCGCCGACCGTCCGCATCGCACCCAACACCATATGTGGGTCGGGCTTGCCCGGCCCGTCATCGGCGCACCACACCGTGTCGAACAGATCGGCGAGACCGTGGCGCTCCAGCACGAAGTCAACGCCCCGGCGGCTTTTGCCGGTCGCTCCGCCGATGCGCCAGCCGGACGCGCGCAGGCGGGTCAGCGTGGCTGCTGCTCCGTCATACAATGGCTCCTTGAAGGCCGGATCCTGGCGGCGCTCCTGAAACGCTGCTTTGTAGTGCTCGGCGAGACGGCGCAGATCATCGCGCGTCAGATGCGGGGCAATGCGATGGATCGCCTCGGCCAGCGACAAGCCGACAATCTTGCGGGTTTGCTCATAGGCCGGCGGTTCCAGCCCGAGGGCGCGAAAACCGGACTCCATGGACTGCTGGATGATGGCGCGGCTGTCCACCAGGGTGCCGTCGAAGTCGAACACGGCGAAAGGAGCTTCAGCGGGGAAAGGCATAACGACCAGATGAGCGCGAAACGCCCCGCCGACAAGGCGGGGCGCTCAGTCTGGCGGGATCGCAACAGGGACCTGGGATCACGGGACGGGGATCACGGCTTGGGCGAATGCGCCAGACAGCCGCCGGGCCCCAACGACGGCGTGCGGTCAGCTTTTCTGCGCCATCGCCGCGTCGAATCGCTCGGCAAGCTTGTCGAGGAACAGCTCGGTGGTCAGCCAGCCTTGTTCGTCGCCGACCAGCAGCGCGAGGTCCTTGGTCATGTAGCCTGCCTCAACGGTTTCCACTGTCACCCGCTCGAGGGTTTTGGCGAAGCGCGCAAGCGCCTCGTTGCCGTCAAGTTTGGCGCGGTGGGAGAGGCCGCGCGTCCAGGCGAAGATTGACGCGATCGAGTTGGTCGATGTCTGCTCGCCGCGCTGATGCTGGCGGAAGTGACGCGTGACCGTGCCGTGGGCGGCTTCCGCTTCCAGGATCTTGCCGTCCGGGGTCATCAACACGGACGTCATCAGCCCCAGCGAACCGAAGCCTTGCGCGACCATATCGGACTGGACGTCGCCATCGTAGTTCTTGCACGCCCAGATGAAGCCGCCTGACCATTTCAGCGCCGAGGCGACGAGGTCATCGATCAGGCGGTGCTCATAGACGATGCCGGCGTCTGCGAAGCGCGTCTTGAATTCCGCCTCGAACACCTCCTGGAAGATATCCTTGAAGCGACCATCATAGGCTTTCAGGATCGTGTTCTTGGTTGAGAGATAGACCGGATACTGGCGCTGCAGGCCGTAGGCGAGACTGGCGCGGGCAAACTCGCGAATTGAGTCGTCGAGGTTGTACATGGCCATGGCGACGCCGGCGCCTGGGAAGTCATAGACCTCATGGTCGATCACCTGGCCGTCTTCGCCGGTCCAGCGGATCGCAAGCTTTCCTCGACCTGGCACCCTGAAATCGGTGGCTTTGTACTGGTCGGCGAAGGCGTGGCGTCCGATCACGATGGGCTGGGTCCAGCCCGGCACCAGCCGCGGGACGTTGCGGCAGATGATCGGCTCGCGAAACACCACCCCGCCCAGGATGTTGCGAATGGCGCCATTGGGCGACTTCCACATCTGCTTCAGCGAGAATTCTTTGACCCGGGCCTCGTCCGGGGTGATGGTCGCGCACTTGACGCCGACGCCATGGCGTTTGATCGCGTGGGCGGCGTCGAGCGTGACCTGGTCCTGCGTCGCGTCGCGATTTTCGATTCCGAGATCATAGTAATCGAGATCGATCTCAAGATAGGGGAATATCAGCTTGTCCTTGATGAGCTTCCAGATGATTCGGGTCATTTCATCGCCGTCAATGTCGACGACGGGATTGGCGACTGAGATTTTGGCCATGAACGTTTGCTCCTTCCAGCGGGATTGGCGTCATGCGCAGCGGGTCATGCGGCTACGGGTCTTAGCAAAGCCTTTCCAAACGCAAGCCTGCGGCGAAAGTCGCCTCGCTGACGCGGCGCTGGGCCGACGGCCATGAACACGCGAGGCCCCAGTGCGGCTGATCCGCGCGCGCCCGCTTTCGTGATGGTGCAGCCGCAGCTCGGCGAGAACATCGGCTCGTTCGCCAGAGCGATGATGAACTTCGGCCTGTGCGACTTGCGCATTGTCAATCCGCGCGACGGCTGGCCCAACCCGAAAGCCTATGCGGTCGCTTCCGGCGCGGATGCGGTGCTTGACCAGGCGCAGTTATGCTGGACGCTCACCGATGCGATCGCTGATCATACGCTTATTTTCGCTTCCACGGCGCGCGCGCGCGCCATGGAAAAGCCTGCTGTCACGCCGGCGGAGATGGCGGCGGAGGCGCGCGCCGAGATAGCCCGCGGCGGATCAGTCGCGGTGTTGTTCGGCAAGGAGCGCACGGGACTCGACAATGTCGACATCGCCATGGCCGACAAGATCGTCTCGATCCCTGTCAATCCGGCCTTTCCGTCTTTGAATGTCGCCCAGGCGGGCGTGCTGATCGCCTACGAACTGCGCAGCGCAGCCGTGGAGTTGACCGCCGCCCAGCCGCTCTCACCGGCTGCGCCGCAGGGCGCGTTTGAGGGCCTGATGGCGCATCTCGAACAGGAATTGGAAGATGGCGGATTTTTTTTCCCGCCGGAGAAAGCCGCGATCGTGAAGGCCAACATGCGCAACGCTCTTCTGCGGGCGCGCTTCACCGAGCAGGAGATCGCTTCCCTGCGCGGCGCGATCAAAGCGCTGTCGATAGGTCGCGGCGCGAAATGGCGCAAGCGTCTCGGCGAACCGTCGAACCGGCCCTAGACGCCGCCACGCGCGCTGTCCTGAACGATTCGCAGGCGCACTGCTCCCCTTGCGTCGACAGGAGCGACCGGCTTGCCAGCGCGCAGGATTGCGATGCGCCCGGCGCGCGCGAGCTCAAGAGCAGCGGCGTGCACCGGGGGCATGTATGCCCGCCAGTTTGCCGGGTCGAGGCGTCTTGCCGCTTCGCTCGGACAGATTGATGCGTGAGAGCCGCGCAAGGCGGTCAGCTCCAGGATCGCAGCGTGCGCTGCCTTCACAACATCGTCACCTGGGCCTGGCGTGTGTGCGTCGTCAGCAGTCATTGTCGCGGCGTCACCCCAGCGTCAGTCTGGCGTCAGTCCTGCGCCTGGCGCAGCATTTCGCGCGCGATGACGATCTGCTGGATCTGGCTCGTGCCTTCATAAATGCGGAAGATACGCACATCACGGTAGAGCCGCTCGATGCCATAGTCGGCGATGTAGCCTGCGCCGCCGAAGATCTGCACCGCCCGGTCCGCGACACGCCCGACCATCTCTGAGCAGAACAGTTTGCATGCCGACGCCTCGAGTGTGACGTTCGCGCCGGCGTCGCGCTGCCGGGCGGCGTCCAGCACCATGGCGCGCCCTGCCAACGCCTCAGCCTTGCTGTCGGCGAGCAGCGCCTGGATCAGCTGATGCTCGCCGATCGGTTTGCCGAATTGCACGCGGTCACGCGCATACCGCACACAGTCCTCGATGAGGCGATTGGCCACGCCCACGCAAAGGGCGGCGATGTGCAGCCGACCACGATCCAGCACCTGCATAGCGACCTTGAAGCCCTCGCCCTCTGCGCCCAGGCGCAAATCCGCGGTCACACGTACATTGTCGAAGTGCACATCACAGATGTGCGCCCCCTGCTGGCCCATCTTCTTTTCCGGCTTGCCGACGGAGATGCCGGCGAGCGTGCGAGGGACCAAGAACGCGGTGACGCCGCGCGCGCCCTTCACGCTGGGATCGGTGCGCGCCATGACGGTGAACAGGTGGGCCTTATTGGCGTTGGTGATGTAGCGCTTGGCGCCATTCAGCACGTAGGCGGACCCATCGAAGACCGCTGTGGTTTTCACCGCGGCCGAATCGGAACCGATGTCGGGTTCGGTCAGGGCAAAGGAGGTGATCACTTCGCCCGATGCAACCTTCGGCAGCCAGGCCTGTTTCTGTGACGCCGTGCCGAACATGACGAGGCCCTGGCTGCCGATGCCGACATTTGTGCCGAAGGCGGAGCGGAACGCGGGCGAGGTGCGCCCGAGCTCGAGCACAACCAGCGCTTCCTCCTCCATCGACAGGCCAAGCCCGCCATACTCCTGGGGAATGGTCAGGCCGAACAGACCGAGCCGGCGCATTTCGTCAAGGACCGCCGCCGGAATCTCGTCGGCTTCCGCTACGGCGCCCTCCATTGGTCGGCACCTTTCGTCGACGAAGCGACGCAGTGTGTCAATCAGGGCGGCGCGCGTTTCGGAATCATAAGCCATGGCAAGCACTTTCAATTTCGAGCGGGCGGCACTTTACGACTCTGGTTGGCGTCGTCAAAAGCTGTGCGCCGGATGACGGCCGGAAAGGGGTGGCATGGCGGAAGAAGCCGAGACACTGCGCAAGCAGGAAGTATGTGACGGCCCATTCACGGGCTGGTGGACCTGGGGTTATGGGCAGGACCCCTACGAAACGCTGACCGGGCCCTTCTACTTCCAGAAGACGCCGGACGGGGTGGTGTGCGCCACCCTGCCGGAGCAGCGCCACCTGAACGGCTCGCTGGCGAGCATCCATGGCGGTTTTCTGATGACCTTCGCCGACTTTGCGATCTTCGCGATTGCGATGGACGAGCTTGAGGGCGCGCACGCGGTCACCCTGTCGCTGACCAGCGAGTTTCTCGCCGCGGGCAAAACTGGCGCGCGTCTCGAAGCGCGCGGCGGCGTGACACGGGCCACCCGCTCGCTCGTCTTCGTCCGCGGACATATCGAGCAGAGCGGAACAACAATATTTACATTTAACGGGATACTTAAGAAACTCGGAAAGTGATCCCTCAGGCCGCGGGCAGTTCAGTGATTGGATCGATGGCGCGCGCATTCTGGCGGATCTCGAAGTGCAGCTGCGGGCGTTCAGCAGACCCGGTTTGGCCCACTTCGCCGATCACCGTGGAGCGGTCGACTTTTTGCCCCTCGCGCACCTTCAGCGTGCGGGCGTGCGCGTAGGCGGTGATATAGCCGCCCTCATGGCGGATCAGCACCAGATTGCCATACCCAGCGATCTCATCGCCGGCGTAAACGACGACGCCAGGCGCGGCCGCTGTGATCGGAGCCCCTTCCGGAGCGGCGATCGCCACGCCATCGGATCGCAACCCGCCAGGCTGGGGACCAAACCGTGCAATCACGTCCCCTTTGACGGGCCAGCCGAACACGCCCGATGCGCTTGCCCTGGCGCTTGCCGGTACGCTTGATCCTGTCTGCGACGCGGCCACGGAGCGGCCCGCGCGGGTGGAGCCAGGCTGGCGACCAGGATCTGTGCTGGACGTGCGTCCTTCGGGAACGGGCGTCTGCGTGCGCACACGGGCCGCGGCGACGGCATCGCCGACCAGCGGGGGCAACATCACCTCATCGCCGGGGTCAAGCACCCACGGCTTCTCCCAACGGTTGTAAAGCGCCAACGACCGGGGATCGATGGAGAATTTGAGCGCCACCGACATGAAGGTCTCGCCAGGCTGCACAATGTACAGCTTCGGGGCGGGAATCGTAAGGATTCTGCCCAATTCGAGGGCATAGGGCGCCTTCAGATTATTCGCCTGGACCAGAGCCTCAACCGGGATGCGGTAGCGTTCGGCGATCGACACCAGGGTCATGCCGCGCTCGATCACCAGGGTATCCGGCGAATGGGCGGGATCAAATTCCTGATTGGCCTGCACAGCGTTTCCAAGGCTGGTCGCCAGCGCCTCGCCGCGGTGGTCCGACCGCTCCGCCCGTGCTGGAGCCTGCCTTGCGCCGGTCTCACGAAACTCGACCGGCGCAGGCGCCCCGGAGGCGCAGGCGACAACCGTCAACGATGCCGCTGCAGCCAAACCCCTTTGAAACATGGCCTTACTCACTTTGCGCCCCCGATCGACCGATCGATTTGCCGCGCCATGGTTAATCGCGCGTTGACCGTTGAGTCTAGCGCGCCTTCCCTTTGAAGAAGTCTGG
>JBILMQ010000043.1:0-17415 GCA_044375455.1 Caulobacterales bacterium | reverse complement strand
GGAGGATCAGCGTGTTCCAACTCTCATGGGGCTCGCCAAGACCGCGAAAACTGATCGACTGCCAAGCCCCGTTGGACACCTCGCTGATCAGCAGTCCTGGCATCTCGGAGAAGGCCTGCCGCGCGCCTTGTCCCTCGATAACAGGCATCTGGCTCAAATCCGTCACGCTGGCGCGCTTGCCGGCATAGATCACCGCGCCATCGACCGCCGGCGGCTCCTCGGTCGGCGCAACGCCCACGACAAGGATGGCGATGTCTTCTGCCGGCGCTGCGTCTGTCTCCGGCCCGCTTTCATGGGCGCGCGCCGGTGCTGTGACGAGCAGACAGGCGAACGCGCCTGCCGCATGCCAGAAGGACTGTACGCTCATCATCGCCCCCGTCGACCGCCCCCGGGCGGCCCTGACGCTGTGCTCTCTGCAGTTGCGAGGCATTCGCAAGTTGGCGGCATAGTATGCAAGTCACTCTCAATTGCAAGGGGGCGCGCCGACGGACCCTCGGGTTTGGCGTCCCGCGACTGCACGCCGCTGCGCGCTGCTGCACGCCGCCAGCGGTCCCGCAGTGATTCGCGCCGGACATATCGACAAAGCCGGGTTCGTACGCGCCCTTAGGCCGCCGTGCGCCGCCGTTGGCGACCCTTTCGAGGGGGCGCCAGGCTTTGTGGAGCGGCCGTATCACAGCCTGTCTCGGCCGGCGCCGGCCAGTCCCTGCGCGCACCCAGGTGCGCTGGAAGCGCGGGCCTGCTAGAGGGCGCAAGGCTAAGCCGGGTCGGCTTGGCGCAAGTACTCCCTCATGCAGTCAGGTCGAACCGCCGATGTCCGTCAAAGTCCGTTTCGCGCCCAGCCCAACCGGTCGGCTTCATGTCGGCAACATCCGCACAGCGCTGATGAACTGGCTGTTCGCCCGCGGCCAGGGCGGCGCGGTGGTTTTGCGGATCGATGATACGGATTTGGCGCGCTCGACCAAGGCCTTCGAGGCCCAGATCGAACAGGATCTCACCTGGCTCGGCTTGGCGTGGGATGAACGTTTCAACCAGTCGCACCGCTTCCCCGCATATGAGGCCGCGGCCGAGACCCTCAAGGCCAAAGGACTCCTCTACCCGTGCTTCGAAACCGAGGACGAGCTTGACCGCCGCCGGCGCATCGCGCTGTCCCGCGGCAAACCGCCGATCTATGACCGCGCAGCGTTGAACCTTACCGAAGGGCAGCGCGCCAAACTGGCATCAGAGGGGCGAGCCCCGCACTGGCGCTTCAAGCTCTCCGGGGCCAGGGTTGAATGGTCTGACCTTGTGCGCGGTCCGGTGTCGATCGACACCGCCTCGCTGTCCGATCCTGTGCTGATCCGCGCTGATGGCGCCTTTCTGTACACCCTGCCGAGCGTGGCCGACGATGTGGATATGGCGATCACCCACATCATCCGCGGCGAAGACCACGTTACGAACACCGGCGTCCAGGTGGAGATCTTCCAGGCCCTCGGCGCCCCGGTTCCTGGTTTTGGCCACTTCCCGCTTCTCGTCGGCGCGGATGGGGAAGCCCTTTCAAAGCGGATCGGGTCGCTGGCTGTTGGCGAGCTTGCACAAGAGGGAATAGAGCCGATGGCGGTGCTGTCGCATCTCGCCAAGCTTGGAACCTCAGATCCTGTCGAAGCGCGGCTCAGTTTCGATCAGTTGGCGGCAGAATTCGATTTCGCAAGGATCGGACGTGCGCCAGCGCGTTTTGACCTCGACGAACTGAAACGCGTCAACGCGCAGTTGCTTCACATGACGCCCTATGCGGGCGTGCAGGCCCGTCTTCAGGCCATCGAGGCGGATCTCGGAGAGGCGTTCTGGAACGCCGTGCGTCCCAACATCGCGCGCCTTGATGACGCGAAGCTGTGGGCCTGCGTTGTGGAAGGCCCGATTGTGCCGGTTGCGCCGGACCCGGACTTCCTGGCCGCCGCGCGTGGCGTGCTGCCGCAAGGCCCTTATACCGAGGCGAGCTGGACAAGTTTTGTCGAGGCCGTGAAGGGCGCAACCGGCGCCAAGGGCAAGGCCTTGTTCCTGCCGCTTCGCCAGGCCCTGACCGGGCAGGACCATGGTCCGGAAATGGGCCCCCTGTTCGCGCTCATTGGCCCGCAAAAGGCCGCAGCGCGCCTGGAAGGCCGCACCGCCTGAGGCGCATACGCGCCTGGCTTGCGGTTAGAGCGTGTCAATACCGGCCAGAAGGCTTGCGATCAGCTCCTTCTCAGCCGTAGACAGCTCCGGACGCCAGATGTTGAAGATCAGGACGACGCGCGTTTCGCGCCCCGTGTTGCGCGCCTCGTGATTGATGGTGTCATTGAACACCCAGGCCTCGCCGCGTCTCCATTCGCGCCGCTGCGAGCCGACGCGCAACCAGCATCCCTCGGGCGCGATCACAGGCAGGTGCACGACCAGGCGTGTGTTGAGAAAGCCCGTGTGCGGTTCGATCCACGCGCCCGGCGTCAGTTTCGAGAACAAAATGAACGGCGCGCGTCCTGTGACGCGCTCCAGCGGAGCCTGCGCCAGCGCGTGCAGCGTGGCAGGACACCGCGCGGCATTGGCGTCGATCGGCCCGCCGCGGTTCCAAAGATAGCAGGCGGACCATTCAGGGTTGTTGAGCAGCCTGCTGCGGCTGTCATTCGGCCGGTTTTCCTCCGCCTCGACATAAGGCGCAAAGGCCGCCGGATCAGCAAGCAGCACCCGGAGCTCCGCCTCGATGGCGTCGGTTGCAGCCTCTATGCCGTCAAGCCATGGAAAATCGATGCGCGGATAAAACCCTAACGTGGGCAGCTCCGGATAGAAGAATTGGCGCGGTTCCTGCTCGAAGCGTTGCGTGCGGCCCGACAGGATGTCGAGGGCGTCGCGGAAGCGTGGCGGCGCATCGCGCGCCTGATAGCCCTGACGCTGCAGATGGGCCTCAAGGCGGGTAAAAATCTGCTGGTTGAGTTCGCCATGGGCCCGGTGCGCCCGGGCGATCTCCCGGGCTGCCTCGCTCGGCAGGCCCGCCACGTCCGGAACCAAAGCCTTAATGTGGGCGTAGTGGGCGACCGCGGCGCGCATATCCCCACGCTCAGCCAGGATATCGGCCTTCATGAGCACGGCGCGCACATTGTCAGGGTCGAGCCGCAGCGCATCGTCCAGAGCCGCCAGAACCACCGCGTCCTCGCCCTGCATGCGCGCCGCCAGCGCGAGCCCCAGATGGGCCGCGCCATCGGCTGCGCCAGCGTCGACGATCGCCTGAAAGGCTGCCCGCGCGCCAGGCGCGTCACCGCGTTGCAGCGCCGCAAACCCCCGCGCCCCCAATTCGTCCGCTGTCAGTCCTGCCATCGCGCATCTCGTGTTGCGGGAGGTCTTCGCATGCCGACGCCGGTCACGCCAGGGCGCGCTCTCATCGCCGCTTTGCCTCCCCATTCCAAGGATATTCAGCTTTCCTGGGTCATGAGCTTATGTCATTCGGCCGGGGAAGGGCATGCCCGCGTCAGGTCGGCCTGGCGGGGCCGCAGTGTCAGGAGGCGCGCTATGGCGAAGCACAACGCGGGGGTCTTTAACGCGGGGGTCTTTGGGGCGGTTCTGGCCCTGGCCTTGTCCTGCGGACCGGCAAGCGCCAACCCCAGCGGCGCCGGCGCGGCTGCGCCGTTGGTGTTTTCCGGGGTCTATTCGGTCTCGGCTAAGGGCGTCGAGGCCGGCGAGTTCGCCTTTACAGCCCGGTTCGCCGGCGCGCGCTATGAAGCGAGCGCAACCCGACGCGCCACTGGCCTCGTGCGTGCGCTGGTGGGGTCCAGCCAGGACTATGTCTACAGCGCCCGTGGGGCGATCACGCCGCGAGGGCTTGAACCGCTTTCCTATGAACATTCCGGCGGTAAGCGCGGGCGGGTCGTGCGGGTGCGGTTCGGACCGGACGACGTCGTCACCACCTCCGTTCCTGCAATGGGCATGGGCGATCCGCCGGCCACGCGGCTGCAAAAGCTCGGCGCCATGGACCAGGTTTCAGCGCTGGCGGCGATGGTGTTGGATGCAGACACGCCCTGCCAGGGCGTGAAGCGCGTGTTCATGGATGGGCGCGCGCGCTTTGATTTCGTCATGCGGTCGGACGGCGAGGAGAGGGTGCGATTGCGCGCATATCGCGGCCCAGCTTTGCGCTGCGCCGTGCGCTTCGTCCCGATCGCTGGGTTTCCCGATCCGCAGGCGCCAGCCGACATGCACTTCCTGTTCGCCCGCACGGACAAAGGGGTGCTTGCGCCGTTGCGCATCGAAATGCCGACCGACGACGCAGGTCTCGCCGTGCTTGAAGTCAAGAAGTTCTCCTTCGCCGGCTAGCGCGGCGTGGCCGTTTCTGTTCACACTGCTCTGGCCAGCATGCGGAGACGTCAATGGGCCAAGCCGATGGTCGCAAATCCATCTTCATCACCGGCGCGGCCTCCGGCATGGGGCGGGAAACCGCCCTCCTTTTCGCCCGTGAGGGCTGGTTCGTCGGCGGCGTAGACGTCAATGAAGCGGGCCTCGCGCGCCTCGCGGCCGAGATCGGCCCGGCCAGTTTCTGGGGCGCTGTTCTCGATGTCGCCGATCGCCTGACCTATGGCGCGGTTCTGAACCGCTTCGCAGCCGCCACCGACGGTCGGCTGGATCTCCTGTTCAACAATGCCGGCATCGGCAAAGGCGGGCCGTTTGATCAGCAGCCGTTTGAGGACGTGCTGGCGGTCATCCAGGTGAACCTGATCGGCGTGATGAACGGCATTCAACTTGCGACGCCGCTCCTGAAGGCGACGCCCAATTCCCTCTGCTTCACGACGTCGTCCTCCTCGGCGACCTATGGCATGCCGGGCATCGCGGTGTATTCAGCAACCAAGCATGCTGTGAAGGGACTCACCGAGGCGCTGGCGGTCGAATACAAGGCCTTTGGCGTGCGGGTGGCCGACGTGTTGCCCGGATTGATCGACACGCCGCTTTTGCCGCCGGGCGTTGCAGCCGCCGCGCCCCAAACGGGCATGTTTCGCGCCATCGCTCCGGTCGAGGTCGCCAAGGTGGTTTGGCGGGCCTATCAGGAAGACAGGCTGCACTGGTATGTCCCTGAGGAACTCGCCGAACTCGACAGACAGGCGGCGTTCACGCCGGAGACGGTGCGCGATCTGATGGCGACCGGCAGTCTGTTTGGTCAGATCAATGACCTCAGCGCAGACCGGACGACCCCGGCGGGCTGAGCCAGCCATACGCGGCGCTCTGGCTCAGGCGGCGATCACGCGTTCAACCTCAGCCACGAGGTCGCGCAGGTGAAACGGCTTGGAGAGGACACGCGCCTCGCGCGGCGCGGGCGAGCCCTGACCAAGGGCCACGGCGGCAAATCCGGTGATGAAAACGATTTTCATAATCGGGTCGATCTCGGCGGCCCGGCGCGCAAGCTCGATGCCGTCCATGCCCGGCATAACGATGTCGGTAAGCAGCAGGTCATAGGCGCGGCCTTCCAGTGCCTCAAGCGCTTCCTCCCCGTCGCCGAAATCGTCAACGTCGTGGCCTGCGCGCTTCAGCGCGCCCGTCAAAAAGCCGCGCAGCGAGTCGTCATCTTCCGCGAGCAATATGCGCGCCATGGCCATAGACCCTTCATCCAGCCCCAGACTGCTCTCATACACGGCGTTGGTAAAGGCGAGGTTGCGGTCTGTCGGATCGCGCTGCGACGCTTGCCGCGCCGATCCATTCAGCTTCGCGGCGTTATCCCGCCGGCAAAAGCCCCACCGAACTGCCTCGGCCATCAGCGGCGCGCTCCCAGCGCGTCCGCTCCTGCGGCGTCGCCGTGTCACGATGAATGCGCGCCCCAGGCCGGTCTTTGCGGCCTCAGTGGGCGCTCTGGCCGTCTCGCCCGCCCGCCGGCGCAGTGGGTGCGAAGGCTGTCCGGTAGAACCGCCAGCCTTCATCTGCGAGCGTATCCAGGACGCGAGCCGGGTTGTGCCCGACCCCGGCGAGCACGACCCACTCATGGGCGATCGCCCATCGCAGAAGATGGTCATGGAAAAGTTCATTCTGCGCAAAGGTCGGATCCCTGTCGCCGATAACGACACGGATTGGCCGTCCGTCGCGCAGGCGCGCCGCGTTCGCCTCGGCGAGCCGGCGCGGACTGACGCGATCGAAGTAGTCTTGGTCGCCTCCATACACCTGCATGAACACCTCCTGGGCGCGCGCTCTTCCAGCCAGCGGCGCGTCGCGGGTCAGGTCCTCCTGCAACGGTCCGGCGCCCATGATGGAGATGGCGCCGAAGAGTTCCGGGAATTTGAACCCAAGACGCGCGGCGCCATATCCGCCCATGCTGAAGCCGTCCAGAAGCCTGCCTTGCCGGGTCGCGATGGTGCGCCAGTGTTGGTCGATGTGTGGAATAAGGTCGCTGACGATCATGCTTTCGACGGGTCGCGAACCATCCTTCCAATCCACATACATGCCGTTCGGCAGTCCGTTCACGAAGACGGCAAGAAATGGCGGGGCGCGGCCGCTGGTGATGGCTGCGTCGAAGCGCTCAGCCAGCGCCGCGACGCCGGGCAGCCCGCCGCCTGATCCGTGCAGCCAGTAGACAACCGGGAAACGGACGTCCGGCGCCTGCGCGTAGGCGTCCGGCTGATAGATATGATAGCTGACGACCTGGCCGGCTGCCTGGCTCTCGAATCGGTGGTGGCTCAAGCCTGGGCCAACAACGGCGGGCGTGACCCAGTCAGACGCCGCTGACTGCCCCGTTGCGCCAGCGCACACGCTGGTCGCCACCCAAGCCAGCATGAGCAACTTTCTGCACATAGACGTCAGCGAGGGCATCAATCCATTCCCGATGCAGCGCATGTCCCACCGTCCCATTGAGACGCAGCGCCTGTCAACAAACGCGCACCGCGCCCGGCGCGGGTTGCATCCTGGCGCAGCCGCCACACCTGTCGCCGCACCCGCCGCGGTTCACCGCACGACAGCCCAAGGGGAGGCCAGAGCAACGATCCAGCACAACGCTCCAGTACAGTTGCAGACGGCGCCATCGCCGATTATGGTCCGCGCCTCGCCGCCCCAGTGGCGAAATCGGTAGACGCGGCAGACTCAAAATCTGTTGCCGGCGACGGCGTGCTGGTTCGAGTCCGGCCTGGGGCACCATTTCGGACTCGTCCGAATTCGGTTCATCTAAGTTGTTGAAAAGTTTGAACCATATTGCTGCGGATTCGAAATCCCTTTTCACGGTGATAGGCGAGGTGCGACTCGAAAACGAGTTTAAGCACCGCTCGCTTGTCTTCCAATCGTCTGCCGCGTGCTCATCTGCATGAGCCAGGATGCCTGCGCCGCGGTGGCGCATGTGGGGGCGCGCGCTGAGCGCCGAACCGCGCTGAACAGGCGCTTGGGTAAGGTGCGTCGACAAGTCTTGTGAGGACGTCGGGCCGGGGCGATGAGAGCCGCGACAGCGCTGGGTTGATCTTGGTCAGTTCCCAATGCTTTCAACAAAACTCTCCGGCCATGGCAGCGCCCCATGCGCATTGATGACCCGAGCTGAAAACCACGCGGCACGCAACCGCGAAGCCGCGTTACCCCGGGTTCTAAGACCTCCGGTGTGATCACGCGCCCCTTGACGCGACCAACAGGGCCCGTGCAGAGGCAGGCGCTCTCGCGGAGCCGTGCGTTCGACCCTTCGCTTTGCATGGCCCACCAAGGTTCAGCGCGCATGACCGTGGAACGCATTGCATTCGAGGTCGACGGCGACCGCGTCGTCGGAGATCTTTACTGGCCGTCCGGCGCTGACCCGCACCCCGCCGTCATCGTCGCCGGCCCGATGACCAGCGTCAAAGAACAGGTTACCGGGGTTTACGCCGCCGCCCTGGCGCGGCACGGCTTGGCGGCGCTCGCCATCGATCACCGCGGGTATGGCGAAAGCGGCGGCGCGCCGAGGCAATACGAACATTGGCGGCGTAAAGTCGAAGATCTTCGCGTTGGCTTTGAGTACCTGGCGTCACGCTCGCGCATCAATCCCGAGCGCATCGGCGCTGCTGGAGTATGCCTGGGGTGCGGGTATGCAGCCCACGCAAGCCTCGCCAACCCGCGCGTCAAGGCGCTTGGCCTCGTGGCCGGCTATTATCGTGATCCAGCGGCCATGCGCCAGCTGGATCCAGAGGCCTTCGACGGAAAGATTGCACAAGGCGTCGCCGCACGCCACGTCTTCGAACAGACCGGGGTCGCAGAGATGATCCCGGC
Organism: Caulobacterales bacterium; assembly: GCA_044375455.1. Classification (GTDB taxonomy): domain Bacteria; phylum Pseudomonadota; class Alphaproteobacteria; order Caulobacterales; family Aquidulcibacteraceae; genus JBEIHX01. The sequence goes on along the minus strand of JBILMQ010000043.1, from coordinate 9,225 downwards.
TGCAGCCCTTGAGGCCGATGCAGCCATGCAAACACCAGACACTGTCGATTATTACACCCGGCGGGCGGCGCACGTGAACTATGTCAACGCGCTCGCCGTTATGTCGCGCGAGCATTTTCTTGGATTTGATGTGCAAGCAGCCGCGCCGCGGTTGCATCAGCCTGTCACCATGGTGCACTCGCGCACCGCGCTGTCGCCGGCCTGGGCGCAGACTTTTTACGACAGGCTGCCAGGCAAGAAATCCCTCACCTGGATTGACTCGTGCGGACAAACCGACATCTACGATGACGTTGAGATCGTTGCGCGCGCTGCGCAGCTGGTTGCCAGCGGCCTGCGAGAATCCTTGGCTGCCTGACCGCACGCCGAAGGTTGATCGGCCCTTTCTTGTATCGCCGGCGCCTCATGCCCGGGTCGGAGCAGAAGTTTATCGAGGCATGGTCTCGAGTTTCCGAGGGTCTTCTCAACACTCGAGGCTCACTCGGATCGCGGCTTCATGGCGGCAGCGAAGGAACTTGGTACAGCTATGCTCAGTGGCCGTGCGCCCAAGCGCGCGAAAAACAAAACCCAGGCCGAGCCGCATGAGCGGTGGCGTCCGACACTTTCGACCCGGCGGACACCCGCCACGCCGGCAACGAAACGTCAGATCAAATAGATACTTATACATCTGAAGACGGGCGACATCGTCCTCATGGATAACCTTCAACCGCATAAAGTCGCCGGGGTCGCTGAATCGATCCAAGCCGCTGGCGCAACCCTGCGATACCTTCCAGCCTCCTCGACCGATCTCAATCCAATCGAGAACGACTATTCGAAACTTAAGGGCTCGCTGCGAAAGGGCAACGCGCGCAGCGTTGACGCACACACCAAACTCGTTGGTTGGAGCATTACGGCATTTACGAAACAGGATTTCCGAGGCTACTTCAGTCATGCTGGGTATCGAAATTGATCCAAATCAGGTGGAAGCTGATCTAAGAGCCAATGAAGGCGACGCGCGTGGCCAAGACGCAAGAATCTGATCTGGACGTTCGTCCGCGCGAAAAGCAACGTCGTGACGAAATTCTCACCGTAGCCGCGAAAGTCATTCGTGCGAACGGCATCGACAACGTCACGATGGAGGACATCGCGCGAGCACTCGGGGTCACCCGCCTCGTCATCTACCGGCGTTTCCCCTCGAAGGATGCCCTCATCGAGGCGATCTTCGACAAGGTCGAGCAGACGCTGTTCTGCGAACCGGGCACGTGGAACGGGATGGGCGACCGCATCGCCGAACAGCTCAGTCGCGCACGCACCTTCGAAGACGGTTACGTGATCTTCGCGAGCGATGTCACGCGTAACCCGAAGTTCGCCGAGCGTTTGTTGGCGGCGCGGCGACGCACGGCGGCAGACCTCATTGACTACCTGGGTCTCGACCCGAACGCGCCGGCCGAGCACCTCGCTTTGGCGACGGAGTCGATGGTATCCTACGTGCATACAGCCCTCGAATGGTGGATCAAGCACGGCTCGCCGGACAGAGATCGCCTGTTTCTGGGTTACACGTCCTCCACGATCCTGGCGTGGCGTAAGGCGGCGTGCGAGTCTCTGGGTCTCGGAGATCCCGCAATGTTTATCCCGCTTTCGCCGCGATGGTTCAAACCATCGTCCTGAGGACTTGCTCCAACTGTAACGATAGTGTTACAGATTCCCAGTTTCGAAGGGTCCTGTGAGGCTCAGAAATTGGGGAGGACATCGAGATGACGACACGAACGAGCGCCTTGGCGCTGATTGCCGGCGCTATGGCTGGCGGAAGCTTGATCTTCGTCCCGACGGCTTCCGCCCAGACGGCCTCCCAATCCGCATCAGAGAACGAGACGACTTCGGACACCATCGTCGTCACGGCGACGCGACGTGCTGAAGCAGCGCAGAGCGTTCCAATTTCCATCACGCCCATTCCCGCCGAGACGCTGCGTGAAGCGGCGATCCGTGACACGCAGTCCTTGCAGGCGGTGGCCCCCTCGCTCGTGATCAGTGTCTCGAACTCTGAAACAACGGGTGCGGTCGTCCGGATTCGCGGCGTCGGCACGCAAGGCCAGAACGCCGGTCTTGAACCTACGGTCGGCGTGTTCATTGATGGCGTCTACATCCCGCGCTCGGGGATCGCGCTGAACGAGCTCGTCGATCTCGAGCGTGTCGATGTCCTGCGCGGGCCCCAAGGGACGCTGTTTGGCAAGAACACCACTGCGGGTGCTCTCGTCATCACAACCGAGAAGCCGCAGTTTGACTTTGGCGCCCAAGCCTTCGTCGGAGCGGGTGAACGCAATGGCTTTCGCGCGGGCTTTTCGGTCACGGGACCGCTTGTCGACGACAAGCTTGCCGTTCGTTTGTCCGGCAGCGCGAACCAGCGCGACGGCTATGTCCGGGACGTCAAGCTTGGCGCGAACCTGAACGATCGCGACCGGTGGAGCCTGCGCGGTCAAGCCATTTGGACGCCAAGCAGCGACCTGAATGTGCGGCTGATCGTGGATCGATCAGAAAAGAATGATACGTGCTGCGCCGCGCCCTACGTGCTCAACGGGCCGCGTGCGGCGACGATCACGTCCCTCGGCGGTACGGTGTTCAATCCAACGCGCGAGGCGGATTTCCTCGTTGCAACGAACGTTCGACCGGACTCGAGCGTCGCCGATCAGGGTGTTTCGCTACAGGCAGACTGGGATGTCGGCGAAACGGAGCTTCGGTTTCTCGTCAGTTCACGCAAATTCGAAAGCGTTCGTGACGCCGATGCGGATTTCTCCGATCTCGACTTGAACTCGACCCTCGATGAACGATCCGTCGACGAAACGCGTACGGCGGAGGCGACGGTTCGACGTCGGTTCGGCCAGCTCGACGCACTCTTCGGGGTGTTTGGGTACGATCAGGATTTCGTGCAGGACGGCGCCACAATCCTTGGCGCTGATGCTGGCCGCTTCGCAGCGGCTTTGGCTGCCCGTCCGGCGATCGCGCCGCTCTACGCTGCGGGCGACGGCGACAGATCTCGACGCTTCGACTTGTCCGCAAGCGGCTGGTCGGTCTTCACACATAACGTGCTCGCGCTCACCGAGCGCCTGAACCTCACCGTCGGGGCTCGGTGGTCCAGCGAAGACAAGTCCGGCGGCGGCACGTTCACGACCCGCGCAGCGGCGGCGTGCACATCGAGTCTCGTGCCGGCGACGCTCCGACTGATCTGCCCAACCCGCGACTATCGCGCGTCGAAGTCCGATGAGCATGAGAGCGGTGTCGTCGCCTTGTCGTATGACGTCGCACCGAACGCGCTCTTGTTTGCAAGCTGGTCTCGCGGCTTCAAGGCCGGCGGCGTCAGCCTCGACCGGGACGCCGGCAATCGTTCGCGAGCGACGTTCGATCCGGAGACTTCGACGAGCGCGGAAATCGGCTTGAAGTCGCAATGGTTCGATCGCCGTTTCACCGCCAACGTCACGCTCTTCGATCAGCAGTACAAGGACTTCCAGCGCACTGTCTTCACAGGCACGGAAACGCTGCTGTCCAACCAAGGCGAGGTGAACTCGCAAGGGGTTGAGGTGGAAACGCTGGCGCGTTTGCCTGCCCGCCTGACCCTCAACGCGTCCATCACCTACAATCTTGCTGAATATGGCGACAATGTCAGTGACGTGACGTTGCGTGGACGTCGTCTCAATGCGGCGCCGGAATGGACCAAGACATTGGGCCTTGCGCAGCGCGTTCCCCTGAGCGAGGGGTTGCAGGGGTATTGGCGCCTGAACTGGCGCCACCAAACCGAAGCGATCACGGGTGCGGATCTCGATCCGCTCAAGAACCAGCCGGCTTACGGCCTCCTGAGCGCCACAATCGGCGTCGTGCACAAGCCCTCGGGAACCGAATTCTCCGCCTGGGGCACGAACCTGACCGACGAAGCCTATCGGGTCGTGACCTTCAATTCCGTGCTGCAAGCGGGCAGTCTCAACGCATACATGGGTGAGCCTCGCACTCTCGGTGTCGAACTTCGCAAGACGTTCTGATTCGAGGCGCGACAGCGTGGAGCTTGACATGACGGCGATGATTGATCGGCGCCGCCTTGGATGTCGGCCGGCGGAATCGCGTTGGGGCTATGGGCGCTACCTTCATGGGCAAACGCAGAAGCGTCCGCGGAGCGGATCGACGCCGCCTTCTACCATATGTTCCCGCTGTGGGCGTCTGCCCGCGCCATGAAGCGTTCGCGCGCGGGACTCAACGCGTTCGGCTTCCGGCGGGCGCTTTCGAGCGCAGTCAATCGTGAAGTGGCCGCGCCCAACGACGACACGCTGTGCGGTTCGGCGATGCTGGAGCTCTCGGGCGGCCCATTGCTGCTCGAAGTTCCCGATACGCCCGATCGTTGCTGGTCCAGCGCACTGATGAGCGCCTGGACCGACACCTTCGCCTATCTCAGGACGCGTGCGACCAGGGGGAAGGGCGGTCGGTTCTTGATCGTCGCACCGACCTGGCGCGGCGCATCGGGACGAGGTGTTCGTGTCATCCGCGCGCCGACGAACGAGGTGTGGATGCCCGCGCAGGTGCTCGCGACGGGACCCGCCGACATTCCCGCAGCGTTGGCGCCCCTCGATGCAACCACGCTGACCATGCCGGAGGGGTGCGGCCCAGCCAAGCGGCGCGCGACAACGATCTGCGATCCGTTTGACGCCGCCAATCTGCTCGACGTGGTCGGGGAAATGCTCGCCCGCTCGCCGCCGAGCCGAACCGAGCCGCGTCGGCGCACGCCGATGTGCGCAGATCTCTGCATCCGTCCGACTCCGGAGGGCGTTCGGTCTGGGCTGGCCCCCCCACCCTCCGACCTGCAAGCGGCATGGGCCGCCGCTGTGCCGCGCGGCATCACTCGCCTGAAGACAGCGTTGACGCGGTACAATCATCCGGGTCTGGAGGTGTGGTCCGTGTCGGGTCCGACCGTCGGCGATTTCGGCGATGACGACTTGACGCGCGCTGCGACCGCGCTCGGCGGCATCGCTGCACTTGGCCAACGCAAAGATATGTATGCGATGTCGACCAGGGACTCGTCCGGCAAGCCGCGCGCAGCGGACGGGCGCTATCGTCTGACGGCGCCGGATGACGTCCCCGTCAACGCGTTCTGGTCGGTCACGCTCTATGCCGCCGAACCGGACGGTCGCTACTTCGTCGTCCCGAACCCGATCGATCTATGGTCGGTCTGCGATCGCACGCCCAGCGTCGTGCGCGGCGCCGACGGCGGCATTGAGATCGCGTGTCAAAGGGAAGCGTCAACCGATCCACGCGTGAATTGGTTGCCCGCCGCCAATGGGGCCGAGGCGTTTGTCGTTCCGCGCCTATCTCCCGCGTCCGGAGCTGCGCGATGGCCGTTGGGAGCCTGCAATTATACACCGCCTGGGCGGGGGCATGCCGATGCGGCGCGACGTCGTGTCGTGCGCGCTTCCGCATGGGTCTTTGCTCCGCAATCTGCAGCTCACCGCTCCAGCATCGATGGCCGCGAAAGTGTTGCGCGCAGTCCGGAGACTGTGACAGACGAAACATTGCGAGGAGAGCCTGATGGCGCAGTCGAGATTGTCGCGTCGAGCGGTCGCGGGGCTCGCCGGCGTTGTCGCGATGCTGGCTCCAACGCTTGGGCATGCGAGATCATTCGGGCCGTTCGGGGCGCGCATCGGGGAAGATCTCGCGGCCTACGACGGTTTCGGATGGATGCGATCGGGCGGGCAGGGAGATGCGCGCGCGACGGATTGGCTGGAGCGGCGACTGCGTGAGGCAGGCTATGCGACCACGCGCCAAGCGCTCGACCTGCCGTTCTTCGAGGTCTCCGACGCCAGATTTACGGTTGGTGGAAGGCAGATCGCCTGTGAAGCGCAGCCGCCGTCGGGGGTGACCGGTGAGGGCGGCGTCACCGCGCCATTGGTCGACGCATCGGATTCCCAGGCGGCGGCGCCTGTGCACGGCAAGATCGCGCTCGTCGTTTTGCCGTTTGCGCGCCACTCGTCCCTGGGTGTTGCGGGCGTTGCGCGGTTGAGAGAGCTCGAGGCGGCGGGATGCGCCGGCGTGATCATGGTTACTGTCGGGCCGAGCGGTGAGCCGATAGTCTTCAACGTGCCGCACGACTTCGACCTCGCACGCCTCCCGGTCATGGCCGTCGCTTCGCATGACGTCGCTGCGCTCCAGGCGGCAGCTCGCGGCGGAGAATCCGCGACACTGATCGTGCGCGGCGCGAAAGGGCGACGACCGGCGTACAATCTGATTGCGACTGCAGGACCGCCGGGCTCGGCCGGGCTCGTACTGTCGACGCCGAAATCAGGCTGGTTCAATTGCGCCGCCGAGCGGGGTCCTGGCGTGTCGGCATTCCTGGCCCTGGCCGAATGGGCGGCGCGCGCGTTGCCGCGACATCCCAAGACGCTGATTGCCACATCCGGTCATGAGTTCGAGAATCATGGCGCGCAGCTGTTCCTCGACGAACGCGCGCCGCGGCCGGATCGCGTGCGTTTATGGGTTCACCTCGGCGCGGGATTTGGCGCGCGCGATTACCATGACGGACCCCGCGGGGTGGTGAGCGCCTTGCCGTCGGCCGACCCGCAGCGCTTCCTGGTCGCGGGCGAAACGCTGCAGCTTCTCGCAAGCCGGGCCTTCGCGGGCTTGATCGGTCTCGAGCGCGTGTATCCCGATGGCGAGCGCACGGCCGGAGAGCTCCGCCACATCAAGGCTGCCGGTTACAAGAACGCGATCGGCGTGTTCGGCGCGCACCGCTTCCACCACACACGCGTCGACCGGCTCGACAAGACCGGGGCAGACCTCGTTCGTCCCGTCGCCGCGGCGTTTCGCGAGGTGATCGCGCAGACGCTGCGGTGAGGGGGCCTCGTTAGTCCGGCGCTTGGCGCGTGAGGGACATCACCGCATCCATCTGCTTGCGGCGTGGGTGCGGGGCCACATGGGATTTGGGCGCGAACACCATCACGCGATCGGATGAGCGCATGTACGCCGGCCAATCCGGTCCGCCCTCGCAGTCGGGCGCGCCCGTGCGGGCGAACGACACCCAGCACGATGCGATCATGTCGGAGAAGGCGCGATCCTGATCCGAGAAGAATGCCGACGGGATCGGGAGGCGGTCGAGCGATTGGAAGACGTAAGGGATTTCGGCCGCGTGCTGGGCCCCGGGCACGGCGCCTCGCCGGCGCTCGGTCACGTAGGTGTAGAAGTAGAGATAACTCGGCGCGCCCGGCGCGGCCTGTTCCGCAATCCACGCCGACGGCGCCACGAAGATGGCGTCACCGAGCACCTGGCGGCTGAAATCTGCGTCATCGCTGCTCGTATAGGCAGGTCGCAGCGCGTCCACGCGCGATCCAAGGCGATCGAAACCACCGCCAGCGCCCAGGTCGAGGACGATGCTTCCCTCGTTGTCGTTCGCGCCGATCATCAACGGCACGTCGGCCGCGCGCCCTTCCTCGAATGCGCGGGCGGGCGCTTCGGTGACGAGACGGCCGTCGATGAACGAACCGAACCCTATTCCCTCGAGCGGCCCCAGCGCGTCGATCCAGGGATCGGCTGAGGTCGCGCGAAGCGCGGCGGCGGTTGCTGACTTGTCAAGACCGATGCGCGCGGCCGCAGCAAGGCCGGCTTCCTCCTTCTCCGCGAGGCGCTGAGGGATCTGAAGCCCGCCGCCGGACTGCACGATCGCCGAGGCGAACAGCCCTTGCGCGCGCTGCGTGGTCAAAAGGAAGAGGATGCTGGCGCCGCCGGCGCTTTCGCCGAACACGGTCACGCGCTTCGGATCGCCGCCGAACGCTGCGATGTTGCGCTGCACCCATTCGAGTGCGGCGATCTGGTCCATGAGCCCGTAGTTTCCGAGCGGATCATTCGGCTGGGCTTCGGCCGTGAGCGCGGGATGCGCGAAGTAGCCGAACAGGCCCAGCCGGTAGTTGATCGAGACGACGATCACGCCATGGCGGGCGAGATCAGAACCGTCGTAGATGCTCAAGCCGTTCGACCCGACGCGGTGGCCGCCGCCATGGATCCACACCATCACTGGCGCGTTGCGCGCTCCGGCTTTGGACCACACATTGAGATTGAGGCAGTCCTCGCTTTTCAATGTCGGGCCCCCTGCGCCGCGCGCCGCGCGATCCGTTCGATCGGGTTGGGGGCAGGCGGGACCATATGACGTGGCGTCGCGAACTTCGGGCCATGGCGTCACGCGCGCCGGCGGACGCCAACGCCGATCCCCAACCGGCGGTGCGGCATAGGGCAGTCCCAGATACGCGACCACGCCATCCCGCGATGCGCCGCGGACGTCACCGGCTTCCGTTTTGACGATCGACTCCGCCCCAGATGCTCCGCCGCTGAAACAGGCCAATAGTGCAAGGGTGATGCTGGCGATAGCGCGTCTCATGGCGTATCGATCCCTTTCCTGCGCGGCTTGCCTCAGATGCGAGGTTCGCCCCGATATGAAACGCGCGGCTCGACCGAATCAGTCGCTCGGGGACCGGCATTGATCCCGAGTTTGCCCCGATACAATCTGAACGTCGCGGGAAAATTGGGTTCAGTCCGTACGGATGATGTCGTGGAACCGCTTGTCGCGCGGTTGCCGCTCGCCCAATTCCTGCCAGCCGGAGAAAACAAGATGATCGCCGACATTCAGGCTGACGAGAGAGGTAGGCGGGCCCTCGATTGCGTCGAATGGCGCGCGCCTTGACGCAAGGACTTGTGAGGGATCGCCGCCGAGACCTAAGCTATCCTCAGTTCCCGTCAAAAAGTGGATGCGTCGTGGGTCGCGCCGGCGCCGGGTCTCGTTCTCCGTCAGCCGCGTATCGAGCCGCTCCTGGAAGGCCCCAAGCCGGGGCAGCGGCTGAACCGTCCGGTGGTAATCGAACGCCCCCTCCGGCGCCCGGATCGCCTTGCGCACCACCGTGCGAGACAATCGCAGATCCCGCGCGGTCGCCGTGATTGCCCTCCCTTTCGCGTACTCGCGCCTGAACCGAATGACCGTCTCCACCACCAGCATCCCGATCTCGTTACCTGGAAAACCAGACGGCCCGTGACACCATTGGCAAGAGGGGTCCCTTTTCGGCGCCGATCACACCGCTAACGGGGTCCCTTCTGCACGTCGGTCCACACCTAGGGCCGCAAATCAGATTCGATTGCTGCGTCGGCAATGGCGGAGCGCAGCATGGCAAAGGGATAGTCAAAGGACCTGCGCGAACGCGCTGTGCTGCCGGTCGAGGATGTGAGAAGCCGAGGCGA
>JBILMQ010000263.1:0-5069 GCA_044375455.1 Caulobacterales bacterium | reverse complement strand
CTCCCGCAGGTTCCATGAAGATTTCTGAAGCATCGCCCCCGTGCATGAGGCACCGTGACCCAATGAACCACTCTTTGGCGCTATCTGTGATTTCTTGCAGCCTCGCAGCGGCTCTTGGCGCCTGCGCGTCCACTGCAAAATCGCCCGCCCTGCCAGGGGCGCAATCGAGCCTGTCGATCCCGGACACGACGTCGCTGGTTCGCAGCAACGATCTTCGCATAGCCCCGCTGGACGTCCTTGAGGTTCGGGTGTTCGGCGTCGAGCAACTCAACGGCACATACCAGGTTGACCCAGGCGGCGAGATCAAGATGCCGCTGGTGGGCGTCACCAAGGCTGAGGGCCTCACAATTTTCGATCTCGCAGCCAACCTCGAAACCCGCCTCGCGACCTTTGTGAAAGACCCTCAGGTGTCGATCCGGATTTCCGAGGCATATGGTCAGGAACTCACCGTCGAGGGCGCCGTCGGGAAACCAGGGGTCTACCCGGTGCGCGGGTCCATGACGCTTCTGCAGGCTTTGGCTGTGTCTGGCGGACCAACGGAAGTGGCCGACAAGCGGCGGGTTCTCGTGTTTCGCACGATTGAAGGCCAGAAGCGGGCTGCAGCTTTCGACCTTGAAGCCATCCGGAGGGGTAATGCCAGCGATCCCCCCGTCTATGGCAACGACATCATCATCGTCGACGGTTCAGAAACCAAGGCGAGCTATCGGGAACTGCTGCGCGCCATCCCGCTGATCGGCCTGTTTGTGATGTATTGACCGAGAATTCTCGTTACAGCCTACCTCTTTGACGGATCGAGATTGCCATGGCCGACCCTGACGCCTTTCCTGCAAGACGCGGTCCTGTACCGGATGCCGGCGTCATACCCTTCAGGTCCGCGACGTCGGTCAGCACAGCCGTTTTGGAGCCGGAGCCCGTGGGCTTTGAGAGCGCGCCAGAGTTTGATGTTCGCCAGTTTCTTGCCACACTGTTGCGGCGCGCATGGCTCATTGTCGGCATTTTCATTCTGGGGATAGCAGCAGCAACCGCCTATGTGCTTCTGGTGGAGCCGAAATATCGCGCCATCGCCTCCGTCGAGGTGCAGCGGCAGGAAAGCCAGATCATCAAGGAGGGCGAGGTTCAGCCGACCGTGATCGCCGACAGCGAGCACATGGCAACCCAGGTCGCGCTTCTGAAGAGCCGGGCGCTGGCCGAACGGGTCGCGGAGCTTCTAGATCTCCCAGCAGACGAAAAATTCGCCGATCAGACATTGCCGCGTGCGGCTCGGCTTGCACAGGCGACGGAGCGGCTGGCACAGCGAGTCACAATTACGCCGGTGGCCCGCTCGCGCGTCATCGAGGTCCGCTTCGAGAGCACAGATCCCGCCCAAGCCGCCCGGGTCGCCAACACGCTCGCCGACACGTTCATCCAGACAACACTGGAGCGCAAATACAACGCCACGGCTTACGCCCGGAACTTCCTGGAGGAACGTCTCGCCTCAACCAAGGCCTCGCTTGAGGAGGCCGAGCGCAACCTCGTGGCCTATTCGCGTGACCAGCAGATTCTCGACCTTGCCGCGACGAGCGCACCAGCAAGCAGTGCGTCAACATCCGGCGTGGCCTCATTGGACACAACGTCGCTTATCGCGCTCAATCAGGCGCTCTCGACCGCCCAGGCTGAGCGGATTGACGCACAACAGCGCTTCAACGAGGCGCGCGCCACCGGAGCGGCGCGCGAATCCCTTGAAAACCAAGCCTTGGGGGATCTTCGCACAGAGCGCGCCAAGCTGGTTTCGGAGTTTCAGGAGAAGTCATCGCGCTTTACCCCCGAATTTCCGGAGATGAAGGAGCTTGCGGCCCGTATTGCAGCCCTGGACAAAGAAATCGCCGACGAGCGGGGCAGTATTCTCGCCGTTCTTGAGGGCGAATACCGCGCCGCTTTGGGCCGGGAAGAGGCGCTCAAAGCCCGCGTGGAAGAACTCAAGGCACAGGTCCAGGATGTCCGCACGCGCAGCGTCGACTACACGATCCTGTCGCGCGAGGTCGATACGCTGCGCTCGCAGTACGACGCGCTTCTCCAGAGGTTCAAGGAGGTGTCGATCGCCAGCGGCATCGGCACCAGCCAGGTTTCAATTGTCGATCGCGCCGAACCACCGCGCAAACCGTTCTCGCCCAATCTGCCCCGCACATTGATGTTGGCGGTCTTCTTCAGCCTGGTGATCGCCATCGGTCTGGCGATGTTCCTCGAATATCTCGACGACAGCGTCGCGCACCCTGATGACATCAAGACCAAACTGGGTCTGGCGTTGCTTGGGGTTATCCCGAAACTGAAGGGCAAAGAAAGTGTCATCGGGCAACTGCAGGATGCCCGCAGTCAGGTGACAGAGGCCTTCGCCTCCGTGCGCACCGCGTTGCAATTTGCGACCGACAGCGGCGCGCCCAAGGTCATTCACATCACCGGCGTGCGCCCATCGGAAGGCAAGACGAGCTGCGTCACTGGCCTTGCCATCTCCTTTGCCGGCATCGGCAAGCGCGTGCTCATCATCGATGCGGACATGCGTCGTCCGTCCTTCATGGCCGATCCCGGCGTCTCGGTCGGGGTCTCAGGGCTGCTCACGAGCGAGGCGTCGCTGCGCGATAACGTCATCCCCGGAGCGGTTGAAAACGTCTTCCTGTTGCCGGCAGGCGTCATTCCGCCCAACCCGGCAGAACTGCTCTCAAGCCCGCGGCTGTCGCGCATCCTGGAAGATGCGAGCCTGCTCTTCGACGTGGTGCTGGTCGACTCACCGCCCGTGCTCGGCTTCGCCGACTCCCCCACGCTGTCAGCCGCGTGCGAAGCGACAGTCCTGGTGCTGCAGGCCGGCGGCGTACGACGACCCACGGCGCTGCGTACCCTGGACCGGCTTCAGGCAGCGCGCGGCCATATCATCGGCGCGATCCTGACCAAATACGACCTCAAGAAGGCGGGCGACAACATCGCCTATGGCTATGGCTATGGCTATCGCTACTACTATGCTTATGGCCAGGAAGAGCGCGGCCGCAGACTGTCAGCCGAAGCGCGCGCCCGCAAAAAGATCCGCCTGTTTGTGAGCAGCGAGGACGGCGACGCCTCGGGCGATCGCAGCGACACCTGACGCGGCCTCAATGCGCATTGTCAGCTTTCTTGTTGCCTTGGCAGCGCTCACAGCCGGCGCCGGGGCCGGTATTGCGGGCTGGGCGCAATATCTTGAGAAGAGCGATCCGGCGCGACTGGAGACGGATTTTCCGTCGCTCGCGGCGAGCATGCAGGCGCGCGGCGATCGGCTGTGCATCTCAGCGCGCCCCTGCGATCCGGGTCCGCTCCATGACCTGTCCACGCAGATCTGGCAGGCCTCACCGGGCGCATGGCGCCCGCTCCTCTACGCGGCCTACCGCGCCGCCCGCACCAATGACCGTGACGCCGCCATCCGCTTCGCGCAGGCCGCCGTGAGCCGCGAAGGCCGCCTGCCGCTGGCGCATGCGATCCTGGCCGAGGCCTATCTCCAGCAGAACCTGCACGCCAAAGCGTTGTTCCACCTCGAACGCCTCACCGTTCTCGACGCCGGCACACTGGACGTCACAGGGGCCATCGCATCGCTCGCGACAAGCCCGCAGGGACTGAGCGTGCTCGAGCAGCGCCTCCTGGAAAAGCCAGCCTGGGGTCCGGGGGTCATCGCCCGGCTCAATGCGTCCAGTCTCAGTCCGCTGACCCTTGTGAGATTGAACCGTGCAGCGCCGGACGCGCAGACGGGTTTTGTGCAGAAGATCCTGGCCGAACAGGGACCACAACAGGCGCTCCTGGCCTGGCTGAGCTTCCTGCCGCGCGAGCAGCTCGCGGGATTTTCCTGGCCGTTCGACCCAGAGTTCAAGGCCATCCCTGCGCCTGGACCATTTACCTGGAGCTATGAGCGCGACCGCGTGAGCTTCGAGAAGGGCGGCGGCCTCTTTGCCCTCTATCTCGGATCCGGCTCGGCGACGCTCGCCTCCCAGATGATGGTGCTTGGCCCTGGCGCCTACCACCTGGACAGCACCCTTGGCGCCGAAGGAACCAAGGATGGCGGCCGCTTCGCCTGGGTGCTTGCCTGCTATCCCAAGGGCCCCGAACTGGCGCGCCTTGATGTCCGCGGCGACATCGCGCCAGGCACGGTGCTGACTGCGCCGTTTGCGACGCCAGCCGCTGATTGTCCCGCGCAAACCCTGTCGCTGCGCACGCTGCCCGGGGAGTTTCCGGTTCGGACACGCCTGTCCGTCACCTCCGTGCGGATCCGGCCGCAGACCCAACAGGCAGGGCGCTGATGGCGCGCAAACGCAAAGACATATGGGCGGACTTTCGCCAAGGGGTTGGGGTCAGCCTCGTGTTCGTCCTTCTTGCCCTGGCGCTTCTGATGGGCGGATCACGGCAAGGCGCACCCAATGGCGCGATTGAGGCCGCCTCCGGACTGCTGCTGGCGATTGGCTGTCTCGCCGGCCGGCTTGATCGGCTGTCCAAGCCGGGCCTTGCCGGGCTCGCTCTGCTGTGTGCGGCAGTTGTCGTCGGCCTCATCCAGCTTATTCCCCTGCCGGCAGCGATATGGACGGCGCTGCCGGGACGCGCCGACCTCGCCCAGGCGATGACGCTGGCCGGCGTGACGCCGCCCGCGGCGCCCATTTCGCTGTTTTCCGGGTCGACGGCGTTTGCGCTGTTCGGATTTCTGCCCGCGATGGCAGCCTTCACGCTCTCCGCCACGACAAATCTGCGCGCCCATCTGCGGGTGCTGGCGTTTCTGGTGGCGGGGATCACGGCTGCGAGCGTCTTTCTGGGCGTGGCGCAGGTGATCACGGGGGTTAATTCAGACCTTTATCTCTACGAGATTACAGGCCGCGGGGCGCCGGTCGGTCTTTTCGCCAATCAGAACCACCATGCAACCCTCTGCCTGATGACTCTGCCTCTGCTGGCGGCCAAAGCCGGTGACGTGCGGGTCAATTGGCAAACCGGGGACCGTGATCACGGCCGGGTTCTGATCCTGGCCTCTGCCGCGATCGTCGCGACCCTGGGCGTGATTATTGCCGGTTCGGTCGCGGGCTATACGCTGCTTG